>SFPN01000007.1 GCA_004551945.1 Clostridiales bacterium | reverse complement strand
AAAACTCCGTCAATAGCTCTCCGTTCGACTTGCATGTGTTAAGCACGCCGCCAGCGTTCATCCTGAGCCAGGATCAAACTCTCAATAAAATGGTATTATTACGAGCTAAGCTCGTCATAATCAATTCATTGATCGCTAATCATTAGCTTCAAAGAAATAATAGACGTTGCCCCACAAAGCTCTGCTTTGTGGACAACTTAATGTCCGTTTCTGGTGCTTCGTGTTTTGTCTTACGTTGTTTAATTTACAAGGTGCACGCCGCAGCTTTTCGCTGGGGTGGAATTGTATTTTAACACAGTTCCAAGAGCTTGTCAAGAGGTTTTTCAAAGTTTTTCACTTTTTCAACCCCGTATTCTCTTTTTTGACCCGTCGCTCGCGACAGCTTTGATAGAATACCACCTGCGGACCCATTTGTCAACACCTTTTTTCAGGTTTTTTCGATTTTTTGAAAAAAGCCAAATTTCCCTTTCCTTTGCACCTGCTCCTGTTCTGTGCTACAATGGGGATTACAACCATAGACACCCAACGGAAAAGGAGTTACCATGCGAACATTCTTTCGGCGCGCCGCCGCCTTTGTGCTCTGCGCAGCGCTGCTCATCCCTACAGCCCTGGCCTCTGACGCCCTGGGCAGCCGGATCTATTCCTACACCCTTCCCATCTGCGACGACACCTCCCTCACCCGGGAAGTGATGTGGAGCGCCTCCCGCTCGGACCTGCGGACGGAGAACTATGTGACCTACAAGCCCTCCGCCAGTGTCTCCCCCAAGGTGAGCTACGGCTCCTCGGTGCTGGCCAAGCAGACGGTCTCTTCCATGGCCAAGGACCTGGAAAAGGGCGGCGACCGGGTGCTCAGCGGCATCAACGGGGACTACTTCGTGATGGCCACCGGCGACCCTCTGGGGTTGGTGGTTACTGACGGCATACTGCGGTCCTCCGCCTCTTACTTAAACGCCCTGGGCTTCCGAGCAGACGGCACCGCCGTGATCGGCAAGCCGGACCTGACCCTCCGGGCAGATTTTAAAGGTTACTCTTTAAAGATCTCCGATATCAACAAGATCCGCTCCACTGGAGGGTACTACTTATTTACCGATGACTTCGGCGCCACCACCCAAAACACTCAACCCGGCGTAGACGTAATTCTCTCCCCTGTGGTCAAAACCGAGGGACAGGCCGTGAAAGGCGCTGACGGCGTTGCCCTCACCACCTCCAACAGCCTGAAGATCGGCTCTCTGGTCTCCTGCCAGGTGGAGAAGGTGGTGGAGGCCACCGGGGCAACCTCCATCCCCAAAGGGAAGTTTATCCTGTCCATTGCCAACACCGGCGGCGAGTGGCTCCAGGAGATGGCCCGCTCTCTCAAACCCGGGGACACCCTGAACCTGGAGGTCTACAGCGCCGACACCCGCTGGAACTCCGTGGACTGTGCCGTAGGGGCCATGTACCGGATTCTCTCCGGCGGCAAGGTGGCCAGCGGACTGGACGCTTCCACCGCCGCTCCCCGCACCGCGGTGGGGGTGAAAGCTGACGGCAGCGTGATTTTCTACACCATTGACGGCCGTCAGAGCGGCTACAGCGTGGGGGCCACCATCCAGGCGGTGGCCCAGCGGCTGGCGGAGTTGGGCTGCACCGAAGCGGTCCTGCTGGACGGGGGCGGCTCCACCACCCTGGTGTCCACCTATCCCGATTACGGCACTTCCTCCATTGTAAACAAGCCCTCGGAGGGCACCTCCCGGTCGGTGACCAACGCCATTTTCCTGGTCTCCAACCTGGACCCCACCGGAAAGGCCGCCCGGCTCTATGTGACCCCCACCAGCCTGACCCTGCTGGCCGGGGCCACCACCCAGTGCGTCGCCACCTGCATCGACAGCGGCTGGTACCCCATGGATTCCCTGCCGGGCGCTGTCACCTGGAGCGCTGAGGACGGAACCGTCAGCGACAGCGGACTCTTCACCGCTCCAGCCAAAACCGGGGTGTACACCGTCACCGCCCAGTCCGGGGGCGTGTCCGGCAGCACCAACATCCAGGTCTACGACACCCCCGACTCCATCTATGTCACCAACAAGGCCACCGGCAAGAATGTCTCCACGCTGACCCTTACCCCAGGGCAGAAGGTGGATCTGGACGCTGTGGCCTCCTACCGCACAGTGGGGCTCACCGGCGGGGACACCTGTTTCACCTGGACCGTGGACCCCAGCCTGGGCACCATCGACGCCAACGGGGTCTTTACCGCAGGAAACGTCTCCGGCACTGGTAAAATCAAAGTGGCCGCCGGGAAGTACGCGGTGACTATGTCTGTTACCGTAAACGCCCCGCCTCAGGTCTCCCTGCTGGCAGATTTTGAGGGAAACAGTACATACTTTACCTCCGCTGCCGCCAAGCTCGCCCTGGAGGACACCGCCAACCAGGTCCAGTATGGCCGACAGAGTCTGAAAACGGACTATACATTAAAAAGCGGTACCGCCGTTCTGGCCGCCCAGCAGGATTTGACAGATACTGACCGGTACCTCTCTCTGTGGGTCTATGGGGATCAGTCGGGCAACACCCTCTCCGCCGCCTTCTCCGACGAGAATGGCCAGCCCCTTACCCAGGCCCTCACCACCCTGAACTTCACCGGCTGGAAGCAGGTCACCGGGGCCGTTCCCGCCGGGGCGGTCTCCTTTGAGGGACTCTCTCTCTCCGGCAGCAAAACCTCCGGTACCCTCTGGCTGGACCAGGTGACCCTCTCCAACCAGAAGGACCGGGACAGCCAGGCTCCCGCCGTCTCCCTGTCGGTCCAGGGCAGCTCTGTCACCGCCAAGATTACAGACAACGCGAAAAACGCCCTGTCCCAGGACCGGATCACCCTGACCGTGGACGGCCAGAGCGTCCCCTTCTCCTTTAACGCTTCCAGCGGCACCCTCACCGCCACCCTGTCCGGCCTGGGGAAGGACCTCCACCGGGTCACCGTCACCGCCGCCGACTGCTGCGGCAACCTGGGCCGGGGGGCCGCCACTCTGGAGGGAACTTCCCCCAACCCCTTTGCCGACATGAACGGCCACTGGGCCGCCGGCATGACCGGCCGGCTGAACCAACTGGGTATCATCAGCGGGGTCACTGTCGGAAGCCAGACCTACTTCTACCCCAACCGCTCCATCACCCGGGGTGACTTCGCCCTGATGACCGCCCGGTGGCTGGGGCTGGACCTGGACGACTACCAGAACGTCCAGCTGCCCTATGCGGATCAGAGCCAGATCCCCTCCTGGGATGTAAACGCAGTGAAAGCCCTCTACCAGCTGGGCATCATGCAGGGCAGCCAGGGCTCGGACGGCTCCCTCCGGGCTAACGCCCGCTCCTCCATCACCCGGGCCGAGGCCATGACCATCCTCAGCCGCACCCAGGCCAAGGGATATGCCCAGGCCAGCCTCTCCGCCTTCTCTGACGCCGGGCAGGTTCCCGCCTGGTCCGAGACCCATGTAGCCAGCCTGGTGGGCCAGCAGGTGGTGAGCGGTTCCAACGGTCAGCTGCGGCCTCAAGCTCCCGTCAGCCGGGCGGAAGTGGCAAAGCTCCTCTTCACCCTGTGGTAATGTATCAACCGCCGGGCCGCCAAAGTTGGTATAACCGGGAAAATTCCCCCGATCTCCGCAAAAAAACACTTGCAAAACCCGGGGGAGTATGCTAGGATACAGGGTAGCCGATTGTAATACTGCGCGCTTCTTCCGGAGCGCCTTGCATAATGAGCACAAAACCACACAAGGGAAAGGAACATACTATATTATGGCTGTTACCATCGTTTCCATTCTGCAGGTCCTGGTCGGGGCCGTGCTGATCGTGTTCGTCCTGGGCCAGTCCGGCAAGCACTCCGGTCTGGGCGCCATCGCCGGCGCCAGCGAGTCCTTCCTGTCCAAGAACAAAGCCAAGTCTGCGGACGCCAAGCTGGCAAAGTGGACCAAGTGGGTCGCTCTGGTCTTTATTGTTCTGACCCTGGTCCTGAATCTGATTTGACCGACGCCTTCCAAAATGCCCTTCCGTTGGAAGGGCATTTTGTTATTCGCTCCCATCTTTCCTATCGAGGTGAACGTTTATGACCCGCGAAGAAGCATTCTCCATGCTGGACCGAATGGCCAAGGGCATCGCGGAGATGTTCGGCAGCAACTGCGAAACCGTAATCAACGACCTGGCCGACCCTCTCCACCCGGTGCTGGCTATTTACAACGGCCACGTCTCCGGCCGGACGGTGGGCTCCACCCAGGACGTAACCGGCGTAGAGCAGGACCTCTACCTGGACACTGACGTGGTGAACCTGCTGGCGGTGACCCCCAGCGGCCAGCAGACCAAAAGCTCCACCTTTTCCATCAAGGGAGAGGACTACCATTTCGGTTTTGGTATAAACTATGATTTTACCCCCCTGGCCTACGCCAACCGGGTTCTGCTGGACCTGATCCACACGGAGGTAGACTTCCACAGCGCCCTCTACAAGCCCCGGGACACCGGCATCGGGGAACTCTTTGACGCCGCCATGCTCCGGGTGGGCAAGCCCGTCCGGGAGATGACCAAGGCCGACCGCCTGCGGGTCATCGAGCACCTGAAGGGGATGGACGCCTTCTCCTACCGCCGGGCCGTGCCCTACGTGGCCAGCCATCTGGGGGTCTCCCGCTACACTATTTACAAATATCTGGACGAGGTCAGCGCCAAACCCTCTGACGAAGAGGAGGACGAGGCGCAGCCGGATAAGGAGGCACCATGACCACCAAGCAGCGCATTGACGAGTATTTTGCCGGGAAAGAGGATCAGCTGGTTCAGGCCGTCTCCCGGCTGGTCCGCATTGACAGCACCCTGGGAGAGGCCCGGCCCGGTATGCCCTTCGGCCCCGGTCCCGCCGCCGCCCTGGAGGAAGCCCTGACTCTGGCCGGAGAGCTGGGCCTGCACGGGAAGAACCTGGAGGGCTATGTAGGCGTTGTGGACCTGAACGAGAAGGAAACCGCCCTGCACATCCTGGGCCACCTGGATGTGGTGGACGCCGGGGAGGGGTGGACGGTCACCCAGGCCTTCCAGCCCAAGGTGGTGGACGGCCTTCTCTACGGCCGGGGCACCGACGACGACAAGGGGCCCATGGTGGCCGCTCTGCTGGCCATGAAGGCTGTGAAGGACCTGGGGATTCCCTTAAAGAAAAACGCCCGCCTCATCTTCGGCACCGACGAGGAGACCGGCTTCCGGGACATCCACTGGTACTACGACAAGCACCCCTACGCCCCCTACACCATCTCCCCCGATGCGGACTTTCCCATCATCAACATTGAAAAGGGCCACTACCAGCCCACCTTTGGGGCCGACTGGCCGGAGGAGGACGCTCTGCCCCGGGTGGTGAGCATCACCGGCGGCCCTCGCCTGAACATGGTCCCCCCCAAGGCCCAGGCGTTGGTGGCAGGACTGCCCCTGGAGACCATTCAGGCTGCCTATGACGGTTTGGGGTTAGAGGCGGCCATCACCTTCTCTCTCACCCAGCGGGAGGACGGGGTTCACATCCTTTGTAACGGTCAAGGCGCCCACGGTTCCACCCCCGAGGAGGGCCACAACGCCCAGACCGCCCTGGTGGCCCTGCTGGCTGCCCTTCCTCTGGCGGACTGCCCCTCTTCCCGGGCTGTCCGCGCACTGGCCCGGCTGTTCCCCCACGGGGACTTTACCGGTCAGGCTTTGGGAATTGCCCAGAGCGACGAGCTTTCCGGCCACCTGAGCCTGGCCTTCACCCTGCTGAACCTGAATGCCACCGGCTTCCAGGCCCGATTTGACAGCCGCACCCCCCTGTGCGGCACCGACGAGAGCATCCGGCTGGTGACGGAACTGGCCATGGCTCAGGCGGGCTTTACCATCACGGGCCGGATCGACCCGCCCCACCACGTTCCCGCAGACGCCCCCTTCATCCAGGTGCTGGCCAAGTGCTATGAGCTGTACACCGGTCAGAAGAGCCAGTGTCTGGCCATCGGCGGCGGCACCTATGTACACGACATTCCCGGGGGCGTTGCCTACGGGGCCAGCATGCCCGGCTTCGTCTCCAACCTCCACGGCCCCGATGAGCGGGTGAACATCCGCGACCTGCTCACCGCCGCCAAGATCTTCACCCAGGTGATCCTGGAGCTGTGCGCTGAATAACAAAGAAGGGACTTTCATGGCAAAAAAACTGGAACTCTTTCTCACCTTCGCCCGCATCAGCGCCAGCTGCTTCGGCGGCGGCTACGCCATGCTCCCCTTTTTCCAGCAGGAGCTGGTGGAAAAGAAGGGGTGGCTCACCGACGAGGAGCTGCTGGACCTGAACGCCGTGGCCCAGTGCACCCCCGGGGTGATCGCGGTGAACACCGCTACCTTCTGCGGCTATCGGACCCGGGGCGTGTCCGGCGCCCTGTGCGCCACCCTTGGCATCCTGGCCCCGCCCATTCTCATTGTCCTGGTGATCTCCGCTTTTTTCTGGACCTACGCAGACAACCCCTGGGTTCAGTACGCCCTCACCGGCATCCGGGCCTGCGTATGCGCCCTGATCATCAACAGCACGGTCAAGCTCTATAAAAAGGCCGTGCTGGACGTGCCCACCCTGCTGATCTTTCTGGGGGCCTTTGTGCTGGCGGCCTTTGTGGGGCTCTCTCCGGCCATCCTGGTGATCGCCGCCGGAGCCGTGGGCCTGGCCCGCCAGGCCCTGCGAAAGGGGGCGGACCGGTGATTCTCCTTCGTCTGTACTGGGAGTTTCTCCTGGTGGGCCTGTTCTCCATGGGCGGCGGCATGGCGACGGTCCCCTTTCTCTTTGACCTGTCCCAGCGGACAGGCTGGTTTTCCGCGGCGGACCTGGCCAACATGATCGCCATTTCCGAGGCCACTCCCGGCCCCATCGGCATCAACATGGCCACCTATGTGGGGTACGCCTCCGCAGGGGTGCCGGGCGGAATGATCGCCCCTCTGGGGCTGGTGACCCCGGCGTTTCTTATCATCCTGCTGGTGTCCAAGCTGCTGAGCACCCTGTGGCAGAGCCCCAAGATTCAGGGCTTATTCTATGCCCTGCGGCCGGCCTCTGTGGGGCTCATCGCCGCGGCGGCCTTCGCCGTGTGTGCCGTATCCCTCTTCACCTGGGACGGCAGCCTCACCCTCCACTGGCCCTCCATCGCCCTGTTCGGGGTGATGCTGGTGGCCATGAACCTACCTAAACTGAAAAAGCTCCCCTCGGTGTCCTTCGTCGGCATCGCCGCCGTGGTGGGTATCCTCTTCAAAATGACAACCTGAAAAAATTCGGACACAACAATCCCTCCCACGGCTTGCCGCGGGAGGGATTGTTGAGACTGTTGAAAAAGTCTCGCAGAGTTTGCTGCCCGCAGGCAGCAAAGACAATCCAATCATGTTCTCCGGCGGCATGTACGGCGGAGAACATACTTCTCAGGCCGCAAGTGTGGGGTCTGTGCACCCTTGGCGCACAGACCCTGCGCGCAGCGGACTGCTATCCTCTCTTGTCGAAAAAGGCTTTGCCTTTTTCGACAAGCTGAGCAATCCCTCCCACGGCTTGCCGTGGGAGGGATTGCTATTTGTATTCTCTTTTCGGTCAGACTCCCTGCTGCTGCCGGAACCGGGCCACCTCCTGGATGTAGAGCATGCTGGCCATGCTGGTGTAGGGCAGCACGAACAGGTCCAGGGCGTTGTAGGTCAGCTGGGACAGGAAGAACCACACCGCGAAGGTCATCCGGTACCAGAAGAACCGGCCCCGGTACCCCTTCATGCTCCGCAGGCCCCGGCGGAAGGTCTCCTTCAGGCTGTACTCCGGGTGGGCCGCCAAACAGTAGCGCACCGGCAGAAACAGGCTGTGCAGCCAGAAGCAGAAGATAGCCGCTGCCATGGCCAGCAGAGCGGCGGCCGACTGGAGCAGGGACGCGCCGGTGCTCATCTGCTCCAGGGAGGTCACCGTGGTGTAGAACGTATAGTACAGGTACAGGCTGGGGATGGTGGCAATGATGCCCACCAGGCGCACCAGCACCTGGAGCACAAACTCCACTGCCCAGGCCTTGCCCAGCCGCCCGGGCTGGGTGTACCACCGAAAGACCTGGTTGATCTTCGGCTGGCCGCCCCGGAGAACAGACCAGTACTGCTCCATGGCCCCCATCCGCAGAGGCGACAGGACCAGGAAGGTCACCACCGCCGCCACCAGGAAGGCAGCCAGCTGGTCGTAGGTAAGGGGAATGGCCAGAACCATCTGGGTCAGGTCCATGCGGAAGATGATGCTGAAGCCCTCGGCGTTATAGTAGATGCCGGTGGCGGTGTCCTGGTAGTTTTCCAGGCTCACCAGGGCGTAGGTCAGGTTGGCCCCCAGCAGATACCGGATGCCGAAAAAGGCCAGCATAACGCACACCAGCAGCAGGGTCACCCGCACGCAGGAAGGGTGCATCATCCATCGTTTTGCCCGGAACTTCAGTTCCCGGCGGTGAGGAAATTGTTCATTCATAGCGCGTCCTTTCGGTTGTTATACCCCGGTTTCCGCCGGCGGGGTGGTCTCTGCCGGGGTCTCGGGGGCGGGGGCCGGCGCGGGAGCCGGCTTGCTGTAGCCTGGGATGCCGTACTTATAGGCGTCGTTGGGGTTCACCAGCACCACCTTGTCCCGGCTCTTGTATACGTTGTTGCTCTCCAGCCTGGTCTCCAGCAGCTTGCCGTTTTCATAGAGGTTCCGGTAGACCTTCACCGTGTACCCCTGGTAGGGGGTCACGCTCACCTGGGTGGAGCCGGCGGGCACGCTGCTGTCCACCTTGTAGACAGTGTTGTAGCCGGTGGTGCCCGTAATCTCGTTGGTCATCTCAACGGTAATGTTATCGCTCTTGGTGCCCATGATGTTCACCGTCAGGGTCCGGCCGGACACGGAGCCCACGATTTTCAAGGGGAAGGGAGTGTCGTTCCGGAAACGGAAGTCCTTGGCCCCGTAGTAAACGGTGGCGTCCATGCCGTCAGGGACATATCGGGTGATATAGCCGTGGTTGTACCGCTCCACAATCTCCAGGTTGGCCCGCAGGGCGGCCAGGTAGATGGTGGAAGAGCCCTGGCAGATGCCGCCGCCGGTCTCCTGGACGGTCGCGCCGGAGACATAGGCCGGCGCGGGCAAGAAGCCCCGGGCAGCGGTCCGCTGGCCCACCACGCCGTTGTAGGAGAACTCCTCCCCGGGCATGAGGACGGTGCCGTTAAAGAACTGGGTGGCCAGCTGGATGTTGTGCACCCGGTTGGCAGTGCCGGAGATGTTGGTGGTGCAGGTGCCCAGGGTGTCCTGGTAGAGCTGAGGCTCCAGGTCCTGCACGGTGGTCTCCGGCTGGGTGATGATCAGGTCAACCTGGTCCGTGGCGCCCCAGTCCATGGCGTCGAAATGCTCCTGGGCAGCCTGGGCGTCAAAGGAGATGCCCTGGTGGTCGGTCTGGAACTTCTTTTCCGCCTTGTTAAACTCTGCGTTCTGGACGGGGGTCTCCACCTCCGCCAGCACCGCCGACAGGTCCAGCTCCTGGGGCAGGGCCTGGCGCAGCTCCACGGTGAACTGGGGCTCTGCCCCGGCCAGCTCTACGATCTCGCCGCTGCCCAGCCGCTCAAAGATTTCGGTTTTCAGGCTCTCCCGGTCCAGGAGATAGCCGGGGGCTCCTTTGGTAAGGGTCAGCTGGGTCTCCCCCAGCTCCCAGGCGCTCTCCACCGCCTCCTGGCCGATCTGGGCGTCCATGTCGTCCAGGATAGCCTCCAGCTCCTGGCTGTCTCCGTACGCCGGCAGAACCTCCATACCCGCCACCAGGCAGCGGAGATAGATGCCGCCCCGGGCAAGGAAGGACTCCCCGTTGCCCACGTTCCAGGTCCGGGCCGCGGTGGCGGCGCAATCGGTAACCACGCTGGACAGGGGCACCTGGACGTTGGCCGCGTCCCCTTCCGTTGTGGTTACGGCGAACACCACGCCCCGGCTCTGGTCCGGCTCCTGGGCCTGGACCGCTTCCTGGAGGCGGGCCTCCGCCTCCTCGCAGGACAGGCCGCCCACGTCCACGCCGGAAACGGAGACGTTGGGATAGATCATGCCGCCGCCCGCCGCCGCGCACAGGGCGCAGTAAACCGACACCAGCGCCGCGACAACCAGACAGCCGATGATCACACCGCGTCTGGAGCGGCGGGGTTTCTTTTTTTCCTTTCTGGGTTCCGGCGATCCAACGCGCATAGACTCCACCCTTTCGGTTCTCCCTGTCCAAAAAATACCAACATTCGACAGAGAGGTTATTTAGATTATATTATATGAAAGGACAGCAAAAAAATCAACATCAGAACCAAAAGCCGTCGGATATTTGCCCGCTATTTACTTTTCCCCAAAACTCTTTATAATGGGAGCAAGAATCCAAAAACAACAGAAAGGGGAACCAGCCCATGAAAATCCAAACCGTGTGGGCCGCCTATTTCAGCGCCACCGACACCACCAAGAAGGTGGTCACCCGAATTGCCCGCCGCCTGGCTGACCAGTCCGGCGCACCCCTGCAAACCTTCGACTTCACCCTTCCCCAGGTCCGCCGGGAACCGAAGCAGTTCGGCGAGGGAGACCTGGTGGTCTTCGGCACCCCCGTGTACGCCGGCCGGGTGCCCAACCTGCTCATCAAGTACGTCGCTTCGGTTCAAGGCAATGGCGCGCTGGCAGTGCCTGTGGTCTGCTACGGCAACCGGAACTATGACGACGCGCTGATGGAGCTCTCCCTCACCCTGGAGGCCGGGGGCTTCACCACCCTGGCCGCCGCCGCCTTCTCCTGCCAGCACGCCTTCTCCCGCACCCAGGCCGCCGGCCGGCCGGACACCAGCGATCTCACCATCGCCGGGGGCTTTGCCGACCAGGTGTGGAAAAAGGGAGAGGCAGACGGCCCTATCTCTGCCAAAGTCAAGGGCAGCAACCCCGTGGGCCCCTACTACACCCCCCGGGACCGCCACGGGAACCCCATCAACATTCTGAAGGTCAAGCCCCGCACCACCGAGGACTGCACCAACTGCGGCCTGTGCGCCCGGCAGTGTCCTCTTGGCTCCATCAACCCGGAGAACGCCCGGGAGATGACCGGCCCCTGCATGAAGTGCAACCGCTGCGTCCGCCACTGTCCCAAGGGGGCCAAATACTTCGACGACCCCAACTACCTCTACCACAAAACCGAGCTGGAGGAGCAGTTCTCCTGGCCCCGGAAGGAGCCGGAGCTGTTTTGGTAACGAAAAAGGGATCCCCTATTGAACAACAAAAACCGACCGGGAGTCCGGTCGGTTTTTCTCTTTATTTTTCCATGTCGGTGATGAGACCCACCCGGCGGGCGTGGCGGCCGCCTTCAAACTCAGTGTTCAGGAAGACCTGGACGATCCGCTCGGCCAGGTTGGGGCCAACCATCCCGGCTCCCATGGCCAGCATGTTAGCGTCGTTGTGGCGGCGGGTCATCTCCGCGGAGAGGGGATCGCTGCACAGGGCGCAGCGGATGCCCTTCACCTTGTTGGCGGTGATGGAGATGCCGATGCCGGTGGTGCAGATGACAATGCCCTTGTCACATTCCCCAGAAGCCACCGCCTCCGCCGCGGCCTTGCCGAAAACGGGGTAGTCGCAGCTCTCCTTGCTGTCACAGCCGAAGTCCTTGTAGGGAATCTTCTCTTGGTCCAGATAGGCCTTGACCCGCTCCTTCAGGTCGTAGCCGCCGTGGTCGGAACCCAGTGCGATCATAGCTTATATTCCTCCTGTGTATTATTTTAGCCGGATCATTTCCGGTTTGCGCTCATGATACACCGCCACATAGCGGAAGCCGTGGTCCTGGAGCAGCTGGTAGGCCTCCTTCACTCCCCGGCCCAGAGGCGCGGGCGCGTGGGCGTCGGAGCCCACGGTGACGATCTCTCCGCCGGCCTGGCGGTAGAGGTCCAGCACCGGGCCCCATTCGGCCAGGGTCTGGCCCTTCCAGGTGTTGATCTCAATGCCCCGGCCTGCCTCGGCGGCCCGGCGGCAGATCTCATAGATCTGGTCCTTGTACCGATCCATGGAGGGCGGGGTGGGGTAGTCCCCATTCATGTACCGCAGGGGATAGATAATATGGCCCACTACGTCGTAAAACTCCGGCATGGACGCCAGCTTCAGCATGGACTGGAAGTAGTTGTCCAGGGCCGCGTAGCAGTTATCCAGGGTTTCGTAGTCCAGGAGGAAAAAGTCCCGGCCTCCGGCCTCCTCGCTCAGGTTGTGGGCCGAGCCGATGACAAAGTCCAGCCCCGGCTGGTTCAGGATCACCTGGGCGGCCTCCGGAAACAGGAATCCCATGCCGAACTCGATGCCCATGGGCAGGTCCAGCTTGGTGCCGAAGGCATCCAGCATCTTTTTCCGTTCCTGGAGCACCGGGTTCCAGTCATAGGTAAGCTCCCGCTCCCCCTCGATGCTCAGCAGGTCGCAGTGGTCAGTGAGAGTCAGGTTGGTCAGGCCGTACTCCACGGCCTTCTGGGCCATCTGGACCATGGGGACGTTGCTGTCCGGGGAGCAAACGGAGTGAGTGTGGCAATCTGCGAGAAACATAGCGCCTCCTCTTTCTTCTCTCTAGTGGTGATTATTTCTTCTTCCGGCGGGAGAAGAAGGACTTTTCCTCCCCATCCCCGTGGTTTTCGCCGTGGTGGTGGCCCTCTTCGGTTTTGGCGGCAGAGGCAGGGACCTCTCCCATGGCCTCGGCAAACTTCTTCAGGGCCTCCTTCTGGTTCTCGTTCAGGTTCTTGGGCACCGCCACCCGGATGGTGACGAACTGGTCGCCCCGGCCCCGGCCGTTGAGGATGGGCACGCCCTTGCCCCGCAGGCGGAGGGTGGTGCCCGGCTGGGTGCCCGGCGCCACGGTGCACTTCACCTTGCCGTCCAGAGAGGGGATTTCGATCTCCGCGCCCACGGCGGCCTGGTAGAAGGACACGGTCTGGTCCAGGTAGATGGAGGTGCCGTCCCGGCGCAGCTTGGCGTGGGGTTTTACGTTGATGCCCACGATCAGGTCCCCGGCAGGGCCGCCGTTGCGGCCCATATCCCCCTGGCCCCGGACAGAAATAGCCTGGCCGTTGTCGATGCCGGCGGGGATTTTCACGGAGACCTTCTTGGACTTTCTCACGCCGCCGCTGCCGCCGCAGGCCTTGCAGGGCTGGTGGATGATCTTGCCCTCGCCCCGGCAGTTGGGGCAGACGGTGGTGGTGGACATGGTGCCGAACATGGTCCGCTGCTGCATCCGCACCTGGCCGGAACCGTGGCACTCCGGGCAGACCTCAGCGGTGGTGCCCTCGGCGCAGCCGCTGCCGTGGCAGGAGTCGCAGGTCTCGATGTGCTGGATGGTGACCTCCTTCTCGCATCCAAAGGCGGCCTCCTCCAAAGTCAGGCTCAGGGAGGTGCGCACGGTCTGGCCCTTGGCGGGACCGGTGCGGCTCTGGCCGCCGCCGCCAAATCCGCCGCCGAAGCCGCCCCCGAAGAAGGAGCCGAAGATGTCCCCCATGTCGAACCCGCCGAAGCCGCCCCCGGCTCCGCCGGCGCCGAAGTTGGGGTCCACCCCGGCAAAGCCGAACTGGTCGTACTTGGCCCGCTTGTCCTTATCAGAGAGGACCTCATAGGCCTCGTTGATCTCCTTGAAGCGGGCCTCTGCCTCCTTGTCCCCGGGGTTTAAGTCCGGGTGGTTCTGCTTGGCCAGCTTCCGGTATGCTTTCTTTAATTCATCGTCCGTGGCGTTTTTCTTCACGCCCAGAACTTCATAGTAATCTCGTTTATTCTGATCCGCCATCGGGATTCACCTCACAGATAGGCTGTCTGAACGCATTTTGCACAAGCAGGGGGACAGGAAATCCTGTCCCCCGCCGGTATGCGTTGGATTCTGATTCTATTACTGATCGTCCACCACGGTGTAGTCAGCGTCCACCACGTCGTCGGGGCCCTGGCCGGGGTTGCCGCCGGGCTGCTGGCCGCCGAAGCCTGCGCCGCCCATGTCGGGGCCGGGCTGACCCTGGGCGCCTGCCTGCTGGTACATCTTCTCGCTGACCTTGTAGAAGGCCTGGGTCAGGCTGTCGGTGGCTGCCTTGATGGCGGCGGTGTCGGTGCCCTTCAGGGCTTCCTTCACCTTGTTCACCTCGGCCTCCAGCTCGCTGATCTCGCTGGCATCCAGCTTATCCTTCATCTCCTCGATGGCCTTCTCGCTCTGGTAAACCATCTGGTCGGCCTGGTTGCGGGTGTCCACCTCTTCCTTGCGCTTGGCGTCCTCAGCGGCAAACTGCTCGGCTTCCTTCAGGTGATGGTGATGTGCTGCTCCTTGCCGGTGCCCAGGTCCTTGGCGGAGACGTTCACGATGCCGTTGGCGTCGATGTCGAAGGTGACCTCGATCTGAGGCACGCCCCGGCGGGCGGGAGCGATGCCGTCCAGGCTGAACCGGCCCAGGGTCTTGTTGTACTGTGCCATGTCACGCTCGCCCTGGAGGACGTGGACCTCCACGGAGGTCTGGTTGTCAGCGGCGGTGGTGAACACCTGGCTCTTCTTGGCGGGGATGGTGGTGTTGCGCTCGATGAGCTTGGTCATGATGCCGCCCATGGTCTCGATGCCCAGGGACAGGGGGGTGACGTCCAGCAGCAGCAGGCCCTTCACGTCGCCCACCAGAACGCCGCCCTGGAGGGCTGCGCCCATGGCCACGCACTCATCGGGGTTGATGCCCTTGAAGCCGTCCTTGCCGGTGAGCTTCTTGACCATCTCCTGAACAGCGGGGATGCGGCTGGAGCCGCCCACCATCAGGACCTTGGCGATGTCGCCGCCGGAGAGACCTGCGTCGCTCATGGCCTGGCGGACAGGGCCGGCAGTGGCCTCCACCAGATGGGCGGTGAGCTGGTCGAACTTGGCCCGGGTCAGGGTCAGGTCCAGGTGCTTGGGGCCGGTGGCATCGGCGGTGATATAGGGCAGGTTGATGGCGGAGGAGGTGACGCCGGACAGCTCGATCTTGGCCTTCTCGGCAGCTTCCTTCAGGCGCTGCATGGCAACCTTGTCGCCGGACAGGTCGATGCCCTCGCTCTTCTTGAACTCAGCCACCATCCAGTCCATGATGCACTTGTCGAAGTCGTCGCCGCCCAGACGGTTGTTGCCGGCGGTGGCCAGAACCTCGATAACGCCGTCGCCGATCTCCAGGATGGACACGTCGAAGGTGCCGCCGCCCAGGTCGTAGACCATGATCTTCTGGTCGGACTCCTTATCCACGCCGTAAGCCAGAGCGGCTGCGGTGGGCTCGTTGATGATGCGCTTTACGTCCAGGCCGGCGATTCTGCCGGCGTCCTTGGTGGCCTGACGCTGGGCGTCGGTGAAGTAAGCGGGAACGGTGATGACGGCTTCGGTGACGGTCTGACCCAGATAGGCCTCAGCGTCTGCCTTCAGCTTCTGAAGGATCATGGCGGAGATCTCCTGGGGGGTGTAGCTCTTGCCGTCGATGTTCACTTTATAGTTGGAGCCCATCTCGCGCTTGATGGAGATAACGGTGCGGTCGGGGTTGGTGATGGCCTGGCGCTTTGCCACCTGGCCCACCATCCGCTCGCCGTCCTTGGAGAACGCAACGATGGACGGAGTGGTGCGGTTGCCTTCTGCGTTGGGGATGACGACAGCCTCGCCGCCCTCCATAACGGACACGCAGGAATTGGTTGTACCGAGGTCGATACCGATGATCTTAGACATAACTGGTTCCTCCTTATTAAGAACAGTGAATCTTGTTTTTTGAGTAATGATTGAGATTTATGTGAATGGCGGTGGCTCAGTTTGCCACTTTCACCATAGCGTGCCGGATTACCTTGTCGCCGATCTTAAAACCGGTCTGGAAGACTTCCGCCACGGTATTTTCTCCCAGGGATTCGTCTTCCATGTGCATCACCGCGTTGTGGAAATTGGGGTCGAAGGTCTCCCCCAGGGCGGGGATCTCTTCGATGCCCAGCTTTTCCAGCACGGTTTTCAGCTGGGTCATAATCATCTGGACCCCTTTGGCGTAGGCCTCGTCGGTGGTCTCCTGCTTCAGGGCACGCTCCAGATTGTCGTAAACGGGGAGAAACTCCTTGGCAGTGTCCGCCTTGGCGGTGGTCCAGGCGTTCTCCTTCTCCTTCTGGCTTCGCTTCCGGTAGTTGTCATATTCCGCCAGCAGACGGAGGTATTTGTCCTCCTGTTCTCTGAGGCTGGCCTGGAGGGCTTCCTCGGGGGTGGGCTCGGCAGCCTGCTCCTCCTGGACCGCTTCCTCCGCAGTCTCCTCCTGCTGGGATTCGGGCTTGTTCTGATCCTGATCTTTCTTGCTCATTGCGTTGGTCTTCCTCCTTATTCCTGGGGTTCCCCCTTAATCCTGGGGATCTTCCCCGGCGGGCGGTGGGATCTCGCCCTTTCCAAACATGCGGGACAGTCCTTCCGCAAAGTAGGAAAGACGAGCCGCCAAATCTGCGTAATCCATCCGCGTGGGGCCTACCACGCCAATGACGCCCTGCATCCCTCCGCCGATGTCATAGCTTGCCATGATCACGCTGGAGTTTTTCAGCTCATCGGCCACGTTCTCCGGGCCGATGAGGATGCGGACGTTTTCCCCCTGAATCACCGGCAGGTTCATGCCGTCGCCCATTTCGGACAGGTAATTCATCAGGGGCTCTGCCTTTTCCAGGCTCTGGTACTCCGGGTGGGTCAGCAGGGTGGGGATACCGGCGGTGTGAACCACGCTGCTCTCCAGATCCTCCAGCACCTCCATGGCGAAGGACACCACCAGGCTGATGAGGCTGTAGGCCTCGCCCCCCGAATGGGCGGCCACCCGCATCAGCTCCGGGGTGAGCTGCTCCAGGGTCAGGCCCGTGAAGGAGGTGTTCAGCAGGGTGCCCAGCAGCTGAAGCTGGGTGTCCGACAGCTCAGTGGGCAGGCGGAACAGCTTGTTTTTGACCACCTGGGTGTCTGTCATAAGGACGGCGATGAAGGAGTTTTCCTCCACCATCAGCAGGTCGTACCGGTTGATCACCGCTTTCCTGGTGCCGGTGGTCAGGGAGAAGGTGGGGTACTTGGTCAGCTGGGAGATGATCTTTCCCGCTTCGGTCATCACCTGGTCCATCTGGCGGATCTTGGTGTGCAGGGCCTCGTTGATCTTCTGGGTCTCCTGCATGGTCAGCCGGTGCTCCTCCATGAGTTCGTTCACATAGAGCCGGTAGCCCTGGGGGGAGGGGACCCGCCCGGCGGAGGTGTGGGGCTGCTCCAGCAGGCCCAGGTTTTCCAGCTCCGCCATTTCGTTTCGGATCGTTGCGGAGGAGACCTTCAGTCCTGCGCTGGCCACGATGGCCTTAGAGCCCACAGGCTCCGCGGTCTGTATGTAGTTTTCCACGACCGCGCGAAGAATCTGCTTCTTCCGCTCCGACAGTTCCATTTTCTTTGGCCTCCTTTGGCCTCGGGCTTAACTTTAGCACTCAGTTCCCCCGAGTGCTAAAGTTAATGTAGCACTTCCCCTGGAAATTGTCAAGGGCTCCGGCGGGAATCTGATTTGATTTTTTTATTTTTTTGTGCTTTTCAGAGATTTTCACAGACGCGCCCCCGATTCCCCGCCGTTTTTTGCACTTTCCAACGGTGACTGCCAAAATTATTCCCCCGGTTTTCCGGTTTGACTGTCCCACGGCGTCCAGTATTCCAGAAACCGCCGGACCGCCAGGGAGGCGGTGGCTCGGCTGCGCAGAGCCAGCACAATGTCCCGATAGGCAGCCGGTTCCAAAGGCCGGACCGCCACCTGGTAGGGGGACCGCTTCAGGATCAGCCGGGGCAGAATGCTCACCCCCAGGCCGCTCTCCACCATGGACAGGATGGCGTAGTCGTCCCAGAGGGTCACGTGAACCTTGGGGGCCAGCCCCTGGCGGCGGAAGACCTCCGCCACCTCCGCGTTGTCCCCCCGCTCCAGCAGGGTCACGTTCCACTCGCTCTCCAGGTCGCCGATCATCCGGCTGATCCCGGATTGGGAGTAGTTCAGCTTCCGGGCCGCCTGGGTGAAGCTGCCGTAAGCCGCGGTTTTCACAAAGGCCATGTATTTTTGCAGATTCCGGTCCATGTCCAACACCTCATAGTATCTGGTTTTATTATAAGAAACATGAGAAAGATTCGCTTTTCAGATTTTTGAACCTATGGTACACTACACCTGCTCAATTTGCAAGACAAAGGAGGCCCCTCCCATGCACGCCGCCCATGGCAAATATTTTTTCTCTCTGCTTCTCTTCGGCTCCAACGGCATCGTGGCCAGCGCCATTCTCCTCTCCAGCCAGGAAATCGTCCTGCTCCGCACCCTGCTGGGCAGCCTGTGCCTGCTGGTTCTGTGCGGGGTAACCCGAACCAGGGCCGCCTTCTGGACCCACAAAAAGAACCTGTTCTTCCTGATCCTCTCCGGGGCTGCCCTGGGAGGCGGGTGGATTTTCCTCTATGAGGCCTACCAGCTCATCGGAGTGAGCCTGGCCTCCCTGGCCTACTACTGCGGGCCGGTGATCGTCATGCTCCTCTCCCCCCTGCTCTTTCAGGAGGCCCTCACCCGGCCCAAGGTTCTGGGCTTTCTGGCGGTGCTGGTGGGGGTGGTGCTGGTGAGCGGACAGGCCTTCCAGCAGGGCAAGTCCCTCTTTGGCCTGTTCTGCGGGGCCATGTCCGCCCTGCTCTACGCGGCCATGGTCATCTCCAACAAAAAAGCCCAGGCCATCACCGGCCTGGAAAACGCCGCCATTCAGCTGCTGGCCGCCTTTTTCGTCACCGCCCTGTTCGTGGGGCTTCGCCAGGGCTTTGCCCTCTCCATCCGGCCGGGGGACTGGGGGCCCATCCTCTTCCTGGGCCTGGTGAACACCGCCCTGGGCTGCTACTGCTACTTCTCCTCCATCGGCCGCCTGCCGGTGCAGACGGTGGCCATCTGCGGCTACCTGGAGCCTCTGTCGGCGGTTCTTATGTCGGTGGCGCTGCTCCACGAGTCCCTTCTCCCCATCCAGCTGCTGGGTGCGGTCCTCATCCTGGGCGGGGCCATCTTCGGAGAGTGCTTCCACCCCAAACGGCACAATCTGGCCCAATGACCTTTCCTGCGTGCATAGAGCAATGCTCCCCCTGGGAGAGACAGAAAGCTGTCCTCTCAGGGGGAGCGTTGTTTTGTTTACGGGGTGTGTTTAGGTTTCGCTCACCGGGAAGCTCCCGGACATGTAGTTGATAAACTGCTGGGCGGTGCGCCCGGAGACGCCCCCGTGACGCAGCTCCCACTTGTTGGCCTCGGCCAGGAGCACGTCCTTGGGCACCTTCAGTCCCTCCCGCTGGGCCAACTCCAGGACGATGTCTTTGAACTGGTTGTGGTTGGGGACGGAATACTGGATGCGGGTGCCGAACCGGGCGGACAGGGAGAGCTTTTCCTCCAGGGTGTCCGACCGGTGCACATCGTTGTCGTGCTCCATGTCCCCCCGGTCCTTCCAGGTCTCCCGGATCAGGTTCCGCCGGTTGGAGGTGGCGTAGAGCAGCACGTTGTCCGGCTTGGTCTCCACGCCGCCCTCGATGACTGCCTTGAGGAACTTGTACTCCACCTCGTTCTCCTCAAAGGACAGGTCGTCGATAAAGATGATGAACCGGTAGTTGCGGTTTTTCACCATGGCGATCACCGCCGACAGGTCCTTGAACTGGTGCTTGTAAATTTCGATCATCCGCAGGCCCTGGTCGTAATACTCGTTGATGAGGGCCTTGACGCTGGAGGACTTGCCGGTGCCTGCGTCGCCGTAGAGCAGGGCGTTGTTGGCGCTGCGGCCGGCCAGGAAGGCCTCGGTGTTTCCCCGCAGCTGGGCCTTCTGGCTCTCATAGCCCACCAGGTCGGCCAGCATCACCTTGTCCGTGTTGTAGATGGGGATCAGCTCCACCCCGTTGGGGCCGGACTTGATGCGGAAGGCCTTGTTCAGGCCAATGAGGCCCACGCCGTACTGGCGGTAGTGCTCAGTGACCAGGGAGAAAAATTCCTCCTCGTCCCGGGCAGCGGCCAGGCGGCGGCTTAACTCCCGGACTTTTTCGCTGACGTTTTTGTTGTACCGCCGCTCGTGCTTGTAGATGGCCTTGTAGCGGCAGAGGGTGGTAAAGCAGTCGATGCCCAAATCCCGCTCAATGGGGGAGAAGTCATAGTGGAACAGGCTGCGGAACACCTGAAAGTCGTTTTTGGCAAAGTGGTTCACGGACCCGTCCAGCTCCCCCACCCGCTCGGTGATGAGGCTGAAGGAGTTCTCATTGGTCATAAGCAGGAAGGTCAGGTAGTTCTGCCACAGGTTTTCATCAAAGCCGTAGTCGGTGGCCAGGTCCAGCAGGGCCTTCACCTGGTCATAGATTCCCCGGATGAGGACCTGACGGGGGCAGTTGTTTCCCTTCCAGTCCTGGAAGAGCTTCGAGAGCTTCATGAGGATGCTGTCCTGCCCCAGGTCTCCATAGAGCAGCAGCCGGGATACCAGTTGATCCATATAAATTTCTCCTGTCTCGCAGAGTTCCGCCGCCCGCAGGCGGCGGAAGGAATTTTGCTCGTTTTTTTGCCGGCTTTGCCGGTGAAAAAACTCTTCTCATACTGATTCTTGATTAAAAAATTGAATCAAGAATCCCGTGTGCTGCGCACACTCGCATCGTGCTAACGCACGCTGCACCGTCTCATGCAGTTCTTGACGCGCTTTGCGCTATAAAAAGCTTTGAAAGCTTTTTATCAAGAACTAGTATCAGCCCGCAAGTGTGCGAGCCGACCGCCTGAGGCGGCCGGCTCGTGCGCGCAGTCGGGCTGCAATCTTTCACTTTTGGAACGGGCCTGCCGTCTGTAGGCAGCCTGATACCTCCGTATGCTGTCTTTTGGAACGAAGGCACAGCCTAGGTGCCCGTTTCAAAAGTTTATTCGACGACCACGCGCCAGCCGAACTTGTCCTCCAGCTTGCCCAGCTGGATGCCGGTGACGGTGTCATAGAGCTTCTGGCTGACGGGGCCGATCTTGCCGCCGCCGATGATCATCACGTCATCCTTGTAGCGCAGCTTGCCCACAGGAGAGATAACCGCGGCGGTGCCGGTGCCGAAGCACTCCTCCAGCTTGCCGTCCTTCTGAGCCTGGATCAGCTCGTCCACGGAGATGCGGCGCTCTTCCACGTCCATGCCCCAATCCCGGCACAGCTGCAGCACAGAGTTCCGGGTGATGCCGGGCAGGATGGAGCCGTTGAGCATGGGGGTAAGGATCTTGCCGTCGATCTTGAAGAAGATGTTCATGGCGCCCACCTCTTCAATGTACTTGCGCTCCACGCCGTCCAGCCACAGCACCTGGGAATAGCCGTCGTTGTGGGCCTTCACCTGGGCGGCCAGGGAGGCTGCGTAGTTGCCGCCGGTCTTGGCAAAGCCCATGCCGCCCTTGACGGCGCGGACATAGTCGTCCTCGATCCAGATGCCCACGGGCTCCAGACCGCTTTCATAGTAAGCCCCGGAGGGGGACAGGATGATCATAAACAGGAAGGTCTCGGACACATCCACCCCCAGGAAGGGCTCGGTGGCGATGATGAAGGGACGAATGTACAGGGAGGTGCCGGGCTCGGTGGGAATCCAATCCTCGTCCACCTTCACCACGGCCTTCACAGCCTGGACAAAATCCTCCACGGGGATCTGGGGGATGCACAGACGGTCGTTGGTGTCGTTGGTGCGCTTGGCGTTCATGTCAGGGCGGAAGAGGTAGTTGACGCCGTCCTCACCCTTGTAGGCCTTCAGACCCTCGAACATCTCCTGACCATAGTGGAACACCATGGAGGCGGGAGACAGGGTGATGTCCTGGTAGGGGACGATCCGGGGATCGTGCCAGCCCTTGCCGTTGGTGTAGTTCATGACGAACATGTGGTCGGTGAACACCTTGCCGAAGCCCAGCTTGCCGGTGGGCTTTGCCTTGGGATTCTTGGTCTTTTCGATCTTGATATCCAGCATTGTATATACTCCCTTTCGGTATGAAATTGTATGTTAGAGTTCCAGGATGGCGCCCTTATCAGCAGAGGAAACCAGCTTGGCATAGCGTGCCAAGTATCCAGTCTTGACTTTGGGTTCGGGGCAGACCCAGGCGGCGCGGCGCTTGGCCAGCTCCTCGTCGCTGACCTTCATGGAGATGGTGTGGTTGGGGATGTCGATGGCGATGATATCCCCCTCCTGCACCAGGCCGATGTTGCCGCCGCTGGCAGCCTCGGGGGAGACATGGCCGATGGAGGCGCCGCGGGTGGCGCCGGAGAACCGGCCGTCAGTGATGAGGGCCACTTCCTTGTCCAGACCCATGCCGGCGATGGCGGAGGTGGGGTTGAGCATCTCCCGCATGCCGGGGCCGCCCTTGGGGCCTTCGTAGCGGATGATGACCACGTCGCCGGCCACGATCTTGCCGGCGTAGATGGCGGAGATGGCGTCCTCCTCGCTGTCAAAGACCCGGGCGGGGCCTTCGTGGACCATCATTTCTGCGGCCACGGCGGACTGCTTCACCACGCAGCCGTCGGGAGCCAGGTTGCCCTTCAGCACGGCGATGCCGCCGGTCTTGGTGTAGGGATTTTCCACGGGACGGATGATCTCGGGGTTCCGGTTGGTCACGCCCTCCAGGTTTTCTGCCACGGTCTTGCCGGTGCAGGTGATGAGGGAGGTGTCCAGCAGGTTCAGCTTGGTCAGCTCCTTCATGACAGCGTAGACGCCGCCGGCCCGGTCCAGATCCTCCATGTAGGTGTTGCCGGCGGGGGCCAGGTGACACAGGTTGGGGGTCTTTTCAGAGATCTCGTTGGACATGTCGAAGGACAGCTCAATGCCGCACTCATGGGCGATGGCAGGCAGATGGAGCATGGTGTTGGTGGAGCAGCCCAGGGCCATGTCGATGGTCTCGGCGTTGTGGAAAGCGGCGGCGGTCATGATGTCCCGGGGCCGGATGTCCTTTTCCACCAGCTCCATGATCTTCATGCCAGCGTGCTTGGCCAGGCGGAGACGGGCGGAGTAAACGGCGGGGATGGTGCCGTTGCCGGCCAGGGCCATGCCGATGGCCTCGGTAAGGCAGTTCATGGAGTTTGCGGTGTACATGCCGGAGCAGGAGCCGCAGGTGGGGCAGGCGTTGTTCTCGTATTCCTCCACACCTTCCTCGTCCAGCTTGCCGGCGTAGTAAGCGCCCACGGCCTCGAACATGTGGCTCAGACAGGTGCGGCGGCCGTCGTTCAGGTGGCCGGCCAGCATGGGGCCGCCGGAGACGAAGATGGTGGGCACGTTCACCCGGGCTGCTGCCATCAGCAGACCGGGGACGTTCTTGTCGCAGTTGGGGATCATCACCAGGCCGTCAAACTGGTGGGCCAGGGCCATGGACTCGGTGGAGTCGGCGATCAGATCCCGGGTCACCAGGGAGTACTTCATTCCCGTGTGGCCCATGGCGATGCCGTCGCACACGGCGATGGCGGGGAACTCCACAGGGGTGCCCCCGGCAGCGCGGATGCCTGCCTTCACCGCCTCGGCGATCTTGTCCAGGTTCATGTGCCCGGGCACGATCTCATTATAGGAGCAGACCACGCCGATGAGGGGGCGCTCCAGCTCCTCCTTGGTGTAGCCCAGGGCGTAGAGCAGGGAGCGGTTGGGGGCGGCGGGAATGCCTTTTTTCACAATATCGGAACGCATGAGAGTGTCCTCCTTGAATATCTATCACTAAGTTGTATGACTACACTTGCATTGTCTGACTATATATTATATGATAGGGGTACCGATGTCAAGAGGATTTCCGGCGGGACAGCCAGAAAAAGGGAGGAAACATGGAGAAAAAAAGTTTGTCTCAGCAGACTGCCGACCGGCTGTATAACATGATCGTGGCGGAGCGCCGGATGGAGCCGGGGGAAAAGCTCCCCAACGAGGTGGAGCTGGCCCGGGAGCTGGGGGTCAGCCGCACCACTTTGCGGGAGGCCCTGCACGCTCTGACCTCCCGGAACATTCTGGAGGTCCGCCGGGGACGGGGCACCTTTGTCTCCCCCCAGATTGCGCACATCAACGACTACGGCTTCTCCGACCTGGACCAGCTCCGGGGACAGCTGCGGGATTTGTTCGAGCTGCGGGAGATCTTTGAACCCAGCGCCGCCCGGCTGGCCTGCCTCCGGGCCACCCCGGAGGAGATGGCGGAGATTCTCTCCCGGGGACAGGCAGTGGACCAGTGCATTCGGGCAGGCAGGGACCGGACTCGTGCGGACCGGGAGTTTCACGCCGCCATCGTCCGGGCCACCCACAACGAGTTCATGATGCGCCTGCTGCCCATGATTAACCAAGCGGTGGAGGCGGCGGTGGTCTCCGGGGAGCACAGGGACCAGCTGGCGGAGGACACCCGCCGGGACCACGCCCTCATCATGGATTTCTTCCAGAAGCGGGACGCCGCCGGCGCCGAGCACGCTATGGCCATCCATATGCACCACTCCATTGATGTGATGGGGCTGAAATAAAGGGCCTGTTACACCCCAGCGGAACGCCCCGAAGGGGTGGGGGGACCGCGAAGCGGTGGAAAGGTGTTATCGTATGCGAATTGCGTCGTAACCGGTACGACGAGCTTCTCTCAGGATGACACCTCTCAGTCCCTTCTGTCCAGCCCCCCTCTAAAGGGGAGCCAAGGGGGTTGAGAAACCCTCAGCCTTGGTTCGTAGGGGCGCTTCAGGTCGCGCCCGCCCTGAATGGTATCCGACCACTGTATGCGCGCCCAGCCGGTGGGCGCGCTTTTTGCTGTCGTTCCGACAAAGGGCCGCAGGCCAGGCAAAAAGAACGCTGTCCCCGGCAGGCTTCCACCCACCGGAAAAGGGGAATCCAACGGGCAGGCGAGAGCCCGTGCTTTTTGCAGCGCGCCCAAGAGGAAAGCCTTCGGCTTTGGGAAGGCAACAAAAAAGGGGCGCTCCCCATGGGAGCGCCCTTTGCGTATGTACCTGTTATGCCTTATCCACCAGGATGCCATAGCCGCCGTCGTTGCGGCGGTAGACCACGGAGAAGGCGCCGTCCCGCTCCTCGTTGCGGAAGGCGAAGAAGGAGTGACCGATGAGGTTCATCTGGAGGATGGCCTCCTGGACCGTCATGGGACCGAACTCGAAGTGCTTGGAGCGAACCACCTGATAGGCGGGCTCGTCGAAGCGGTCGGTTTCGGGGACGAACAGAAGTTCATCCGTGTCCTTCTCAAAGGCGTCGCTGTTGATGTTGGCCGACAGTCTGGACCGGTTCGTTCTCAGCTGCCGCCGGACGGAGGAGACAGCTGCGTCGATGGAGACCAGCATATCGGAGGTTTTCTCCACCACCCGGAAGATGGTAGAGCCGGAGAAGATGGTGAGTTCGACGGCGAACTTGCCGCCTTCCATGCTGAAGACCACGGCTGCCTCGGGCTCGGCCCGGAACAGGTTCTCCAGTTCGTTGATCCGCTGCTCCGCGTGGGAGTAGACGCGATCGGGAATGGTGATGTTCTTGTTGGAAAATTGGATCTTCATAGTGACTGCTCCTTTCTAAGCCGTGAGGCTTAACCAGACAAGTGTACGGTTCCCGAGCTGTCAATATCTTCTTCCTTCCTTCGATTGTAGTATATCACAACTTTTCCGATTTTGCAAGTTTTTCCTTTGGGTATTTCACATAATCTACATCAAAAAACAAGCCCTCCCGAAGGTTCGGGAGGGCTTGTCAAACTGCCTCGCAGCGTTTCGCCGCCGCAGCGGCGAAACAGAGTCAAATCATGGTTTTCCCGGCTCTGCCGGGGAAACCATTCCTCTCAGCCCGCCCGTGTGCCCGAAGGGCGCGCGCAGGGGGCTGCTGTCCCCACTTTATGGAGCCCAGCGAAGCGGGTCCATAAAGTCCTTAGTTGGATGCGGTGTCGGGATCGGCGTCGTCGCCCCACAGCATGTTCTTGCGCAGCTCGGCGCCCACGGTCTCCATGGGATGCTGAGCCAGCAGAGCGCGCTTGGAGTTGAAGAAGGTACGGCCGTTCTTGTTCTCAGCAATCCACTTGCCGGCGAAGGTGCCGTCCTGGATGTCGTTCAGCACAGCCTTCATGTTGGCCTTGGTCTGCTCATAGGGCAGCACGCGGGTGCCGGAGACATACTCGCCGTACTCAGCGGTGTCGGAGATGGAGTAGTTCATCATAGCAACGCCGCCCTTGTTGATCAGGTCGATGATGAGCTTCATCTCGTGGATGCACTCAAAGTAAGCGTTCTCGGGCTCGTAGCCGGCTTCCACCAGGGTCTCGAAGCCCAGCTTCATGAGCTCCACCACGCCGCCGCACAGAACGGCCTGCTCGCCGAACAGGTCGGTCTCGGTCTCGTCGTGGAAGGTGGTCTCCATGATGCCGGCGCGGGCGCCGCCGATGCCGGCGATGTAAGCCAGGGCAATGTCATAGGCCTTGCCGGTGGCGTTCTGCTCCACAGCGATCAGGCAGGGCACGCCCTTGCCAGCCACATACTGGCTGCGGACGGTGTGGCCGGGGCCCTTGGGGGCTGCCATGAACACGTCCACGTCAGCGGGAGGCGTGATCTGCTGATAACGGATATTGAAGCCGTGAGCAAAGGCCAGAGCCTTGCCGGCGGTCAGGTAAGGAGCGATGTCCTGGGCATACATGTCGGCCTGCTTCTCATCGTTGATGAGGATCATGATAATGTCAGCCTGCTTGGTAGCCTCGGGCACGGTGTAGACCTGGAAGCCGTCCTTCTCTGCCACGGGCCAGGACTTGCCGCCCTTGCGCAGGCCGATGATCACGTCGCAGCCGGAGTCACGCAGGTTCAGCGCATGGGCGTGACCCTGGGAGCCGTAACCGATGATGGCAATCTTCTTGCCGTTTAACTGATTCAGGTCACAGTCCTTCTCATAATACATTTTTGCCATAGTTGAATTCTCCTTTTTCCTTGGTGTCTTCGTCAATGGTATATTTTCCACGTTCCAGAGCGATCATACCGGTGCGAACCAGTTCGATGATGCCGAAGCTCTCCAGCAGTTCCTGGACGGCGTCGGTCTTCTTCTCGTCTCCGATCACGGAGAGAGTCAGGGTCTCCTTGGACACGTCGATGATGGAGCCCCGGAAAATGTTGGCGATTTGGATAATTTCGTTCTTGTCCTCGCTGGTTCTGGCGTGAACCTTGTAGAGCACCAGCTCCCGGCGGATGGAGTGGCTGGCAACCAGCAGCTTCACGGAGTGCACGGGAACCATCTTGGCCAACTGGTTGCAGATCAGGGCCGTCTGGTTGTCGTTGGTGAGGACCTCGATGGTCATACGGGAGACGGCGGGGTCGTCGGTGGTGCCCACCGCCAGGGATTCGATGTTAAAGCCCTTCCGGGAGAACAGGCGGGAGATCTGGGACAGAACGCCAGACTCGTTGTCCACCAGGACGGATAAGGTGCGCAGCTTCACTTCTTCCATGGTTCTTGTCCTCCTTCCTTAGTTGACCAAAAATTCGGTGATGTGGGTGCCGCCGTTGACCATGGGCCGGACCAGCTCGCCTTCGTAGATGTTGCAGTCGATGACGGTGCCGATGCCCTTCTCCTGGGCCTCCAGAGCGGCCTGGATGGCGGTCTCCAGCTCCTCCACTGCGTTCACCCGGAAGCCCTGCAGGCCGTTGGCCTCAGCCAGCTTCACAAAGTCGGGGCCGCGGTCGGTGGTGGTCTGGAAATACCGCTCGTCATACACCAGCTCCTGCCACTGACGGACCATGCCCAGGCGGCGATTGTTCATGATGAAGGTGATGACGGGGGTCTTGTAGAACTCCTCGGTGGACAGCTCGTTGCAGTTCATGCGGAAGGAGCCGTCGCCGGTGATGTGGATGACGGTCTTTTCGGGGTTGCCCAGCTTGGCGCCGATGGCAGCGCCCATGCCGAAGCCCATGGCGCCGAAGCCGCCGGAGGTGAGCAGCTGACCGGGATAGTCAAAGTGGAAGTGCTGAATGGCCCACATCTGGTGCTGGCCCACGTCGGTGGCCACGATGGAGTCCTCTGGGCAGACCTTGGCGATGGTGTCCAGAATCTGCTTGGGGGTCATGACGGGGCCGTTCTCGTCGTACTTGGTCTCGGTGGGGAAGGAGAAGACGTACTTCTTCCACTCGCTGTGGTCGTACTGGGGAACCTTCCGGTTCAGCAGCTCCAGCACCTGCTTGGCGCTGCCGATGATGTGGTGGTCGGTCTCCACGTTCTTGTTGATCTCTGCCCGGTCGATGTCAATGTGGACAATCTTGGCCTGGCGGGCAAAGGTGGCGGGCTTCAGGGCCACACGGTCGGAGAAGCGGCAGCCCACAGCGATGAGCAGGTCGCAGCCGTCGCAGGCCATGTTGGAGGCCTTGGAGCCGTGCATGCCGATCATGCCGGTGGCCAGGGGGTCACGGCCGGCAATGCCGCCGGCGCCCATCAGGGTGATGGCCACGGGGGCGTCGATCCGGCGGGCAAACTCCCGGAACTCCTCGTGGGCACGGCCGCGGACCACGCCGCCGCCGCAGATCAGCATGGGCTTCTTGGACTGGGCGATCATGTCCACCAGCTTGTTCACGTCGTCCTGGTCGGGCTCGGGCATCTTCAGGGTGGAGGTGCGGGCACGGCGCATCAGAGCGGCCAGGCGGCCGGAGGTGGCGTGCTTCTCCCGGGGCAGGTACTCATACTCGGCCTTCTCGGCAGTGACATTCTTCACAATGTCGATGAGAACGGGACCGGGACGGCCGCTGCGGGCCAGAGCAAAGGCCTCGCGGACGATGTCAGCCAGCTCGTTGACGTCGCGGACCAGATAAGTACACTTGGTGATGGGCATCACGATACCGGTAATGTCAACCTCCTGGAAGGCGTCCTTACCGATCAGGTTCTGGCCCACGTTGCAGGTGATGAACACCACCGGGGACGAATCCATATAGGCGGTGGCGATACCGGTGGTCAGGTTGGTGGCGCCGGGGCCGGAAGTGGCCATGCAGACGCCCACCTTGCCGGTGGAGCGGGCGTAACCGTCCGCCGCGTGGGAAGCGCCCTGCTCGTGGGCGGTCAGGATGTGGGTGATACGATCTCTGTAGCGATACAGCTCATCGTAGACGTTCAGGATGGTGCCGCCGGGATAGCCGAACACAGTGTCGACCCCCTGCTCCAGCAAGCATTCCATCAAGATCTTGGCACCAGTCATTTCCATGCTGTTTCCTCCTCCTTTTTGGTAGATCCTTTCATTCGGGGCAACAAAAAAGCCCTGTGGCTTTTGACGTGCTAAACGTTAAAACCACAAGAGCTTGTAAGTTCTCCGCAAATCTCCATTTCAAAAAGTCCCCCGCGGTGGGTTTCAGCCCTGCGCGGCTTTGGGATTCGCGTGTTGCTTGCCTGTTCTGGACATAACATTTAGCATTATCTTCGGTACTACTACTACGAGTAGTACCCCAATAACGCTGACAGCCATAATGTTCAGTTCAGCAAAAAACACGTTCATATGCAAGCCTCACTGCCACTGTCCCTACTGGGCGGTCTTTCTTCTTTGCACACAAGATAGCACTTCCCCGTGGGTCTGTCAATGGTCTGTCATCCATTTTTTTCGATTTTTCCACTTTTGTTGACTTGACACTTTTTTCGCCCGAAATTTTTGTCAACCTTTATCAAGAATTTTCCCAGCTGTCCTCCATGGCGCGGATGGTATCATAGAGCTTCCGGTTCACCGGGACCTGCATTCCGTAGCGTTCTGCCATGTCTAGCACCTGGCCGGCAAAGGTTTCCACCTCGGTTTTCCGGTGGGCCAGGGCGTCCTGCCGCATGGAGGGCATCCCCTCGGGGGCCACAGCGTCCACCAGCGCCACATATTCCTGCAGATCCTTCTGGGTCACCAGCACACCCTGGCAGGCCCCCACCTTCCGGGCCTCATTCATGGCGGCGATCATGGCCTCCCGGGCCGGGCCGGGCTGCTGGACCCCGCCGAAGGGCACGTCCATGGCGGTGCACACCTGGTTGACCCCTACGTTCAGCATAAACTTGCACCAGATCCGGTGCAGGATGTCCTCCTCCCGCTGAACGGCCAGACCCGCCCGCTGGAACACCTCCACGGCCAGATCTGCCTTTTCGCTCCGGTCAAAGTAATCCTCTTCGGGAATGCCGATGTGGATGGTTCCCCGATGGGCGCAGAGAACCCGGTTATCCTCCCGCATGGGGTCCAGGCCCTGGGTAACCATATAAAGAACCTTCTCCCAGCCGAACCGCAGGGCCAGGATCTCCTCGCTCTCCACCCCGTTGAGGGCAGACAGGATGATGGTGTCCTCTCCCACCACCGGGGCGGCCAGGTCCATGGCCTGCTCCAGGGCGGTGGCCTTTACCGCAAAGATCAGCAGCTGGGCAGTCTCTCCGCTGCCGTCAGAGAAACGGAAGTCCCGTTTTTCCCCATTATAATAGGTCCCCTCCCGGCGGTAGCGCTCCAGCCGCTCTCCGTCGGCCAAAAAACAGACCCCTTCGGGTCCCAGTTCCCGTTCAAACGCGTCGGCCAGCATGATGCCCAGGGCGCCTCGGCCGACAATGGTCACACGCTCGATCATTCCATTGCCTCCTGTTTCGATCTGTCGTCTCTGCGAACCTTTTTATTGTATCACAAAAATTCTCCTCTGCAAGCCCCTGTCCCGGTGTTTTCCCCCCTTCTGCGAAGAAAACACCGGGACTTTCTTTTCTTGTAAAACCATGGTATACTAAGATATTATCGTGAGGAAAAGGGGGGAGGGCATGGACAGCTTTCTCTTCAGCATCCGGGCCACCGCACCGGTGTTTCTGCTGATGGTTCTGGGGTATGGCTTCCGGCGGCTGAAGCTGCTGGACGAGCACTTCTGCAAGGTCTGCGACAAGTTCTGCTTTACTGTCGCCCTGCCGGTGATGCTCTTCCGGGACATGGCCACCACCCACCTGCGGGAGACCTTTGACCTGCCCTACGTCCTCTTCTGCGCGGTGGTCACCACCGTGGTCTTTTTCTCCCTCTGGGGGCTGGCCCGGCGGTTTCTGCCGGACAAGTCCCTCATCGGCGAGTTTGTCCAGGTGTCCTACCGGTCCAGCGCCGCCATCCTGGGCTGCGCCATCATCCAGGGGATCTACGGGGGCACGGGCATGGCCCCCCTGATGATTATCGGCAGTGTGCCCCTTTTCAACATCTACGCGGTGCTGGTTCTCACCCTGGAGGGACCCCGGTCCGACGGCAGCCTGTCCCACCGGCTGAAGCACGCCCTTCGGTCCATCCTGACAAACCCCATTATCCTGGGCATCCTGCTGGGGATTCTCCCCTCTCTGGGCGGCCTGGACACCTTCCCGCCTATTCTGGACAGCACCCTGGACCTGCTGGCCCGGACGGCTACCCCCCTGGCGCTGCTGTCTCTGGGAGCCAGCTTTCAGGGGAAAAAGGCCCTGGGCAAGCTCCGCCTGTCCGCTGTGGCGGCCAGCATCAAGCTGCTGATCCTCCCCGCCCTCTTCCTGCCTTTGGCGGTGTGGTTCGGCTTTACCGATTCCAAGCTGGTGGCCCTTATTGTCATGCTGGGCTCCACCTCCACCCCCACCTGCTACATCATGGCCCGGAACCTGGGCCACGAGGGGACCCTCACCGCCAGCGTCATTGTGCTCACCACCGTGTGCAGCGCCTTTACCCTCACCCTCTGGATCTTCCTGGGCCGTTCCCTGGGACTGATCCTCTAGGGGCCGGTTTTCTGAACTTTTAAGAATCCCATCACAGTTTCTTAAGAAACTGCGCCTATCATATTTTTTGAAAAAGGAGATCTCTCACCTATGAGAAAGCAATTGCAAGCCCTTCGCAGCGCCATGGCCGAGCACAAGCTCGACGCCTACCTGATCCCCACCGACGACTTCCACGGCAGCGAGTACGTGGGGGAGTACTTCACCTGCCGGAAATACGTCTCCGGCTTCACCGGCTCCGCCGGCACCCTGCTGGTCTTCCCCAACTGGGCGGGCCTGTGGACCGACGGCCGGTATTTCCTCCAGGCCGAGGAACAGCTCAAAGGCTCGGGCATTCGCCTTATGAAAATGGGCCAGCCCGGGGTGCCCACCCTGGAGGCCTTCCTCCGCAGCAGCCTTCAGCCGGAGCAGGTGCTGGGCTTTGACGGCCGCTGCGTCTCCGCCCAGGCCGGCCGGACCTATTACCAGCTGACCAAGAGCCTGGGCGCCCGGATCAACGACCAGGTGGACCTGGTGGCCGAAATCTGGACCGACCGGCCTCCCCTTCCCGCCCAGCCCGTGTGGGAGCTGGCCCTGGAGTACGCCGGGGAGAGCCGGGCGGACAAGCTGGCCCGGGTCCGGACCGTTATGGCTGCCGAGGGCGCGGACGTCTTCCTGCTCACCAGCCTGGAGGATATCGCCTGGCTGCTGAACGTCCGGGGGGGCGACATCGCCTGCACGCCGGTGGTCCTGGCCTACCTGGCCCTCACCAAGGACAGCTGTTACCTTTTCGCCAACGACGCCGCCTTCCCCCAGCAGGTGCAGGAGCACCTGGAGGACGACGGGGTGTTCCTGCGGCCCTATGACGGCTTCTACGACTACGCCAACCGGCTCTCCGCCGGCCAGAAGGTTCTGCTGAGCACCTCCAATGTGAACACCAAGCTCCTCACCAGCATCCCCACCGGGGTCCACATCATCGACCGGCCCAACCCCACGGAGGCCATGAAGGGCGTAAAGAACTCTGTGGAAGCTGCCAACATGGCCCAGGCCCATCTCTATGACGGCATTGCCCTGACCCGGTTTATGTACTGGCTGAAAAAGAACGTGGGCAAGATCCCCATTTCTGAGCTTTCCGCCGCCGAGTACTTAGAGGAGCTGCGCAAGGTCCAGCCCGGTTACCTCCAGCCCAGCTTCGACCCCATCGTCGCCTTCGGCCCCCATGCGGCTATGAACCACTACTCCCCCACGAAGGAGAGCGACGTGCCCGTCACCCAGGAGGGCTTCCTGCTGGCGGACACCGGCGGGCACTACCTCACCGGCACCACCGACTGCACCCGGACCTACGCAGTGGGCCCCCTCACCCAGGAGCAGAAACAGCAGTACACCGCCGTGCTCCAGGGCAACCTGAATCTGGCAGCCATCACCTTCTCCACCGGCTGCTCCGGGGCCAACCTGGACTATGCCGCCCGCCGTCCCCTTTGGGACCTGGGGCTGGACTACAACCACGGCACCGGCCACGGGGTGGGCTATCTGCTCAGCGTCCACGAGGGGCCCCAGAACATCCGCTGGCGCATCTCCAACGGGGCGGACGTGCCCATGGCCCCAGGGATGATTACCTCCAACGAGCCCGGGTTCTACCTGGACGGCAGCTACGGCATCCGCCTGGAAAACCTGGAGCTGTGCGTGGAGAAGGAGACCACCCCCTACGGCACCTTCCTGGGCTTTGAGACCCTCACCCTCACCCCCTTCGACCTGGACGCCGTGGACCCGGATCAGCTGTCCAGCCGGGAAAAGGCCCTGCTGAACGCCTACCACGCCCGGGTGCGGGAGGCCATTGCCCCCCATCTGCCCCCGGAGGAGGCCGCCTGGCTGGAGGAGGCCACCCGTCCCCTGGCCTGATCCCGCCCATACTCACCGCCGAAAGGAGTCCCCGCCATGCCTACACAAACCCAACGAACCCAGCCGAAACGCCCCCCGGCCCGGCGGAGACGCCGCCGGAGACGGCAGTTTCCCCTGCGCCCGGTGATCTTCGTTCTGGTTCTTCTGGTGGTGGTCGGGGTCATCCTGAATCTCACCACCCTGGGCCAGATGCTCAAGCTGAGCCGGGACAACGTCCCCCGCTGGGTGGATGTGCAGATCATCGACGTCAACGGCAGCGGCCGCCGGGGAGAGCGTCTGTCCGGGGTCAACGACATTGTCATCCACTACGTGGGAAACCCCGGCACCACCGCCCAGCAGAACCATGACTTCTTCGACCAGCCGGACACCACCGTCAGCGCTCACTTCCTGGTGGGGCTGGACGGGGAGATCATCCAGTGCATCCCCCTGGACGAGGTCTCCTCCGCCAGCAACGAGCGAAACGGCGACACCATCTCCATTGAGGTCTGCCACCCGGACGCCACCGGCCAGTTTAACCAGAAGACCTACGACTCCCTGGTGAAGCTCACCGCCTGGCTGTGCGACTACTGCGACATCGGCCGGGACCATGTGATCCGGCACTACGACATAACCGGAAAGCTCTGTCCCCTCTACTTTGTGGAGCACCCGGACGCCTGGGAGCAGTTCCTGGTGGATGTGAAAAACGAATAACCCCAAAAAGTGCCAGCGCCCGTTCCGGATTCTCCGGACCGGGCGCTGACTGTGTAAGGAAGTGAAAGAAATAGAGAATAACTGAAAGATCGGATTATACTAGTTCTTGATAAAAAGCTGCTGAAGCTTTTTATCAAGAACTGCATGAGACGGCGCAGCGTGCGTGAGCACGATGCGAGTGTGCGCAGCACACGGGATTCTTGATTTAATCAAGAATCAGTATTAATCTCCGTCGTAAGCCTTCTGATAGATGGCGATGATCTGCTCCTTGGTGGCCTTTCTGGGGTTGGTGGCGGCGCAGGCGTCCTTCATGGCGTTTTCTGCCATGATCTCGAAGTCTGCGGGGTTCACGCCCAGGGCGCGCAGGTTCTGGGGGATGCCCAGGTAGCGGCCGAAGGTCTTCAGGCCGTAGACGCAGGCTTCGCCGGCCTCGAAGGGAGACATGCCCTTCACGTTCAGGTCCATGGTCTCGGCGATGACGCCAAAGCGCTCCAGGTTGCCGATCAGGTTAAACTCCTGGACATAGGGCAGCAGGACTGCGTTGCACACGCCGTGGGGCAGGTTGTAGAAGCCGCCCAGCTGGTGAGCCATGGCGTGAACATAGCCCAGAGAGGCGTTGTTGAAGGCAACGCCGGCCAGATACTGGGCGTAGGCCATCTCGGAACGGGCCTTCATGTACTCGCCGTTTGCCACAGCCTGGGGCAGATAGTGAACGATCTTGTCGATGGCCTTGATGGCGGCAGCGTCGGTCAGGGGGTTGGCGGCGGTGGAGACGTAGGCTTCCACTGCGTGGGTCAGGGCGTCCATGCCGGTGGCGGCGGTCAGGGATGCGGGCATACCGACCATCAGCTCGGGGTCGTTGATGGCAACGGTGGGGGTGACTCTCCAGTCCACGATGCACATCTTGACCTTCCGGGTGGTGTCGGTGATGATACAGAACCGGGTGATCTCGGAGGCGGTGCCGGCGGTGGTGTTCACGGCCATCAGGGGGGGCAGAGCCTCGTGGGCCTGGTCCACGCCCTCATAGTCGGAGATCTTGCCGCCGTTGGTGGCCACCAGGCCGATGCCCTTGGCGCAGTCGTGGGAGGAGCCGCCGCCCAGGGACAGGATGCTGTCGCAGCCGTTGTCGTGATAGAACTTCTCGCCCTCCACCACGTTGGTGTCCTTGGGGTTGGGCTCGGCCTTGCCGAAAACCACGGAGTCAACGCCGGCGTCCTTCAGGATCTTCTGGATGCGGGCGGTCATGGGGTGGGAAGCCAGGAACTCGTCGGTGACGATCATGGTCTTGGTGCCGCCGACGCTCTTCATCAGGCGACCGGTCTCCTCCACGGAGCCCTCACCGAACACGTTTCTGCTGGGTACAAAATAGTAGGTAGACATAACTGGGAAATCCTTTCTGAAACCGATTTATTTGCACGTACGAACGGAAGTATTCGAAGAATAAAAGCCGTCGTTTACTTTTCAGGATAGAACCCGGAGGGGGTCTCGTTCAGGTTGATCATGATGTTCTTCTGCTGGGTGTAGTGCTCCAGAATGACCTTGTGGGTCTCGCGGCCAATGCCGGACTGCTTGTAGCCGCCGAAGGGAGCGCCCACGGGGATCTGGTTGTAGGTGTTCACCCACATACGGCCGGTCTCAACACCACGGGCCACGCGGATGGCGCGGTTGATATCCCGGGTCCAGACAGCGCCGCCCAGACCATAAACGGAGTCGTTGGCCATGGCGATGACCTCTTCCTCGGTCTTGAACTTGATGACCACGGCCACGGGGCCAAAGATCTCTTCCTGGGCAACCCGCATGTCATTGGTGGCGTTGACGATCAGGGTGGGCTTCATGAAGCAGCCCTTGGCGCAGGCGCCCTCGGTGTAGGCTTCGCCGCCGCAGGCGACGGTAGCGCCCTCTTCCTTGGCCAGCTCCACATAGGACAGGATCTTCCGCAGCTGGCCCTGGTCAACCTGCGCGCCCATCTGGGTGTTGGGGTCCAGGGGGTTGCCCACGGTGACCTTGTTGAAGGCATCCACGGCGGCAGCCACGAACTTGTCATAGATGCCCTCCTGAACGAAGACGCGGGAGCCGGCGCAGCAGACCTGGCCCTGGTTGAACAGGATGCCCAACTGCAGGCCGTCGATGGCCATGTCCCACTTGCAGTCGTCGAAGTAGATGTTGGCGCTCTTGCCGCCCAGTTCCAGGGTAGCGGGGATCAGCTTGTCGGCTGCGGCCTTGGCCACGTTCAGGCCAACCTCAGTGGAGCCGGTGAAGGCCAGCTTCCGGAAGCCGGGGTGGTCCAGCATGTACTGGCCGGCGCGGGAGCCGCCGCCGGTGACCACGTTCAGAACGCCGGCGGGCAGCAGATCGCCGATGAGCTTTGCCAGCACCAGAGCGCTCAGGGGGGTTGTGGAGGAGGGCTTCAAGACGATGCAGTCGCCGGCAGCCAGAGCGGGAGCCAGCTTCCAGGCAGCCATCAGGAAGGGGAAGTTCCAGGGAACGATCTGGCCGACGACGCCGATGGGCTCCCGGAGAATGAGGCTCATCATGTTGCCGTCCAGAACAGAGGCCTTGCCCTCTTCGGTGCGGATGGCGCCGGCAAAGTAGCGGAAGTGATCAGAGGAATAGGGCACGTCAATGGCCATGGTCTCCCGGATGGGCTTGCCGTTGTCCATGCTCTCCACAGTGGCCAGCAGCTCGGCGTTCTCGTCGATGACGTCGGCAATCTTATCCAGAATAGCGGCCCGGGCACCGGTGCCCAGATCTCTCCAGGCGGGGAAAGCGGCCCACGCGGCCTGAACGGCGGCATCCACGTCTTCCTTGGTGGCTTCCGCGCAGTCAGCCAGCTTCTCGCCGTTGGCGGGGTTGATGGTAGCAAAGGTTCTTCCGTCAGATGCGGGAACCCACTTGCCGCCGATGTACAGATCATAACGTTCGTCCAGCTTTACGCTCATATCGCTGCTCCTTTCTTATGGGAGAGGGGACCTGCCCTCTATGTTATTTATGTAACTTTTAGTCGTTCCAGAGAATCTTTTCTCTGTGCCATTGTTATACCACAAGAAGGAGGTTTTGGGAAACATCGAAAAATGATAAGGGTAATCAGAAAAAATTATAGGGCCGGATTTTCTCCCTGCCGCATCATCTGGAAGAAGTCGTCGGCAGTGACGCTCACCGGTGGCACCAGGCGCAGGGCCACGGTGTTGATGCGGAAGGCGTCCCCCTCCAGCTCAAAGATGGACACGTCCTCGGGCAGCTGCTCCTCTCCCCCGCTGGGGATGGCGGCGATGCCCATGCCCGCCTCCACCATCAGCAGCAGCTCAAAGTAGTTCTTTGCCCAGTGGACCGGGTTCTCTCCCAGGCCCAGGCGGGTATAGTAGTCGGTCCGCTGGCGGCTGGGGAAGGCCCCCTCCTTGCCGTTGATGCGCAGGATGGGCTGGCCGGTCAGCTCGGCGGCGGAGATCACCGGCCGCCCCGCCAGGGGGCTTCCGGCGCCAATCATGAACTTGGACCGGGTGCTGGCCAGCTCCAGCACGTCCAGACCCTCGTCCAGGACCAAGCCGGAGTCCGGCACCACGATCACATCCACCTCGCCCTGGCGCAGCTCCTCCATGAGGCTGGCCTGACTCCCCTCCCGGATGGTCACGGACGTCTCCGGGTAGGTCTCCCGGAACCGGCGGAGATGACCGGCAAAGATCTTTTGGGCGCTCAGGCCGTGAAAGCCCACCCGCAGGACCCGCTTTTCCCCGTCCGCAATGGCCCGGGCCTGCTTCACCGCCCCGTTGTACTGGGCCAGAATGCTCCGGCACTGGCGGGCAAAGTAGGCCCCCGCCGGGGTGAGCTTCACCGAGGCGCCGCCCCGGTCAAAGAGCTTAAAGCCCAGCTCCTCCTCAAACTGCTTGACCTGCTGGCTGATAGCCGCCTGGGCCACATAGCACTCCCGGGCCGCCTTGGTAAAGTTCAGGTGCTTGGCCACGGCCAGAAAATACTCCATTCTGCGGAAACTCATACGCGCTCCTTTCTCCGCCGAACCTTTTTTCTTTGCCGCTTATTTTACTTTGTTTTCCAGGCGTTGTAAAGGCAAAAATAACGGGCACCGGCAGCTTGTGCCGGCGCCCGTTATTTTTATAGCGGATTACAGGTAGTAGTCGAAGCCGTAGCAGCTCTTTTCAAAGCCGTAGATCTCATAGAACCGGTGGGCCTGGGTCCGGGGCATGCCGGAGTCCAGCACCAGGGCCTTGCACCCTCTGGCCTTGGCCAGCTCCTTGGCGTGATCCATGAGCTTCACACCGTTGCCCTTGCCCCGCTCGTCCTCGTTGGTGATGATGCTGGAGACATAGCAGGTGGGACCGGACATCCAGAAGGTGTTGAAATAAGCGCCATGGCAGAAGCCGTGGTACTCGTCGCCGTCCATCAGGAAGAAGGCAAAGCTGTTCTCGTCGGCCAGAACTTCCTCATAGACCTTGCGGGTCACGTCCTTGTCGTAGGTGTTGTAGGTCCACAGCTTGACGATATAGTCAAAGGCTGCTTCGAAGTCTTCCATCGTCGCGTTCTTAAATTCCATGGGGGTCCTTCCTTTCCTGTATCAGATGCTTCCATTATAATCCGTATTGAACAAAGCCGCAATCCTTGAAATCCAAGGCTTTCAAGGCTCATTGGCTTTGTTCAGGTGCAAGGTTTTGGAACTAAATTGTCCAAAACCCTTGCACCTTCCGCTGGAGCGCCGCCGCGCTCCAGCGAAAATACGGATTGCAACAATGGCTGGATTCCATAAAACGGCTCAAAGGAGCCGATTTTATGGAATTGCGCGGCCGCCGCCGCGCGAATAAACCGCAAAGCGGTTTATTCACCAGACATTATTATAAGCCTCTGCCCCTCTCCCTGTCAAATTTGCGCCGCTATTTTGCCCGCTTTTTTTAGATTTTTTTCAAAGTTTTTAGACACTTTGCCCGTCACCCCAACAAAACCCGAAAAATGGTCGGATGACCGGTCATTGACCTGCTTCCAAAAAGTTGGTATCATTACCATATTCTGAACAACGCCAAGAGGGTAATCACCATGAAAACACGAATCACCGAGCTTTTCGGCATCCAATATCCCATCATCCAGGGGGCCATGCAGTGGCTGTCCAAGCCCAAGCTGGCCGCCGCCGTGTCCAACGCCGGCGGGCTGGGCACCATCAACATGACCACCTATGATAATCCCGAGGACTTTCAGGCGGACATCCAGCTGCTCAAGTCCCTCACAGACAAGCCCTTCTCCGTGAACCTGTCCCTGCTGCCGGACACCAAGCCCGACGGGCCCATCAAGGGCTTTCTGGAGGCCATCGTGGAGGAAAAGGTCCGCATCGTGGAGACCGCCGGCAGCAGCCCCAAGCCCTTCATGGACCTGCTGAAGGGGGCCGGCTGCGTGGTGATGCACAAGATCCCCGACTCCCGTTTCGCCCACACCGCCCAGGACGTGGGGTGCGACGCAGTGTGCATCGTGGGCTACGAAGGGGGCGGACATCCGGGCATGGCCGGGGTGGGCTCCATCGTCCAGTGGCCCCTGACCCTGGAGCGGTGCTCCATTCCTGTGGTGGGCGCCGGGGGCGTCTGCGACGGCCGCTCTATGTACGCCGCCCTGGCCATGGGCCTGGACGGGGTGATGGTGGGCACCCGGTTCCTGATGGCGGAAGAGACCGAGATCGGCCCCCATCTCCGCCAGCTGGTGATCGACTCCAAGGAGACCGACACCGTGCTCACCCAGAAGAGCATCCGCAACGCTCTCCGCTCCCTGAAAACCCAGGGTGCCCTGAACATCATCGAGTTTGAGAACACCCAGCACCCCTCCTTCGACGAGCTCTACCCCATGATCCGGGGCACCGTCACCAAGGCCGCCTTTGAAAAGGACGACCCTCAGGCCGCCCAGATCGCCATGGGCCAGGTGCTGGGCCGCATTCACGACGTGAAACCCGCCGCCCAGATCATCCAGGAGATGGTGGAGGAAATGGAGCAGCTCCACCAGCGGGTCTCCGGTATGCTCTAAGCCTATCCTATCTTCTCATCCGCAGCGGCGGGGTGTTATCCACCCCGCCGCCGTTTCTTTTCCGGCAGCCTTCGACCTCCCTTGCGCCCGGGTCCGGACTGTGGTATGATAAAGCAATAAACCTATTATTTTACTTCGTAAGAGGAGATCATACATTCCATGACACCCCAAACCAAAACCGTGCTTGGCAGCCGCTTAGCCCAGCAGAAGCTGCTCTTTGACGGCGCCTTCGGCACCTATTACGCCCAGCTCTTTGACGCCAAGGAGCTGCCGGAGCTGGCCAACACCCTCCATCCGGAGCGGGTCCGGCAGATCCACGCTGAATATATTGAGGCCGGCGCCCAGATCATCCGCACCAACACCTTCGCCGCCAACACCTTCTCCCTGGACCTGCCCTGGGAGACCATTCAGGACAACCTCCGCCAGGGCTATCGTCTGGCCAAGGAGGCCGCCCGGGGGAAGGACGTCTATGTTGCCGCTGACATCGGCCAGATTCCCTCTGACAGCCGCTCGGGCCGGGAGGCCGCAGCCAAAGAGTACACGGAAATCTGCCGCACCTTCCTGGAGGAAGGGGCCGACTGCTTCGTTTTCGAGACCCTGGCCGACCTGGACGACCTTCAGGAGGCCATCCGTCTGGTGGGAGACAAGGCCTTCGTGGTGGTTCAGTTTTCCGTGAACCAGTTTGGCTACAGCAACGCCGGTCTCAGCGCCCGGAAGCTCATCCAGCGGGCCGAGGAGATCCCCCTCATCGACGCGGTGGGCTTTAACTGCGGCGTGGGCCCCGGCCACATGCAGCAGATCATCCGGGGCGTCCCCTTCTCCGGGACCAAGTTCCGCACCGCCCTGCCCAACGCCGGGTATCCCCAGTACGTCAGCAACCGCATGATCTTCCACAACCGGAACATCGACTACTTCGCCTCCAAGGTGCAGGACATGGCAGAGGACGGCGCGGACCTGCTGGGCGGCTGCTGCGGCACCACTCCGGAGCACATCCGTGCCTTGCGGGCCCGTCTCTCCCTGACCCAGCCCAAGAAGCCCCCGGTGATCTCCATCCCAGCCCGGGAAAAAGCTCCTGTGGAGGACCATTCCTTTTTTGCCGGGAAGGAGGGCAAGCCCCTTATCGCCGTGGAGCTGGCCCCGCCCCTGGGCAGCGACGACAAGGCCCTCATGGACGCGGCCCACCTGCTGCAAAAAAGCGGAGTGGACGTGCTGACCTTCCCGGACTCCCCCTCCGGCCGGACCCGGGCAGACTCCATCCTGGTGGCGGAAAAGGTGGCCCGGGTGACCGGCATGTGCGTCATGCCCCACATCTGCTGCCGGGACAAAAACGCCATTGCCATGCGCTCCCAGCTGCTGGGGGCCTACCTCAACCACATCCAGAACTTCCTGGTCATCACCGGCGACCCCATCCCCTCCATGGTGCGCAACAGCGTAAAGAGTGTGTTCAACTTTGACTCCGTGGGGCTCATGCGTATTATCAACGACATGAACGAAGACCAGTTTGCCTCCTCCCCCATCTGCTTTGGGGGCGCCATCAACCAGGGGCGGAAGAATCTGGACTTTGAGATCAGCCGGGTGAAGAAAAAGATGGCCGCCGGGGCCACCTTCTTCCTGACCCAGCCCGCCTCCACCAAAGAGAGCATTGACCGGATTCGCAGGATTAAGGAGGCAACCGGAGCCCGCATTCTCTGCGGCATCATGCCCTTCGTCAGCCTGAAAAACGCTATCTTCATCAAAAATGAGATGACCGGCATCCAGGTCACCGACGAGGTCCTGGCCCGCTACCGGCCGGACATGACCCGGGAGGAAGGAGAGCAGGCCGGGGTTCAGCTGGCCAAAGAAATGATGGCCCTGTCGGCGGATTTTGTCGACGGCTACTACTTCTCCTTCCCCTTCAACCGGGTGGGGATGCTGGAAAAGATTTTACAGGATTGATTCTACATACCAAAGCACCCCCGCGGCAGATGCCGCGGGGGTCAGCTTGTCGAAAAAGGCAAAGCCTTTTCCGACAATAGGGGCTAGCAGTCCGCTGCGCGCAGGGTCTGTGCGCCCTTGGCGCACAGAGCCCACACTTGCGACCTGAGAAGTATGTTCTCCGACGTACATGGCCCAGGCCACCTTCTCTTGGCCTTTGGCCAATTCACCTTGCGCCGCCGGAGAACATGATTGGATTGTCTTTGCTGCCTGCGGGCAGCAAACTCTGCGAGGCTTTTTCAACAGTCACACCCCCGCGGCAGATGCCGCGGGGGTGTGCTGCGTTTATCGTCTTTTTTTCGCCGGTCCCTTGCTTTGGCGGTTGGATGTCCGCCGGTCTGCGGAGGTTTTGCTTCGGCGGGTGGTCCCGGGGGCAGGCTTGCTCCCCTTCTTGTCAGGCCGGCCGCTCTGGGCCTGGGCCGGCTTGCCCGGGCGGCTGGGGCGCAGGAGGCAGTCGGGGCCGTAGCCGATAAGGTCCTCTCTCCCCGCTTTGTGCAGTGCTTCCATCACCAGCCGCCGCTTCTCCGGCCGCTTCCACTGGAGCAGGGCACGCTGAAGCTCCTTCTCGTGGGGGGACTTGGGCACATACACCGGCTGCATGGTCCGGGGGTCCAGCCCCGTGTAGTACATGCAGGTGGAGAGGGTCCCGGGGGTGGGGTAAAAGTCCTGGACCTGCTCCGGCTGGCGGCCGGTTTTGTTCAGCCACTGGGCCAGGGAGATGGCGTCCTCCAGGGTGCAGCCCGGGTGGGAGGACATGAGGTAGGGCACCAGGAACTGGTTCTTGCCGTACTTCTGGTTCAGCCGCTCGTACTTCTGCTTAAACTTCTCATAGGCCCCGATGTGGGGCTTGCCCATGCTGTCCAGCACATGGGACACGCAGTGCTCCGGGGCCACCTTCAGCTGGCCGCTGATGTGGTGCTTCACCAGGTCGGCAAAGAACTCCCCGTTGGGGTCCTTCAGCAGGTAGTCAAACCGGATGCCGGAGCGGATGAAGATCTTCTTGATCCCGGGGATCTCCCGCAGCTTCCGCAGCAGCTTCAGGTAATCCGTGTGGTCTGCGTCCAGGTTGGGGCAGGGCTCAGGGGCCAGGCAGTCCCGGTTTTTGCACAGGCCGTGCTTTACCTGCTTCTTGCAGGAGGGCCGCCGGAAGTTGGCGGTGGGGCCGCCCACGTCGTGGATATACCCCTTAAAGCCCGGGTGGTGGGTCAACTCCGTGACCTCCCGGATGATGCTCTCGTGGCTGCGGGAGGTGACCATCCGCCCCTGGTGGAAGGCCAGGGAGCAGAACTTACAGGCCCCGAAGCACCCCCGGTTGTGGATGACGGAGAAGCGCACCTCCTCAATGGCGGGCACGCCTCCCTGACTGTCGTACACCGGGTGGGGCTCCCGCATGTAGGGCAGCTCCGCCACCTGGTCCAGCTCCTGGGTGGACAGGGGCATGGCCGGAGGGTTGCAGATGAGATACCGGTCTCCGTGGGGCTGGATCACCGCCTTGCCCCGGATGGGGTCATGCTCGTCGTACTCCACCAGGTTGGCGGCGGCGTAAGCCCGCTTGTCCCGGCTCACTTCTTCAAAAGATGCCACCTGGATGGCGGGGAACTGGCAGGCGTCCGGGCTTTTTGCGGCAAAGCAGGTGCCCTTCACCCCGGTGATCTCCCCCACAGGGGTCCCAGCGGCCAGGGCAGCGGCGATCTCCCGGGTGGCCCGCTCCCCCATGCCGTAGGTCAGGATATCCGCCTGAGCGTCAAAGAGGATGGCCCGGCGGACCTTGTCCTCCCAGTAGTCATAGTGGGCAAAGCGGCGGAGGGAGGCCTCCAGGCCGCCGATCACCACGGGAATGTCCCCATAGACCTCCCGGATCTTGTTGGCGTAGACGATGGTGGCCCGGTCCGGCCGCAGGCCCGCCTTGCAGCCGGGGGAGTAGGCGTCGTCATGGCGGCGCTTTTTGGCGGCGGTGTAATGGGCCACCATGGAGTCGATGTTGCCCCCGTTGATGAGGACCCCGTACCGGGGCCGGCCCAGGGCGGTGAAGGACTCGTTCTTCCGCCAGTCGGGCTGGGCCAGAATGGCCACCCGGTAGCCCTCGTCCTCCAGCACCCGGCTGATGATGGCCGTGCCGAAGGAGGGGTGATCCACGTAGGCGTCCCCGGTGATCAGCAGGAAGTCATAGTAGTGCCAGTCCCGGGCCAGCATGTCCTCTTTGGAAATGGGCAGAAAATCCCTGAATTTATTCAATCCAATTCTCCTCGGTAGTCGTACCCGATGTACTTTTCCATCTGGTACAGGGTGTTATAGGCCCCGGGCACGGTGCCGGTGACCCGGAAGCCGTACTTCTTGTAGAAGGCCAGGGCGGTCTGGTTTTTCTCCGAGCACACCAACTGTAAGGTGTCCCGTCCCAGGGGACGGTATACGCTCACGGCCTTGCCGATGAGCTGCACCCCCAGGCCCTGCCCCCGGTTTTCCGGCAGCAGGTAGAAGAAGGATATGTAGCCCTTCCCCTCCCTGGCGCCCCGGTCCAGGTCCAGCTGGAGGATGCCCGCCCGGCTTTTCCGGATCATGGGATAGATCACGCTCCGGGGGTCCTTCCGCCAGGCGTCCTTGGCGTCGGTGAGAAAGCCCGGGCCGTCGTACTGGTCCACCCGGCCGTAGAGTCTGCGCCAGGCCTCCTCCCGGCAGGAGAGGTAGAAGTCCCGGTCCTCCTCGGTGTCCAGGTTGGCCTGGGAGAACCACAGGTTCAGGTCCACCGCCTTGGGGTTGTCCTTCCACCAGTTCTGCCGGGCCAGGGTGGAGATCTCCGGGGTCAGGTGGGAGTTGTCATCGGCATAGACCACCTTCACCTGGCCGTCCTGGATCTCCAGCAGGGCCACGGCGGTGTTGTCGCTGTGCTTCATCTTGTGCATCTCCTCCAGGCCGATCCCCTGAAACTCCGCCAGCACGTTGCGGATCAGAGTGCCGTGGGCAAAAACCGCCACGGTCTGGCCGTCGTGGTGGGCGGCGATGTCCAGAATGGCGGCAGTGCCCCGGCGGCGGAGCTCTGGGAAGGACTCTCCGTTGGGCGCCTGGAAGTCCGGGGAGGTGGCGGAGAACAGGGCCATCCGCTGGTGGTCGATCCGGTCGATGCCCGCCCAGGAGTGGTCCTCCCAGTCGCCCATGCTCAGCTCCCGCAGGTCTGCCCGGGTGTGCAGGGGCAGTCCCTTGGGGACATAGATGGCCCGGGCGGTGGTCATGGTGCGGAACAGGTCGCTGGAGTAGACCGCGTCGATGGGGATATCCTTGAAGCGCTGCTCCAAGGCTTTGATCTGCCGGTAGCCGTTGTCGGTGATGAGGCTGTTATATTGGCCGTGGATGCGGCGGTAGAGGTTGCCTTCCGCCTCGGCGTGTCGAATCAGGTACAGTTTGGTCATGCCGTCTCCTCCGGTGGTTTTCAAAAATTTTTGTTTCAACATATGATTATATAATGTCTCACATATTTTAGCAACGAATTTTCCGTCAAAGAGGGACAAACTAACTCTGTCTGCATCAGACAATTTTACCGAAAGGAGAGCCACACCATGTGCTGCTGCAACAACTTCTGGACCGGCATGGCCGTGGGCCTGGCCGCCGGCACCTGCCTGGGCATCCGCTTAAAGGCCAAGGAGCGGAAGATCCGCCGGATGATTAACCGCACCGCCCGGAACGTGGAAAACGCCTTTGACAGCATGAGCCGCTGAGGGCCGCGGACGCAGGTAAAATTTTTCGAAAAACTTTTAAAATATCCTTGACAAAGCGCACCCCATCTGATAATATATGTCTTGCGTTGAGCGAGAGCGACGCGCACGACAACCGAACATGGGGGTATAGCTCAGCTGGGAGAGCGCTTGAATGGCATTCAAGAGGTCAGCGGTTCGATCCCGCTTATCTCCACCACGAAAGAGAGTCATCGTAAGGATGGCTCTCTTCTTTTGTCAGAGGCACAGCCAAGAACCGCTGACCTCTTGACCAATCCAATCTGTCAGCGGCAGCCGCCAACGGGCGTAAGCCCGTTGGCGGTTCGATCCCGCTTATCTCCACCAAAAGTTCCGAAATTACTTTAAAACAGGGTAATTTCGGAACTTCTTTTTCATTTTTAAAATTCTTTCGTGGCGCAAAAATTGACCCTATTACCCACTTACTACCCATACGAAAAAATACCCGGCCTGTCCTTTCATGGACAAGCCGGGCTTCTTTCTGTTTTTGCTATTACTCCCCGCGCAGACAGTCGGGAGCCCTTTATTCCTTTCCTTTATATCCGTACCGTTCTGCATTCCCCAATAAATACAGGAATGCAAACGCTGGAATGCGAATCAGCTCTTTTCCATTGGGCGCATGATGTGTCCCGTAATCGTCCGCACGTTTGGTCACGACAATCGCGGCGCTGGCTTCTCCAGCAAGCTGACAAATTGCAGAATGATCTGGGAGGGGCGCTTGTTCCCGGTATTTCACTTCAATCAGAATGTTCTTAATGTTGGGATAATCCACCACAATATCAATCTCATTGTCTTTTTTTCCGCCCCGATAATAGCCAACCCGTGTTGCCTGCTGATAATAAAACGCGGCAACATGCTTATAAACCGTCGTTTCTACCATCTTCCCCAGTTCCTCGGGATTGACCAAGAGTTCTTCATCCATCAAAACCGCATTGCGAATCGCCGCATCCGCAATATAGATCTTAGGCTGCGCTTTCAGTACCTTCCGGCCTCCCATTTCTACCGGGTAACTCATGTAGATCAGGTTGGCTCTTTCCAAATATTTGATATAGTTCTCCACCGTTGGTCTGGAGACGCCATCCAACTCCTTTGCAATCGCAGCAAAGGAAACGATATCAGAGGATACATTACACAGATACAGGAAGATGCGCTCTAATTCCGTGGCACTTCGAATGTTATACAAGGAAGGAAGATCCCGTTTCAGCACCTTGTCCACCACATCTTCCCGCATGATTTGCTGCGCCATCAAATCATTGGACGCCAACGCCAGCTCTGGAAAACCACCCACGCGCAGATAGCGCATAAAGTGGTTTTGCAATGGCTCCAGTTTTAGCATGACCGCCGTACGCTCTTGCTGCGTCATTCTGGCAAAGGCAGTGGGACGAATCTCCGGGCCGAGCTCCGGAACACGGATATTTGTCAGGGCACAGTATTCATAGAAGGACAGGGTCGGCACTTGAATGACACTCCACCGCCCAGCGCCGCTCTCCGTACTTCCTTTGATCAGCGCAGGACTGGCAGAGCCGGTCGCCACCATTTGCGTGGCTGGCTGCATGTCGTAAATGGATTTCATCCACTTATCCCAATCGCTGGCATACTGTATTTCATCGAAGAAATAATAGCAATCCTGCTCAGCCCATATGTTTTCATGGTAGCATTCCAGGATTTCATCCAAGCCGCTCAGTTTCAGCATGGGATGGTCCAGAGATACAAAGACAATTCTCTGGGGTGCGATCCCTCGCTTCAACAGTGTGTCAATCATTTGATATTGAATCGTTGTTTTACCCACCCGGCGCGTACCGGTCAACACAACGGTACGCCGGAGATCCGTTTGATCCAGCCGCTTCATGGCCTCGTAGTAGGCGAAACGCCGGTATGTTTTTGTAAAATCGGGATGCACGCTTCCGCTGGCCCACCACGGGTTAAACGCTTTCAATACTTTTAGGATTTGCTCCTTTGTTGCAATTGCCATACGATCCCCCCTCACAGCAAAACTATACCTCTTTTTTATTATTCTGTCAACAAAACACAAAAGTATACTTTTATATTCTTCTCTCAAACTAGAAAATTTCAGCAAATAATACTGATTCTTGATTAAAAAATGGAATCAAGAATCCCGTGTGCTGCGCACACTCGCATCGTGCTCACGCACGCCGCGCCGTCTCATGCAGTTCTTGACGCGCTTTGCGCGATAAAAAGCTTTGAACGCTTTTTATCAAGAACTAGTATAAACACGTTTTTTGCCACGAGCACTTCCAAAAATGGAACATCCGGCAAAAAAGCACCGGCATCTGTCCGTTACAACAGATGCCGGTGCGGTTTTATTTCTATAATCTGAAAGCGAACAGGAAAACGGGATTACTCCACGACGCCGCCTTCCACCACCAAGGCGTCGGGATCGGCAGCTTCGCCGTAGACGGGAGCCAGGGTGGCCTCATAGTCTGCGTGGAAGAAGTTCTCGCCGGCCAGAGCTTCGATCTCGCTGTTGATCCAGTCCAGCAGGGTGGTGTTGCCCTTCTGAACGGCAGGAGCGATGGTGTCTGCGTTGCCCAGAGCGTCGATGCCCACGGTGAAGCCGGGGTTGGAGAGGGCCCAAGCCAGGACCTCGGTGTTATCGGTGGAGAATGCGTCGCCGCGGCCGTCCAGCAGGGCGTTGTAGGCGTCTGCATACTCATCGTACTTCTGGAGGGTCACATCGGGATAGTTCTTCTCAAAGTAGGTCTCAGCGGTGGTGCCCTTGACCACGATCAGGTCTTTGCCGTTGAGCTCCTCCACATCGCTGATCAGAGCGCCGTCAGGAGAGACCACGCCCAGCATCACCTTCATGTAGGGCAGCGCGAAGTCCACCTGCTGGGCACGCTCCTCGGTGACGGTAAAGTTGGCCAGGATGATGTCCACCTTGCCGGTGGTCAGGTATTCCACGCGGCTAGCGGGGTCAGTGGAGACATACTCCACCTCAACGCCCAGGTCCTGGGCGATCCGCTCGGCAAAGTACACGTCGTAGCCCTGGTACTCGCCGCTTTCATCCACATAACCGAAGGGGGCCTTGTCGCTGAACACGCCGATGACGATCTTTCCGCTCTCCTTGATCTCGTCCAGGGTGCGGAAGGAGCCGGTGGTCTCGGTCTGGGTGGTCTCCTCGGTGCCGATCTCCTCAGCGGGCTCGGCAGCCTCGCCGCCGCAGCCTGCCAGGACGCCTGCCAGCATCAGGGCAGCGGCGGACACGGAGATGAACTTGCGCAAGAGATTTTTACGTTTCATGATACATTCCTTCTTTCCATTTTTAACCGGGTACTCCCGGGTGTTCACGGTTGCTTTTTTTCTCATAAGAGAAGGTTTGCAGGAAATCCCTGGCCCGCTGGGTCTTGGGGCTTGTGAAGAATTCCTCGGGGCTGGCTTCTTCCACGATATGCCCCCGGTCCAGAAAAATGATTCGGTCTGCAATGGCCCGGGCAAACTGCATTTCGTGGGTGACGATCACCATGGTCATCCCCTGCTCCGCCAGCTCCAGCATCACGTCCAGAACCTCCCGGACCATTTCCGGGTCCAGCGCTGCGGTGACTTCGTCGAAGAGCATCACCTCGGGGTTCATGCACAGAGCCCGGATGATGGCCACCCGCTGCTTCTGCCCGCCGGAGAGCTCCCGGGGGAAGGCTTTCCGCTTTTCCCACAGGCCCACGCGCTTTAAGAGCTTTTCCGCGTCCTGCTCCACCTCCGCCTTGGGCCGCTTCTGCACCTTTACAGGAGCCAGGGTGATGTTATCTATAATATTTTTGTGGGGGAAGAGATCATAGCTCTGGAAGACCATGCCGATCTTCTGCCGCAGCCGGGTGATCTTTTTGCCCCCGGTGGTGATCTCCTCGCCATCCAGGCGGATGGTCCCTTCGGTGAGAGGCTCCAGGCCGTTCATACAGCGCAAGAGGGTACTCTTGCCGCAGCCGGACGGACCCAGGACCACAACCACCTCGCCCTTGTGCACATCCAGGTCGATCCCGTTCAGAACGGTCTCAGTCCCGAAGCGCTTCACCAGGCCGGATACCTGAAGCTGGATTCTTTCTTCCATAGCGGTCTCACCTCCAACGAGCTTCCAGTTTCTTTGCCAGCAGGGAGATGGGCCAGCAGGCAAGGAAATACAGCAGGAATATAACCCCATAGACCCACAGGGCCGCCGTGGGGTAGTCAAAACGGTTGGCATCGATGATCTGCTTGCCCACCTTCAGAACCTCTGTGATCCCGATGAGCACCACCAGGCTGGTGGTCTTAATCATACGGGTGGCCAGGTTGATGGTCAGGGGAATCAGCCGCCGCAGGGTCTGGGGCACCACCACCAGAACAAAGGTCTGGCTCTTGGTCATGCCCAAGGCAGCGGCGCTGTCATACTGGTGCTTGGGGATGCTGATAAGCGCGCCCCGGACCAGGTCGCCCATCTCCGCTGTCCCCCACAGGATAAAGACGATGATGGCGCTGAGCTCTGCGGAGAGATTCAGGCCAAAGGCCCGGGTCACGCCGAAGTAGGCGATGAACAGGAGAACCAGCTGGGGCATGATGCGGATAAACTCCAGATACACCCGGCTGATTGCCTTGGAGACGGGATTATTCAAGGTCATGAACATGCCGAACAGGATGCCCAGGGGGATGGAGAGCACCACGGCGATGAGGCTGATGCGGAGGGTCACCCAAAGGCCGCCCAGCAGCCGCAGGAAGTTCTTTCCCAGGAAGAGTACGCTAATTCCCGAACCCTGCATATCGCAGCCTCCTCTCCAGCAAAGTGGCGCAGATGGAAATGGGGAGCAGAATGATCAGGTAGGCCACCACCAGCATCAGCAGGGCCTCGTCGGTCTCATAGTACAGGCCGATGAGATCCTTTGCCACATACATCAGGTCCGCCAGGGCGATCCCGCTGACCACCGACGTCTCCTTAATCAGGAAGATCACGTTGGCGCACAGGCCGGGGACCGACACCGCCAGAGCCTGGGGGAAGATCACTTCCCGCATGGTGAGGGCCTTGCTCATGCCCAGGCTGGCCGCCGACTCGATCTGGGACTTATCCACGGACTCCAGTCCGCTTCGCATGGATTCCGCCATATAGCTGCCGCAGAGGAAGGTCAGGCCAATGACAGCGCAGGTATCCGCCTCCAGCACGATACCCAGCTTGGGAAGGCCAAAATACAGAAAGAACAGCTGAACCAGCAAGGGCGTGTTCCGGCTGAGCTCTATGTACACAGCGATGATCCTCTGGATCACAGGGACCCGGTAATACCGCAGGATGGCGCAGGCAGCGCCCACGATGAGGGAAAAGATGATGCCCCAGAAGGCGATCCGCACCGTCAGCTTTGCCGCCTCCACATACCAGGGTAAATATTCGGTGATAAAGTCGACATTCAGCTGCATACCGTGGGCCGCCTCCTTTCCCTATTACCAACTATGCTAGTTGGTTTGTCGGGATTCATAATAGCACCGATACCTCCTTTTGTCAACACAAACTTCCCATCTTCTTTCCCTGCAAATTTTACAGAGCACACAAAAAAATTCTCCCTCACCAGAGGGAGAATTTTTTATCTCTCGGTCAGCCCATGGCTGCCTTCATTTGCTTTACATACTCGCCCACCGGCCCGGCGGCGTTTTTGCCGTGCTGGGCGATGATCTTCACGATGGCGGAGCCTACGATGGCCCCGTCGGAGAGGTCCGCCATCTTTTTGGCTTGCTCCGGGGTGGAGATGCCAAAGCCGATGGCGCAGGGGATGTCCGTGTTCTGCCGGACCACCTCTGCGATGGAGGCAAGGTCTGTCTTGATCTCACTTCTCACGCCCGTGACGCCCAGGCTGGACACCAGGTACAAAAAGCCCTCCGCCTCTTTGGCGATCATGGCAATGCGGTTTTCCGAGGTGGGGGCGATCATGGAGATGAGATCCACCCCGTACTGATGGCACAGGGGCAGAAACTCCTCCTTCTCCTCATAGGGCAGGTCGGGCAGGATCAGCCCGTCGATGCCGATGTCCCGGCAGGCGGTGAAGAACCGCTCCGCGCCGTAAGAGAACACCACGTTTGCGTAGGTCATAAACACCAGGGGGATTTTTACGTCCCGGCGAAGCTCCTTCACGAAAGCGAAAATCTTGTCGGTGGTCACCCCGCCGCTGAGGGCACGCAGGTTGGCGTCCTGGATGACGGGGCCTTCCGCCGTGGGGTCGGAGAAGGGAATGCCCAGTTCGATCAGGTCCGCGCCGTTTTCCACGGCGGCCCGGACGATAGCCCCGGTGGTCTCCAGGTCGGGGTCCCCGCAGGTGACAAAGGGAATGAACGCTTTCCCGTGGTCAAAAGCCGATTTGATGTTACTCATGAAGATCCTCCCCTCTGTAGCGGGCAATGGCAGCGCAGTCCTTGTCCCCCCGGCCGGAAATGGTGATGACAATAATCTGGTCCTTGCTCATGGTAGGAGCCAGCTTCCGGGCGTAGGCCACGGCGTGGGCAGACTCGATGGCGGGGATGATTCCCTCGGTGCGGGACAGATACTCAAAGGCCTCCACCGCCTCGTCGTCCGTGATGGGCACATATTCCGCCCGGCCGGTGTCGTGGAGCCAGGCGTGCTCGGGTCCAACCCCCGGGTAGTCCAGACCGGCGGAGATGGAGTAGACCGGGGCGATCTGGCCGTACTCGTCCTGGCAGAAGTAACTCTTCATACCGTGGAAGATACCCAGCCGCCCGGTGGCCATGGTGGCCGCGGTTTCAAAGGTGTCCACCCCCTTGCCTGCCGCCTCGCAGCCGATGAGACGGACGTCTTTGTCCTCAATGAAATGATAGAAGCTGCCGATGGCGTTGGAGCCGCCGCCTACGCAGGCCAGCACCGCGTCGGGCAGCCGCCCCTCCTTCTCCAGGATCTGGGCCTTGGTCTCCTTGGAGATCACCGCCTGGAAATCCCGGACGATGGTGGGGAAGGGATGGGGACCCATGACGGAGCCCAGGCAGTAGTGGGTGTCGGCAATCCGGTTGGTCCACTCCCGGAAGGCAGCGGAACAGGCGTCCTTCAGGGTGCCGGTGCCGGTGGTGACAGAGACCACCTCCGACCCCAGCAGGCGCATTTTGTACACGTTCAGGGCCTGGCGGATGGTGTCCTCCTCCCCCATGAACACCACGCACTCCATCCCCAGCAGGGCGGCGGCGGTGGCAGTGGCCACCCCGTGCTGGCCTGCGCCAGTCTCAGCGATGAGGCGGGTTTTGCCCATCTTCTTGGCCAGCAGGGCCTGGCCCAGGACGTTGTTGATTTTATGGGCACCGGTGTGGTTTAAGTCCTCCCGCTTCAGGTAAATTTTCGCGCCCCCCAGGTCCCGGGTCATTTTCTCTGCGTAGTAGAGCCGGGAGGGCCGGCCGGCGTACTCGTTGAACAGCTCCGTCAGCTCCCGGTTAAACTCCGGGTCGTCCTTGAAGCGGTTGTAGGCGGCCTCCAGCTCGATGACTGCGTTCATCAGCGTCTCGGGAATGTACTGCCCGCCGTGAACACCAAATCGACCGTTTGCGTTTGTCATGGTTCCTCATCCTTTCCCGGCACGCCTCGCACGGCGCGCACAAATCGGGTCATTTTCTCTTTGTCTTTGGCCCCGTCGGTCTCAATGCCGGAGCTCACGTCCACGGCATAGGGATGGAGGGTTGCCACCGCGCCGCCTACGTTTTCGGGGGTCAGCCCCCCCGCCAGGAAGTAGGGCCGCTGGATGTCTTGCAGCAAGCTCCAGTCGAAGCAGGTGCCTGTGCCGCCGGCGCCGGAGTCCAGCAGGACGTAGTCCGCCGTGCTGGCCTGGGCGGCGGCCACGTCCGCCGGGGTATCAACGCGGAAGGCCTGGATCAGGGGCTTTGGGGTCAGCTGTCGGAGGCGGCGGATATAGGCCGCGTCCTCTTTGCCGTGGAGCTGGGCGATGTCGATGATCCCCCGGTCCAGCAGGGCGGCCACCGTCTCCGGGGTCTCGTTCACAAACACCCCCACCGGAATGATGCCCGGGTTCAGCATCCGGCGAAGCTCTTCTGCCCGGTCCGGGTGCACATACCGGCGGCTTTTGGGGGCAAAGACAAAGCCGATGTACGCCGGCAAAAGCTCGTTGGCTGCCTGAATGTCCTGGGGCCGTTTCAGCCCGCACAGTTTGATCTTTGTCATAAGCGTCCTCTCAGTTCCGAAAGCTTGCTTTTCTTGTCCGCCGCCCGCATGAGGGTCTCCCCAATGAGAACGGCGTCGGCCCCCACGTCCCGGAGGTTCTCCACATCCGCCGGGGTCTTGACCCCGCTCTCCGACACGAACAGCACCGACGGCGGGATCATGGCCCGGAGGCGGCGGCTGTTTTCCGTGTCCACGGTGAAATCCTTCAGGTTGCGGTTGTTTACCCCGATGATCCGGGCTCCTGCGTCCAGCGCCATTCTTACCTCGGCCTCGTCGTGGGCCTCCACCAGGGCGGACAGGCCCAGCCCGTCGCAGACGGCCTGATAGTCCCGGAGCTGGGCCGGGGTCAGGATGGAGCAGATGAGCAGAACCGCGGAGGCTCCCAAAACCTTGGCCTCGTAGATCATATACTCATCCACCGTAAAGTCCTTCCGCAGGCAGGGGATGGAGACGGCGGAGGCGATCTCCCGCAGGTACTGGTCCCTGCCCAGAAACCACTTGGGCTCGGTGAGCACGGAAATGGCGTCTGCCCCCGCCGCCTGGTACTCTTTGGCGATGGAGAGATAGGGAAAGTCCGGAGCGATGAGCCCCTTGGAGGGGGATGCCTTTTTGCACTCGCAGATAAAGGAGATCCCGGGGGCTTTCAGGGCCTGTTCAAAGGCAAAGGTTCCCTTGGGCAAAGCCTCAGCCTGTTCTTTCAGAACCGAAAGGGGTGTTTTCTGTTTGGCTTGTTCGGTGCGCTCCCTGGCGTGACCGGCCAACTGGTCCAGGATGGTCATGGCTTAGTCCTCCGCCCGGTTGCTCACGTCGATGAGGCCCTGGAGGGTCTGAGCGGCCTTGCCAGAGTCGATGAGCTCCGCTGCCAGGGTCACGCCCTGGGCCAGGGTCTCGGCCTTGCCGCCGATATAGAGGGCCGCGCCGGCGTTGAGCAGTACCGCGTCCCGCTTGGGGCCCTTGGCGCCGTTCAGGATGTCCCGGGTGATCTGGGCGTTTTCCGCCGGGGAGCCGCCCACCAGGTCGGCCTTCTGGCACCGGGTCAGGCCGAAATCCTCAGGGGCGATGGTGTAGACCTTGTACCAGCCGTCCTTGAACTCGCAGACGGTGGTGGGGGCGCTGAGGGAAATCTCATCCAGCTTGTCCTCCCCGTAGACCACCATGCCCCGCTGGACCCCCAGGCTCATGAGCACCTGGGCCAGAGGCTCCACCAGGTACCGGTCATAGACCCCCAGCAGCTGCATGGTGGGGCTGCCGGGATTGGTCAGGGGGCCTAAGATGTTAAACACCGTGCGGAAGCCCAGCTCCTTGCGGATGGCCCCCACATATTTCATGGAGGTGTGGTACTTCTGGGCGAAGAAGAAACACATGCCCACCTCGTCCAGCAGCTCCTTGCACCGCTGGGGGCTCTGCTGGATGTTCACCCCCAGGGCCTCCAGGCAGTCTGCCGTGCCGCACTGGGAGGAGGCCGCCCGGTTGCCGTGCTTGGCCACCTTCACGCCTCCGGCCGCAGTCACCAGGGCGGCAGTGGTGGAGATATTGAAGCTGTGGGCCCCGTCGCCGCCGGTGCCTACGATCTCCATGAGATCGCCGCCAGCCTCCACCTTCACCGCGTGGTCCCGCATGGCGTTGGCGCAGCCGGCAATCTCCGCGATGGTCTCTGCCTTGGTGCTCTTGGTGGAGAGGGCCGCCAGGAAGGCGGCGTTCTGGGTGGGAGAGGTCTCGCCGCTCATGATCTCGTTCATGACGCAGTAGGCCTCGTCATAGGTCAGGTCCTCTTTATTTACAATCTTTACAATGGCTTCTTTAATCATGGTCTTCGCTCCTTATTGTTGCTGCTGGATAAAGTTAGAAAGCATGGTCCGCCCGTCGGGGGTCATGATGGACTCGGGATGAAACTGCACGCCGTAGATGGGATACTCACTGTGCTGCACTGCCATCACCTCTCCGTCCTGGGTGACGGCGGTGGTTTTCAGGCAGTCCGGCAGGGTGTCGGCGTCCGCCGCCAGGGAGTGGTACCGGGCCACCGGAGCCTTCTCCGGGCACCCCCGGAAGAGAGGACAGGTCTGGTCCAGGCTGGCCAGAGACTGCTTGCCGTGCATCAGCTGCTTGGCATAGGTCACCGTGGCACCAAAGGCGGCGCAGATGGCCTGATGGCCCAGGCAGACCCCCAGGATGGGGATCTCCGCCCCCAGCTCCTTGACCACGTCGATGATCACCCCCGCGTCCTCCGGCCGGCCGGGGCCAGGAGAGAGCACGATGCGGTCGGGCTTCAGCGCCCGGATCTCCTCCACCGTCAGCTGGTCGTTGCGGATGACCCGGATCTCCGGGTCAATGCTCCCGATGAGCTGGTAAAGGTTATAGGAAAAGCTGTCGTAATTGTCGATAAGCAGGATCATAGGTCTGCCTCCTCTGCAAGCTTCAAGGCGCTGACCACGGCCTTGGCCTTGTTGATGCACTCCTCAAATTCCGTCTCCGGCACCGAGTCGGCCACGATGCCCGCCCCGCTGCGCACGAACACCTTGCCGTTTTTCTTGTAGGCAATGCGGATGGCGATGCAGGTGTCCATGTTGCCAGTGAAGTCGATGTAGCCGATGGCCCCGCCGTAGATGCCCCGCTTGTTGTTTTCCAGCTGGTCGATGAGCTGGCAGGCCCGGATCTTCGGGGCACCGGAGAGGGTACCCGCGGGCAGGACGGCGCTGATGGCGTCCAGGGCGTCCAGGTCCTCCCGGATCTCCCCCCGCACGGTGGAGCCGATGTGCATCACGTGGGAGTACCGCTCGATGGAGTGAAGGGTCTCCACCTGGACCGAGCCGAAGCGGCTGACCTTCCCCAGGTCGTTGCGGCCCAGGTCCACCAGCATGTTGTGCTCCGCCAGTTCCTTTTCGTCGGCCAGCAGCTCGGCCTCCAGGGCCTTGTCCTGGGCCTCCGTTGCCCCCCGGGGGCGGGTCCCGGCCAGGGGGAAGGTGTGCAGAACCCCGTTTTCCAGCTTCACCAGGGTCTCGGGGGAAGCCCCTGCCACCTCCACGTCAGTTCCCGAGAAATAGAACATATAGGGAGAGGGGTTGATGGTTCGCAGCACCCGGTAGGTGTTCAGCAGGCTTCCCTCAAAGGGAGCGCTCAGCCGGTTGGACAGGACGATCTGGAAGATATCCCCCTCCCGGATGTGGTGCTTGGCCTTTTCCACCATGGCGCAGAAGGCCTCCTTGTCAAACAGGGGGGTGACGGCCCCGGTGAGGTGGCCGCCGGGCTCATGGCGCTTTTCCCCGTGGCGGAGCAGGTCCGCCATCTGGTGCAGCTCCATCACCGCCTTGTTGTAGCCCACCTCGGGATCGTCCAAAGGGATGTTGACCATGAGAACGATTCTCTGCCGGACGTGGTCAAAGGCAATAACCTTGTCAAAGAGCATCAGGTCCAGGTCCTTGAAGCCCTCGGTGTCCTGGGCGTGGGAGCGCACGGTAGGCTCGCTGTAGCCCAGGTAGTCGTAGGAGAAATAGCCCACCAGGCCGCCGGTAAAGGAGGGCAGGTCGTCAAACCGGGGGCTTTGGTAGTCCGCCAGGATCTGCCGGAGGAAGGCGGCTGGGTCGTCGGTCTGAAACTGGATGTTGCCCGCCTTCATTTTGCCGTCCACGCAGGTGATCTCCAGCTTGGGGTCGTAGCCCAGAAAGGTGTAACGGCCCCACTTCTCCTTTTCCGCCACCGACTCCAGCATGTAGCAGTGGGTGGATACATTTTTCAGCTTTTTCAGCGCCTCCATGGGCGTGCAGATATCGGACAGAATCTCACAGCTCACCGGCAGCACCTTAAACTGGCTGCCGGCCGCAATCTCTTTGACCGTCTCCAAGGTCGGTGAAATCTTCATAAGGGTCTCCTTCCACAGGTGTTCCGCCAGAAAACAAAAAACGCCCTCGACAGAACCAAATTCTGTCAAGGACGAATAAAAAGCTTTTTATCCGCGGTGCCACCTTGATTCACGACCCATTGCCGTGCCCTTAGCAGGGTACCAACATACCCCCGGCAACTGACGTATGCCCTCACGTTGCAGAATACTCTGCGCGGTGTGCCGCGCATTTGACTGCACCCTCAGCGGTCCATTTGATGATCTGTGTTTCACCCGGCTCTCAGCACCGCGGGCTCTCTGTGGAAGCATAATCACCGTTATCTCCGCGTCAACGGTTTACTGTGTTAAATATAACAAAGCACCTATGCTTTGTCAATGGGTGTTTTCCATCAAAGAAAGGCCCTGGAACCACAGAAAATTTATGGCTCTGCTTTCTTGGGGTGGAAGGGACACTCAGCTTTGTGGCACTGGTTGTTCTGGTGAGAGTGGGTGCACACCATCTCCCCCAGGTCCATGCTGATCCCCAGGCGCTCCCGGGTGAAGGCTGCCGCCTCCCGGATAGCCACGAAGGAATTTCGCTTGCAGCAGCGGGGTCCGCCCAGCTCCCCCAGGGCCGCCAGAACCCGGGCGGTCATCTGGTTGGACAGGCCCCAGGCTTCCCCGGCCAGGGGGGTGGAGCCGGTGACGATGGAGACATACATCCCGGCGCTGATCCCCGCCCCGCAGGCCCCCCAGAAGCCGCAGGCGCCCCCGGGGACCTTTCTCCCCCGGTCCTGCATCTCCCCCAGGGCCAGGAGCAGGTCGATGGTTCCCCCGGCGTTGTGGTAGGCGGTGAGCAGGCTGGCCCCCACCATGGTGTGGTGCTCTGGCCCGTGCATGTGGCAGAAGGGCAGGTCCATGAGCTGGGCGAGGATGGTATAAGGATTCTTACCGGTCTCGTTCAGGCAGACGCCGAAGATGCTGTCCAGCCCCCGGGTGTGGCAGGCGTCGCAGACGTAGTGGCCGCTAACACAGCAGGCCTTGCTCTGCTCGGTTTTCCCGCAGATGGCGCAGGTCATGGTCTGGCTGGTCTCAAAATACTCCAGGGGAGCTTTGCAGATGAGGCATTCGTCTTGCATAGGGATTCTCCTTTGAATCTGTTCTTTCGCCCTCTGCAAAGCACGCCCAGTGTGCGCACTGGGTGTCAGTCAGCTTCGCTGACAGATCTCCCAGAGGGGGAGCTTATAAGAGGAAAATCCCCGGGAGCAAGCTCCCGGGGATGGGATGGGTCAGCCTCTGCTCCATTTGGCGCCGCCGGGGACGTCCGTGATGGTGATGCCCTGGGCCTTCAGCTCGTCGCGGATGCGGTCGGCTTCAGCGAAGTTCTTGGCCTTCTTGGCCTCGTACCGCTTCATCACCAGCTCGTCGATGGCGGGGTCGCCCTCGCCCACGATGGTGTAGCCTCCGGCGCTCTTGGCTGCGGCGGCCTTGGCGTTCTCCTGGCGCTTGGCCTCGGCCTTGGCCAGCAGGTCCAGGCTCAGCACCTGGTCGAAGTCTGCCAGCACCGCCAGCTTGGTGGCGTCGTTGGTCTTGGCCTTCAGCACGTCGTAAACGGCGGTGACGGCCAGGGCGGTGTTCAGGTCGTTTTCCAGGGCGTTCCGGAACCGCTCCTTCAGGGGGGCTGCGGCAGCTTCGTCCACGTCCCCGCCGGGCTTCAGGTTGGCAATGCGGCCGATGAGCTTGTTGAAGGTGCCGGCGGCGTTGTCCAGGTTCTCCCAGGTGAAGACCAGAGCCTTCCGGTAGTGGCTCTGGAGGCAGAAGAACCGGTAGACCAGGGGATCGTACCCCTTCTCCTCCAGCAGGGAGACGGTGAGGAACTCGCCCTTGGACTTGGACATCTTGCCGTCGTTGGTGTTCAGGTGGTGGACATGGAACCACTGGGGGCACCAGGGGTGACCCAGGTAGCTCTCGGACTGGGCAATCTCGTTGGTGTGGTGGGGGAAGGCGTTGTCGATGCCGCCGCAGTGCAGGTCCAGGTACTCCCCGTTGTACTTCATGGAGATGCCGGAGCACTCAATGTGCCAGCCGGGGTAGCCCACGCCCCAGGGGGAGTCCCATTTCAGGGCCTGGTCCTCGAACTTGGACTTGGTAAACCACAGCACAAAGTCGTTCCGGTTGCGCTTGTTGGTGTCCTCCTCCACGCCTTCCCGGACGCCCACAGCCAGGTCCTCCTCGTTGTGGTCGTTGAAGATATAATACCGGTCCAGCTTAGCGGTGTCGAAATACACGTTGCCGCCGGCCAGATAGGCGTAGTCCTTTTCAATCAGCGTGGAGACGATCCTGATATAGTCGTCGATGAGGCCCGTGGCGGGCTGGACCACGTCGGGGGTCTTGATGTTCAGCTTGGCGCAGTCGCTGAAGAAGGCGTCCGTATAGTACTGGGCGATCTCCATGACGGTCTTGTGCTCCCGCTTGGCGCCCTTGAGCATCTTGTCCTCGCCCTCGTCGGCGTCGCTGGTGAGGTGGCCCACGTCGGTGATGTTCATAACCCGGTTGACGTCATAGCCCACGTACCGCAGGGTCTTTTCCAGCACATCCTCCATGATGTAGCTGCGCAGGTTGCCGATGTGGGCAAAGTGGTAGACCGTGGGGCCGCAGGTGTACATCTCCACGTGGCCGGGGGTGTGGGTCTTGAACTCATCCTTTTTATGGGTGGCAGAATTATACAGTTGCATCGTGCTTCTCTCCTTCTGTTCCTTCTTTGGTGGTTTGGGGGGTGGGGGGATGCGCGTCGATGGGGTGTTCCCGCAGATACTGTTCGTCCAGGAGCTTTTCTACCAGCTCCAGGCGGGAGGACATGGCGGCCAGCTGCTCCAGCAGGGGGTTTTCCACGTTGATCTGGTCCACGTCGTCGGCAAAGTGGACGGACTTTCCGTGGATGCGGACCACCTGGGCGGGGACGCCCACGGCGGTGCTGTCCGGGGGCACCTCACTGAGGACCACGGAACCGGCGGCGATGCGGGCGTTGTCTCCCACCTTGAAGGGGCCTAAGATCCGGGCCCCGTTGCCCACCAGGACATTGTTCCCCAGGGTGGGGTGGCGCTTGCCCTTGTCCTTGCCGGTGCCGCCCAGGGTGACGCCGTGGTAGATGAGACAGTCATCCCCCACTTCGGCGGTCTCGCCGATGACGATCCCCATGCCGTGGTCGATGACGAAGCGGCGGCCGATCTTGGCGCCGGGGTGGATTTCGATGCCCGTCCAGAAGCGGCTCCACTGGGAGATGGCCCGGGCGATAAACTTCATGTTGTGCCGGTAAAAGAAATGGGCGATTCGATGGTAGATGGTGGCGTGCACGCCGGGGTAGAGGAGGAAAACCTCCAGTTTGCTCCGGGCCGCCGGGTCGCGGGCCTGATAGGCCGCCAGGGTTTCAATCAAATGGGGCAAAATCCGGTCACCTCACAAAAAATATGGTTCCTTCTTTGGGGCTGGCTGCGGGTGCCGCAGGCAAAAGAAAAAAGCCCCCTCCTGCCCGCAGCGGGTCAAGAGGCGACTACATAAATCGCGGTTCCACTCTTTCTTATCACTCAAAGGGCTGGTAACGGGGCCAAACCGGAGGGCATCTGCATCCCCCTCGCTCCCGGGCGCACTTTCCCATGCCTCCTCGTAGGGGGGCTTGCAGTCGGTGGCCCCCCCTCTCTGTCCGGCTCTGGCATGGTACTCTTCCCGTTCCGCGCGAGATGAAGTTGTTGACAATACCAGTATATTACCATGACCCGGCGGGGGTGTCAAGGGACACGCTTGCGGCTTTTGCCGGGGTGTGGTATAATTTTGTCGTTATACAGCGGCAGACGGGCCGCTGGCCTAAGGTGGTTCGCCCTCTTTACTTAGGGGGTGAAGACCTTCGTTTCGCCCCCGACGTTCAGGAGGGGGTGATGCAATGATTCTTTCATTGACGGTGTCTGAGATTTGTCAGATCATTTTAGTCATTGTTGCTATCATTGCCCTGTTTCAGGACAAGAAGTAAACCGCCCGGTGGCCCCCGAGCGGTTACTCATTTTTTGTAATCAGTGTTGAGGGCTAACCGCATAGCCAGCTTCCTCTGCTTTTAAGTATAGCCATCCCCGCCTTCCTTGTCAAGGGAAGGCGGGGTGTTTTTTATCCGCCCATGAGGAAGTCCAGCACGTTCCAGCCGTCGGAGCTCTGGCCCCGGTAAAGCTCGGTGAAGCCGCACCGGCGGCAGGTGACGGTGATGAACCGCTTGTTCTGCACGTCGAAGATCTTGGCCAGGTTCCCGCCGGTGGCCTGGAACTGGTCGTGGTCAAACTGGTCATAGCCGCACTTGGGGCAGCGGTATTGGTTCTGATCCATGGCTCGCTCTCCTTTCTGCCGGGAACCGGCTGGTTTCAGGATATTCTATGATGTGCGCGCTGTCAAGGGATAGCTCCTCTCAATATCCCCAGGTCTGCACAGTCCATTGGCCGCCCTCGTCCCGGACAAGGACCCACTCCCAGTCGCTGTAGGTGCTGTTGGGGTTCAGGGAGCCGTCGCCGCCGGACTCGTCCACGTCAAAATCTGAGGTAACTACCACAGCCTGGTCTGCGTCGTACCGCTCCGCCCACCGCTGGAACACCTCTGTCTGGTCCCCGGGGTAACGCAGGGCAGTCATGGTGCAGCCGGAAAAGGTCTCCTGGAAACACTGGCGCACCACCTGGGCCGCGTCGTTGAGATCTTCTTCCGTGTATAGTTCCGACCCGGCGGATTCCAGCTGCAAGCCGTCCTCCGTCGTGCCTCCGCAGGCGCACAGGGTCAGAAGCAGCAAAGCTGAGAGCAGAACCGTCCATTTTTTCATGAGAAGGGCCTCCTTTCAAAGCCATAGGTGCAGGAAAAACACCGCCGCTAAAACGATGGGCCAGGCGTCCAGGAGCAGGTCCAGGACGGGGACCTGGTTTTTCTGATAGATGGTTTTCAGGTCCTGACCCAGAAACAGGGCGGACCCGGCCAGGCAGAGGCAGATGCCCAGGGACAGCACCCAGAACAGCAGCTGAATGAGGGCCACCGCCGCCGGGGACGACGGCAGGCCGTCCGGGTCGCACAGCAGAAGGAGAAACAGGGGCCAGTAGGACAGGAGAAAGATTGGCGACGCGAGATGCACCGCCCGCCGCAGGGTGCGGGGGCGTTCGGTTGGGAAAAACGCAGTCAGCATAGGTCCTCCTTTCAGCGGTCCTGGGGCAGGTTCTGGCCGCAGTAGGGGCAGAAGGCCAGGTCCCCGTCGCTTTTGGGGAGAAATTTCCCGCAGTGGGGACAGCGCCAAAGGGCGAAGAACAGGAGAAACCACACCGCCGCCCCGGCGATCATCAGCATCAGATCCCAGGGGTAGAGGGCAAAGTCCGTCAGGATGTCCGCCACGATCACCGCCAGAATCAGGGCCAGCACCCCGCAGGTGGTGACCCGGCGGAGCTTGTTGGGGTTGTTCCCGTGCATACTTCCTCCCTCCTTTTGTATGTTCATTATAATAGACCCGCCGGTTTTCCGCAAGAATTTGGTCAATTCTTAATAAAAACATAAGAATTGGGAAGATATGCCGGTCGGGGTTCCCTGACCCCGACCGACATAGGGTGTTTAAAATTCAATTGTATATCCGGCAATTTGAACCGCCGTCACCGTATCCAAATCCAGGGCTTTTTCAAACTTTATCATCCCATTGACACAGTCGCCTTCCTGAGTCTCACAAATCCGCCCAAGGACCGGCACAGTCTGTCCATTCCGGCAGGCAATCTGCGCAGTCCCGGTTAAAGTTTCGGAATCAGCCTGCTCTGCGGAAGATACGGAACAGGACAGGGCAAGCGGCGACAGGCACACCTCTACCACAGACTTCCCTGTTTCGTCCTTCAGGCTCCCTTTCAGGTAGTCCGTTTCTCCGGGCAGCTGCAACAAAACAGTGGCCGTCTCGCTAGTGAGCGCCGTTTGCTGCCAGCCATTGTTCTTTTGGAAGTTTCCTGTGGTAAAGTCCACCTTGTCTTTCCCTGGCCAGGGGGTCCAGCCACAGAAATACGACAGAAATGTTACAGTTTGACCCTCGCTTGCCAGCACTTCTGTCCCCCACATGTTCAGCGGGAGAGCACTTCCCCCCTTCTCTGTCAGTTGAATCAGCGCCGGTTCGAGGAACTCGTTTTCCTGACAGGTAAGATTGATTCCTTCCCGAAACGTAACGTCATACAGGACATAGATGGCCTGCGCATCGCCCACGGTCTGGCGCACAAATATATCGAAGTCCTCCCCGTCAATTTTCTCCTCAACCGCCCGGACACCCTTGGCCAATGCCTCCGGCAAAGAGTCTCCGATGTTGAGATGCTCCGCGATCAGCGGGTCAAGGGTCACCGGAGCCGCGTCGCTCTCTTCTTCCGATGCGCCGGTACATCCTGCCAGCACAAGCAGAAACGCGCCCAGCAACAGGTATAGAATTTTTCGTTTCACTCTATCACTCCTCTGAAACGCAGGTTTTCATTGTCGGCCATCAGCCGCCAGTTAAAAGTAGTAGTTCTTAAGCGTAACTGTTGTTGTCGCTCCATTTTTTGTTAGCTTGCAGACATAGCTGCCACCAATATCCGCATCATACGTTTTCTTGATATGAGCCCAGGACGAGGGAGCTCCGACGGTATCATTCGCTTTATTGTTAAGGCGAAAATACCCTGAACCTTCTTGGGTGACAAATACTCCTGACATATTGTAACCATTGGCAAAGAAATCCACCCTTTTGTTTTCAAAGGTTACTCCGCTGCCTACTGCCACCGATGTTTCCAAGTTTACAATCTTATAATACAACACACCGGATTTTGTCTCACTCCAGAGCGTGGTTGTACTGGATAGAGTAGCGGAGCCGCCTAAATAACTCCCACTTACCGTGCCGCCAGAGAACGTCGATCTCGCATTTTGTATCTTCCGAATATTCCCTTCAACCTTTTGCGCTTCTTCCTCTCCAACAGCAATAATCTTTGTGGAGTTGCAAAGGATTTCCTCTCTCCCCTAAGTTTCTGTAGTTTCTACCCGCTGGCTTAACTGAAACTCATAGACATCATTCCCTATACTCTTTTTGTTAACTGGGGCATCCGTTATTGCGGCAACATCAATTTCGATGTCATCTACGGAGACAAGCCCACTTTCCGTCTCTGCTGCAACCGCAGGCACCGCCAGTGCAAGCACCAAGCACAGCGCCATCATCAAAGTTTCCAATCGTTTTTTCATTTGTTTTCCTCCTCTTTGGTTGTATCAAGTCTTACCCAAAAGCACAAATATCCAGCATATATCACCTTCTTTCATTGACGTAAATTACTTAGCTTTTATGGACATGTCGCAGTTGTTGATTTTGTCGGTTTCGCTACGCCGTTAACCACCGCATCGACGGTCAACGTATAGGTAGTTCCCCTAACCACTGCAACAGATTTAGCGAGAGAAACTTTTCCGGTTCCATTTGCCATCCAAGTATTCAGACATTTGCCACTCTTCCATAGCTTCATAGTCACTGAAATCTTATCCTTCTCCTTCTCTCCCTGTATAGTTGCTTTGCAAGTTGCCATTGTTCCAGCAAAAGAAATTGAAGGTTCCACACGCAGCGACATAATCTCCGCTGCCTGTGCTGAGACTCCTAATATCAGTACCAGCACAAGCGCCATTGTTAACACTCTTTTCAACATAAAAACGCCTCCTCGTTTCGTTCTTATCCTTAGTAACGAAATGAGAAGGCGTTTTGTGACGCCATGTTTTAACTTTTCAAAAAAATTTTTATTCTTCCGGGACGACACTTTCCGCCAGTTCCAGCAACTGTTCCTCATCCAAATACGCCGAAATATAAAACAGTGTATCGGCCTCCTGGTTTATCCAAACGAGAAGGTTAGCAGATACCCCTGTATCATCCTGATAGTATTCAGCCGGGACGCCATTGACATGCACAGTCTTTTTCGTCATTCCATCTACGGTGAAGAACAAGTCCGCCGATGCCCTCTTATCCGTGTCTCTGCGATACCCAAAGTCCAGGAATTCTCCTGCATCATTCACATACACCGAACTCCAGCCATTGATCTCGTTAGAGACAGACCATTCTGAATATTCCTCCGGCAATTCAGACAGATAATAGTGAACACTTTTATTTCCCGTGGGCACGTCTTCTCTAAAGAAGTAGTGCTGGGCATCCTCCACCCGCTGGCTGATCCAGCCGAACACCAGTTCCCTGGCTTCGGCGTTTACGGTGAGGAACACCCCGCCGGACAGCAGGAGGGCCAGGAAGAAGCAGGCCGCCCGTTTCAGGCCCAGGCAGAGTCCCCGGTGGTCCGCTCGCCAGATCAGTTTTTTCATTTTTCGCTCAAAGGAGGGGGAAAACTCGGCCTGGCAGTCCTCCGGCTCCGGCAGGCTGGCGGCGATGGCCCGTCCGGCCTCCTGGGCGGCCAACCGCAGACGTTCTTCCGAAATCATAGAACCCCCTCCTCTCTGCACAGCTTTTCCAGGGCATCCCTCGCCCGCTGATCCAGCTTGCGGACCGCATCCTCAGACAGGTGCAGCACCTTGGCCAGCTCCCGGTTGGTAAGCCCCTGCTCGTATTTTAGCAGGATGAATTCCCGGTACCGGGCCGGCAGGTTCAGGATACACTGAGCCAGGCCATCGTCCCCGCTGTACTCCACCGTCACCCCTTCCAGCTCTTCCAGAAGCTCGCCGGTGGGGTGGCGCTGTTTCCTGCGGTACAGGTCGATCGCCTTTCGTTCAGTAATAGTAACGAGGTAGGATTTGATTTTGTGACGCGGAATCGAAGAAATTTTTGAGAAATTTTTCGTCACCGCCAAAAAGGCCTCGTGGACCGCGTCCTCCGCGTCCTGCTGGTTATGCAGGATCTGATTGGCTACATAGAGCATCAGGCTCCGGTAGGTGCGGTACAGGTCCTCGAATTTCACCCGGTCCGCCGGGTCGTCGATAAGTTGGAGGTAGATAAGCATAGCAGGTGAAAGGGTTGCAAAGACGCAGAGACTTAGATGTCTCCGTTCAGGAGCACATCCTTGTTCTGGATGAAATACTCGATGCCGGAGTAGACGGTGGTCACCAGGATCACCGCCACGCAGACCAGAATCAGGGTGGGATTGGGGAAGGCCAGCAGCAGGCAGATGCACACCATGGTGGAGGCAGTCTTCACCTTGCCGGACTTGCCCGCGGCGATGACCTGGCCCTGCTCCACGGCGATGAGCCGCAGGCCGGTAACCGCCAGCTCCCGGGCGATGACAACGAAGAAGGCCCAGGCGGGCATCCAGCCCACCTCCACAAACCAGGCCATGGCGGACATCACCAGCAGCTTATCCGCCAGAGGGTCCATGAACTTGCCGAAATCCGTGATCTGATTGTAGTGCCGGGCCACATATCCGTCCACAAAGTCCGTGATGCTGGCCAGGATGAACACAGCCAGGGCGGCCAGCAGGTGGCCGGTGAAATCCAGATAGAGCAGGACGATGAACACGGGGATGAGCACCACCCGGATCATGGTCAGCTTGTTCGCAGTATTCATGCCTCCGCCTCCTCATTGTCGATGACGCCGATAAGCTCGCCGTCGTAGGTGCTGGTGATCTTCACCTGGTAGAAGCCGCCGGGCGCTACGCCCCCCTCTTCCCCTTCAAAGTGCACGATGCCGTCGATCTCCGGGGAGTCGTACTGGCTGCGGCCGAAGTACAGCTCGGTTTCGTCGTCGTAGCCCTCGCAGAGAACGGTAAGGGTCTTGCCCACCTGGTCCTGGCAGAACTGGTCCACCACCCGCAGCTGCAAGTCGGTGAGCAGCTCCACCCGGCGGCGCTTTACGTCCTCGTCCACCTGGTCGGGGTAGGAGGCGGCGGCGCTGCCCGGCTCGGGCGAATAGGGGAACACCCCCGCCCGCTCCACTTGATACTCCAGCAGGAACTCGCACAGTTCCTCAAAGTCCTCCTCCGTCTCCCCGGGAAAGCCTGCGATGAGGCTGGTGCGCAGCACCAGGCCGGGGATTCTCTGCCGCAGCTTGCGGAAGAGCACCCGGATCTCGTCCCCGGTGCCCCGGCGGTGCATGGCTTTCAGCACCTTGTCGCTGATGTGCTGGATGGGGATATCCAGGTACTTGACGATTTTCGGCTCCCGGGCGATCACGTCGATGAGCTCGTCGGTAATTTCGTCGGGGTAGAGGTAGTGCAGGCGCACCCACTGGATGCCCTCAATGGCGCACAGCTTGGGCAGCAGCTCCGCCAGGGTGCGGCGGCCGTACAGGTCCAGGCCGTAGCGGGTGATGTCCTGGGCCACCACGATGAGCTCCTTCATCCCCGCTTCCGCCAGGTTCCGGGCCTCTTCCAGAATCTTCTCCTCCGGGCGGCTGCGGAACCGGCCCCGGATGAAGGGGATCACGCAGTAGGCGCACCGGTTGTCGCACCCCTCCGCAATCCGCAGCCAGGCCCAGTAGTCGGAGGTGCACACCACCCGGTCGGTCTCCGGCACCGGGGCGTCGATATCCCCGAAGAGGGCGGGACGCTCCCCGGCCTCCGCCTGCTCCAGCACCTGGGCGATGGAGTCATAGCCCCCCACGCCGATGAAGCCGTCGGCGTCGGGACAGAGGGTTTTCATCTCCTCCTTCTTCCACTGGGCCATGCAGCCGGTGACAATGATTTTTTTCAGCTTGCCAGCCCGCTTTAATTCCGCCAGCTTCTCAATCTCCGCCATGGCCTCGTCCCGGGCCTCCTGGAGGAAGCCGCAGGTGTTCACCACGGCCACGTCGCAGTCCTCGGCCCCCAGGGCCACCTCGTGGCCGGCCTCGTAGGTCTGCCAGATCATCTGCTCGCAGTTGACCTGGTTCTTGGCGCAGCCAAGGGAAATAAATCCAACTTTCACTGTTTCAGTCTCCTATCTGTTCGTCTTCCCAGGTCCGCCGGAACCCTTCGATCCCTTGGGACACCTGACTCCACGAAAACCCCCGGCGCACCAGGGCGTCGGAGGCTTTCTTTACCTGTTTCGGGTCGGTGGGGTCCTTGAGCCTGGCCGCCAGCAGGCGGGAAATCTGCTCCCCCGGGTCCTCCAGCGCCTCCAGGGCCTCCTCCCAGTATTCCCGGGGGACCTTGCGGCGGTAGAGCTCATCCTTGATCTTATAGACGCCGTACCCCCGGTCCTGGTAGTGGCGGACCAGGGCAGCGGCGTATTCCCGGTCGTTCAGCAGCCCAATGTCCTGGGCCCAGGCGGCCAGCTCCTCCGCCTGCCGGGGGGTGGCCCCCTTGGTCAGGAGCTTTTCCTTTAGCTGCCCGGCGGACATGAGGCGGCCGGTGAGCAGAGAGATGGTTTTCTCCCGCAAAGCCCCGGCAAAGGCGGCGGCTTTCAGCTCCTCCAGGGCCGGCTGGTCCAGCTCTCCCCCCTGGTACAGGGCAAAGTCCGCCACCACCCCTTCGGTGAGTTTCAGCTTCTCCCCCGTCTCCAGCACCAGGGTCCAGGGGGAACCCGGTCGGGCGGGGGGCGTCAGCTTCTCAATCCTCATCGTCGAAGTCGTCGGCGCTCACGTCGATGCCCCGGGGCGCGGCCGGCGCGGGCTGGGGCTGGGCAGCGTGGGTGACGGTCTCCTGAGGAGCACGGCCCGCTGCCCGGGCAGCCGCCTGGGCCTGGGCGCTCATGAGCTTGTAGGAATTCTGGCGGATTTCCTCCTCCACCCGGTCGCAGATCTCCGGGTTGTCCTTCAGATACTGCTTGGCCGCGTCCCGGCCCTGGCCGATGCGCTCGTCCCCCATGGAGAACCAGGAGCCGCTCTTCTGGAGAATGTCCAGCTTCACCGCCAGGTCCACCATCTCGCCGTACTTGGAGATGCCCTCCCCGTACATAATGTCAAACTCCGCCTCCCGGAAGGGGGGCGCAACCTTATTTTTTACCACTTTGGCCCGGGTGCGGTTGCCGATGATCTCCCCGCCGGCCTTGATGGGCTCGATCCGGCGCACGTCGATGCGGACGGAGGAGTAGAACTTCAAGGCCCGGCCGCCGGTGGTGACCTCGGGATTGCCGTACATGACCCCCACCTTTTCCCGGAGCTGGTTAATGAAGATGACCACGCAGTTGGTCTTAGCGATGGACCCGGCCAGCTTCCGCAGGGCCTGGCTCATGAGGCGGGCAAGCAGGCCCACGTGGGCGTCCCCCATGTCCCCCTCGATCTCCGCCCGGGGCACCAGGGCGGCCACAGAGTCCACCACGATCACGTCCAGAGCGCCGGAGCGCACCAGGGCCTCGCAGATTTCCAGGCCCTGCTCGCCGGTGTCCGGCTGGGAGATGAGCATGTTTTCAATGTCCACCCCCAGGGCCCGGGCGTAGGTGGGGTCCAGGGCGTGCTCAGCGTCGATGAAGGCCACCTCGCCGCCCCGCTTCTGGGCCTCCGCCGCAATGTGCAGAGCCAGGGTGGTCTTACCGGAGGATTCGGGGCCGTAGATCTCAATGATCCGTCCCCGGGGCACGCCGCCGATGCCCAGGGCCAGGTCCAGGGCCAGAGAGCCGGTGGGGATGGCCTCCACCACCACCCGGGTGTTGTCCCCCAGGCGCATGATGGAGCCCTTGCCGTAGGCCTTCTCAATCTGGGCCATGGCGGTCTCCAGGGCCTTCTTTTTATCCGCAGCCGGTGCGGCGCTCTCTACCGTTTTCTTTTTCTCTGCCATTATCCTTCCTCCTCGTGTAAGCTCTCATGGAGCAGATCGGGGATCTCCCGTTCCTTGGGCCGCTGGCCCTCCACCACCCGGTCGATGCGGCCGGTGTCTCTTGTGATGCGGATGTTCTCATAGCCAGCCTGCACCAGCAGCCCGGCCACCTTCTCCGACTGGCCGATGCCCACCTCGTAGATCAGGTGGCCTCCGGGCTTTAAGGCCGACTTCCACAGCTTGGTCACCGCCCGGTAAAAGTCCAGGCCGTCCGCCCCGCCGTCCAGAGCCATCATGGGCTCAAAGTCCTTCACGGAGCTGTCCAGCCCCGGAATGTCTCCGCTGGGGATATAGGGGGGATTGCACACCAGCACATCAAACAGCCCCAGAGCGTGGCTGGGGGACTGGAGTGCGTCCCCTTTCAGGTGCACCGCCCGGCCGGTGAGCTTGTGCCGGCGGATATTCTTCTTGCACAGGTCCAACGCCCCGTCGGATAGGTCCACCAGCACCGCCCGGACGTTTTTCATCTTATAAGCAATGGTGAGCCCCACGCAGCCGGAGCCGGCGCACAGGTCCAGCACCCGGAAGCTGCTGCCCGGCCGGGCTTCCTCGTCCTTTCTCAGCCGGTCGATGACGATGTTGGCCAGCATTTCCGTGTCGATGCGTGGGATGAGGACCTGGGGATTCACCGCGAAGGTGAGGCCGCAGAAGGACCACTCCCCGATGATGTAGGCCACCGGCTCCCCGGTTTTTCGCCGCTCCACCATGGCGGCCAGCTTCTCCTGGATCTCGTCGGTGGTATACAGGGACAGGTCCTGGAGGAACTTCTCCGGGGTCTTGTCCGCCGCCGCGCAGAGAAGCTCCCGGGCCTCCAGCTTGGCCGCCTCGATGCCCAAGTCCGCCAGGTCCCGGTAGGTATTCAAATACAAGTCATGATAGGTGATCGCCACAAACACACACCCCAATCAGAAACAGTTTCTCTCGTTCTCGTTTTACCAGGCGTCCGCGCCCTTTTCCTCCGGCAGGACCAGATTCAGGGCACGAATGGCCACCTCCAGCATGGAGTCGTCCGGCTCGAAGGTGGTAAAGTTCTGCATCCACATGCCGGGGGCCGACAGGAACCGGGTCAGGGGGTTGTCGTGGCGGCCAATAAACCGGTTAAGCTCATAGGTCACCGCCACCACAATGGGTAGCAGCACCAGATGAAGCAGGATACGCACAATGGGATTGGTGGCCACGTCCCGCACCCCAGGCAGGGCAAAGACCACGCAGGAGGCCAGCACGGCAATGACGATGACCACAAACAGGAAGCTGGTGCCGCACCGGGGGTGGTGCCGGGGCATGGTCCGGGCGTTTTCCACGGTCAGGGGCAGGCCCCGCTCGTAGCAGAAGATGGTCTTGTGTTCCGCCCCGTGGTACTGGAAGGTCCGGTGAATATCCTTCAGCCGGGAGCAGAGGATCAGATAGATGAAGAAAATCACCAGCTTGATGATGCCCTCCAGCAGGTTCCGCACCCACATGGGAGCGCTGGGGAAGAAGTACAGCAGGGCGGAGGTTCCCAGGGTAGGCAGGATGATAAACAGCGCTACCGCAAAGGCGATGCCCGCCGCCACAGCCACGCCGATCACCCATTTCATCAGGGCCTCGGTGCCGAAGTGCTGTTCCAGCCACTTTTCAAACCGGGAGGGCTCTGTCTCCTCTTCCTCGGGGTAGAACTCTGCCGACCACATGAGGGCCTTGACACCCTTGATGAGGGAGTCCAGAAAGTTGATAATCCCCCGGATGAAGGGCCAGCCCAGGACGGGGTGCCGGTCCTTCACCAGCTTCAGGTCCTCCTCCTGGATCTCCAGTTCTCCCTCCTGGTTGCGCACCACAATGGCCTGCTTCTTCGGCCCCCGCATGAGGATGCCCTCAATGAGGGCCTGTCCGCCGATGGTGGTGCGGAAGGCGCAGTCCTGAGCGGGTGCGCCGCAAGTGCTTTTTTCTTTCATAGTGTCTCCTAGTTTTGTTCTGCGTTCCGCAGAGAATATGGTATCAAACCTTGGGGAAAAAAGCAAGGTTTTTCTCGAACTTATGTTCCAGTCGGCAGCCGGATCTCTGCCACACAGCCGCCAAACTCGTCGTCGGCGTTGCGGATGTTCAGCTCCCCGTTGTGGCGGGAGACAATCTCCTCGCACACCGCCAGGCCGATGCCGCTGCCACGGGCGGTGGAGCTTCCCTTGTAGAACTTGTACTTCACGTTGGGCAGCTCCTCCGGGGGGATGCCGGGGCCGTAGTCCCGGATGGTGATGACCACGTCCCCCGCCTCCGGGTAGATCCCCGTGTCAATGCGCTTGCCGGAGCCGCCGTGCTTGGCGGCGTTGTCCAGCAGGTTGCAGAAAACCTGCCGCAGCCGGTCCGGGTCCCCGGGGATGGGCTCGAACTCCTCCTCGCAGTCGCGGTGGTAGACGGCGATGCCCTCGGCGGCCAGGAACTCATGGTAGGTGTACACCGCGTCCTCCAGCTCGGCCTTGATGTCAATGGGCTCGATGGACAGGGTAAACCGGCCGTCCTCAATGCGGGAGAACTCCAGCAGCTCCTCCACCATGCCCGAGAGCCGTCTGGCCTCGCTGGCGATGATGCCCATGCCCTTGCGGATGTCCGACTCGTCCCGGGCCTCTCCATTCATGATGGTCTCCGCCCAGCCGGTGATGGCCGTGAGGGGGGTGCGCAGCTCATGGGAGACGGAGGAGATAAACTCCGATTTCATGCTCTCCGCCTGCTTAATGCGCAGGGACATGTCGTTGATGGCGTCGGTGAGATCGCCCACCTCGTCGTCGAACTTTTTCTCCACCTGGATGCCATAGCTGCCACCGGCGATGCGCTGGGCGATGCCGGTGATGTTCTTCACCGGGTCCACGATGGAGCGGACAAAGTAGATGTTGGAGAGATACGCCAGCACCAGGATGCTGGCTGCCAGGGCCACCGCCACCAGGGTAAGGGTAACCACCTGCCGGTCCACCAGACGCATGGAGGTGACATAGCGCATGATCCCCATGAGGGTGCCGTCATAGATGAGCGGGGCGGAGACGGCGGTGATCCGCTCCCCGGTCTGGGGGGAGTTTCCCGTCCAGGAGGAGATCTCCTGGTAGGTTTGCAGGTGGGCGATGTCGTCCGTCCCCGGCATGGTGCCCGACAGGGTCAGACCGTTGGAGGAGTAGACCACCTTGCCCCCGGGGGTGAGAAATTGCAGCTCCAGCTTGGTGCCGTCCTCAAAGGAGCTGACATAGTCCTGGGCAGCGGTGAGGTAGTCCCCAGTGCTGATGTCCATGCTCCCGGCGTAGCTGCCGAAGTAGTTGGCGGCAATGCGGGCCTTGCTCTCCATGTCCGAGAGGATGCTGCTGTCGTAATAGTTTTTCATCACCAGGGAGAAGGCGATCACCACCACCGCCAGAATCATCACCATGATGCTGACGCTGTTGAGCAGCCATCGCCTGCGGATGCCCCTGACTTTCAGAAATGGAATGGATTTCATGGTCGTTCCTTCTTCTTAACGTGTGCCTCGCAGAGTTTCGCCGCCGCAGCGGCGAAAAAGAGTTTTCTTTTTCACCCGGTCAAAATTCCCACTTGTAGCCGTAGCCCCAGATGGTGGTGATGTAGATGGGGCTGGTGGGCTCATCCTCGATCTTCACCCGCAGGCGGCGGATGTTCACGTCCACGATTTTCAGCTCTCCTAAGTAGTTCTCCCCCCAGACGGATTTCAGGATCTCCTCCCGGGAGAGGGCCTTGCCGGGGTTTTCCATGAACATCTTCATGATGGCGTACTCCACCTGGGTCAGCTTCACCCGCTGGCCGTTTTTCTCCAGGGTCCGCTTGCGGGTGTTCAGGACGAAGGGGGGCTGCTGGATCTCGCCGTCGTCCATCATGTCTCCGCCGATGCGCCGGTAGAGAGCGTCGATGCGGGCGGTGAGCTCCGCCGGGGAGAAGGGCTTGGTCACATAGTCGTCGGCCCCGGTCATGAAGCCGGTGACCTTGTCCATCTCCTGGGTGCGGGCGGTGAGCATAATGATGCCGATCTTGGAGTTGCCCGCCCGGATGCGGCGGCAGACCTCGAAGCCGTCCATGTCGGGGAGCATAATATCCAGCAGAGCCACCCGCACGTCGGGGTTCAGCCGCAGCTGCTCCAGGGCCTCCTCGCCGGTGCCCGCCTCGATGGTCTCATAGCCTGCCCGGTTGAGGTTAATCACGACGAAGCTGCGGATGTTGGCCTCGTCCTCCAGAACCAGAATTTTTTTCATTGTTCCGCTCCTTTCTTGTTTGGACGGGCTGGTCCCGTCCCGCCCTTCCCAGGGCGCCTCCGGCGACAAGGCCTGTCAGGTGCTGCCATGGCTCCAGCCGCCGGTGCTGTGATGGAAGCGGCTTTCCAGACCATCCTGGTCCAAGCCGCAGTCCCAACCAGGGAGAAACTCCCCGGTGCAGATGGTGTTGCTGTCCGTATAGAGGATGAACCGGCCGTCCTGCCGGGCCAGCTCGCCCCGGTCCGACCCCGTGAGGGTGCAGATGGTCAGGAAGGGCTGGGGATCTGTCTCCTCCGTCTCCAGCCCCCGGGCGAAGGTGACGCTGCGCACCCCGGTGGCAGAGCTTTCCTGGCGGCACATGGAGAAGTCTCCCGTCCACTCCTCGGGCAGCTCCAGGTACCAGCCGTCGCCGCTGTGGCAGGTGGTGAGCACCTGGTCGCCGCTGCCGTCAGACCGATAGGCAATCCAGTCCAGCCACCAGAAGCTGTCGGCGGTGCTGCCGCCGTAGGCAGGCACCTCCCGGGACACGGGTACCTCGGTGATCCCGTCCCCGTTCATATCCGCCGGGAAGACCCCGGAATAGTAGTGGCAGGTATTCTCGCTGCTGCGCTTACCGGAATGCAGAGAAAGGTTCCGCAAGCCGCCCTCGTCCACGCAGAGTACATCGGTAATGAGCACGTCCTTGCCGAAATAGGAGGTGACGAACAGGCCGGGGGTCTCGTCCGCCAGAGATCCGCTGGACCAGGCGCAGATGTCGGTGGCGCCTTCGGAGAGAGGGGCAGCGGAAAGCATCTCCATGTGGCTCTCCCGGCCGTCGTAATACTCCAGCCGCCAGCGGGCAGGGCTGCCGTTCTCGCTCTGGGCCAGGACCAGCTCCTCCCGACCGTCCTTGTCCAGGTCCGCCGCCAGGTACCGGCCGTAGCCGCTGCGAAGAATTTCCATGGGCTCCCCCCCGGCGATGGTGTACCCCACCAGGGTGTGAACAGAGGCGCTCACCTGCCAGCTCACCAGAATGTCGCAGCCGGTGTCGCCGCACAGGTCCAGGTAGTCGATGGACTCAATCTCGCTGCCAATGCCCTCAATGCGGGCATAGACCTGATAGGCCTCCCGGTCATCCTGCTTGAAGATCACGATCTGAAGGGGCTGCTCCGCGGCAGCGTCCCGGAAGAAGGCCACCGCCTCCTGGCTGCCGTCCCCGTCCACGTCCACCAGCTGGATGGTCTGGCGGTTCTCGCCGCTCAACGGGGCGATGTACTCCGCGCTGCCCTTTTCCTGGTTGATGGTGGCCTGGAGATTCACATAGGACTCCGAGGACTTGGGCAGGGCGTACATCTCGTCCACGCTGCCAAACACGCAGCCGGTCAGCCCCCCCAGGCACAGGAGCAGGGCCAGCAGCCCCACAGCTTTCCGCAGCTTCACGAACCGGACGCCTCCTTTCCAGGCCGGCCCTTCCGGCCTGCCATGTTCTCATACTCATAGTCGTACCATAATATCATATCATACCACATCCCTTCCTGATTTCCTATGATTTCTTCGAAATTTCTAAGAGAAAAACCCTTGCCATCGGCTCCCGGCTGTTGTATAATCCACTTGCGCTCAGCCCACCTGCCGGTGTGATGAAATTGGTAGACGTAGCGGACTCAAAATCCGCCGCTGGCGACAGCGTACCGGTTCGAGTCCGGTCACCGGCACCAAAAAGAACGACACGCTTAACGCGTGTCGTTCTTTTTGGATTCCGCGCCCTTTGGGCTCTTCACCCTTCGGTGATTGAACTGCTCGGCGGAACTGAATTCCGCCTGCGCCAAGGTTTTGCTCCGCAAAACCCTTGTGCGGCGCATAAGCGCCGTCCCGCCGTGCGGGTCCCGGCGCAAGGATGAAACCGGCGAATTTTTGTAAAAGAGGTGTACGTCATGCACGACGAACTGACCCAAGTGGACATTGACAAGATGAAGGAGGAGCTCCAGCACCGGATTCAGGTGCTGCGGCCCAAGCTCATTGAAGAGGTGAAGGTGGCCCGCTCCTTCGGGGATCTCAGCGAGAACTTCGAGTACAAGGCCGCCAAGCGGGAGAAAAACCGCAACGACAGCCGCATCCGCTACCTGGAGAACATGATAAAAACCGCCAAGGTCATTGACGGCACCTCCCAGGGCGCCGGCATCGGCCTGTTCGACAAGGTCACCATCTACCTGGAGGAAGACGACGAGGAGGAGACCATCCAGCTGGTGACCACCCTCCGCCAGGACGCTTTGAAGGGCCTCATCAGCAAGGAATCCCCCGTGGGCAAGGCTCTCATGGGCCATCAGGTGGGGGACCGGGTCCTCATCGAGGCCGGGGCGGACTGCCGCTATTACGTCCAGGTCCGGGCCGTGGAAAAAACCGGGGAGGACCCGGACATCCCCATCAGCACCTTCTGACGGAAATCTCTTTCATCTGCAAGCAAACTATTTTCTCCTGCAAGTTATTCCGGCATTTTCGGGAGAAAACCGAGTTTTATTCGGGAATGTTGGTGGTTTTGCCGATTGATTTTGCAACTTCCACGTTGTATTATTTCATTGTAGTCAAGAGCGGTCGGCTTCGCCGCCGCAGGTCTTTTCCTTCCCAAAGACCTTTTGACAACCCCTTCTTGTCCAAACCCGTTTCTTCCTTTTAACCTTCCGTTTCATTGTATCCCGCCCTGTGGTTTCTCCGCCCGGGGCAGAAAGACCCCTGGACAGTTCCCCAACTGTCCAGGGGTCTTTTTTATAAGCAATCGAAAAAGGCGTTGCCTTTTCCGATTGCGGGATTTGCGGCCTGCTACGCGCGCCGGTTATCCCCGGAAGCGGTAGCCGACGCCCCACACGGTTTCGATATACTGGATGTGCTCGGGGTCAATTTCGATCTTGTCCCGGATGTGCTTGATGTGCACCGTCACCGTGGACACATCCCCGTAGGCGTCCATCCCCCAGACGCTGTCAAACAGCCGGTCCTTGGAGAACACCGTGTCCGGGTGCTCAGCCAGAAAGAGCAGCAGATCATACTCCTTGCTGGTCATGTTTTTCTCCCGGCCGTTGACCCACACCCGGCGGGCGTCCCGGTCGATCTCCAGGCCGCGGATTTTCAGAATCTCCGGCCGGGGCTTCTCCCGGCCCCCCACCAGCCGCTGGTACCGCTGGATGTGGCCCTTCACCCGGGCCACCAGCTCGCTGGGGCTGAAGGGCTTGGTCATGTAGTCGTCCGCGCCTAGCCCCAGGCCACGGACCTTGTCAATGTCGTCGGCCAGGGCAGAGATGATGATCACGGGGGTGTCCTTCTCCTCCCGCAGGCGGCGGCAGATTTCAAAGCCGCTTAACCCCGGGAGCATCACGTCTACGATCACCAGGGCGTAGTCCTCCGCCAGGGCCCGGCGGAGGCCCTCGGTGCCGTCGGTGCACAGGGTGCAGTCAAAGCCGCCGTTGATCTCCAGGTAGTCCCGCTCCAGCTCGGCTACGCTCTGGTCGTCCTCAATAATCAGTAGTTTCACAGGATGTCCTCCTCTTTTTGCAGGGGGAGATAGACGAAGGCCCGGGTCCCCTCCCCTTCCTCGCTGGTCAGCCAGATTTTCCCGTGGTGGCTGTCCACAATGCTCCGGCAGATGGCCAGGCCCAGACCGCTGCCGGGCACGGAGCTGGACCGGGCGGTGTCCGCCCGGAAGAAGCTGTCAAACACATGGTGCAGAGCTTCGCTGCTGATCCCCCGGCCGTTGTCCGACACCTGGATCACCAGACCGCCCTCGTAAGGCTCCGCCGTCAGGTCGATGGCGCCGCCGGGGCGGCTGTATTTGATGGCGTTGGACACCAGGTTGTCCAGCACCCGCTTGAGCTTGCTCCGGTCCGCCGTCACCAGATATCTGCCCTGGGGCAGCCGGGAGGTGAAGGTGAGCCCCAGACCCTCCGCGTCCTGGCGGTACTCCTCCCCCAGGTCGGCCAGGAAGGCGGTCATCTCCACATATTCAAAGTGATACTGCATCCGCCCCAGCTCATACTCAGAGAAGTCGGACATGTTCCGCACCAGCTTCTCCAGCACCAGGGATTTGCTGTAAATGGTGTCCAGGTAGTGGTCCCGCTTTTCGGGGGTGTTGGCGATGCCGTCCCGGATGCCCTCCACATAGCCCTTGATGGCGGTGATGGGGGTGCGCAGGTCGTGGGAGAGGTTGGCCATGAGCAGCCCCCGCTCCTCCTGGGCGGCGGCCTCGGCGTTGGCAGCGGCCTTCAGCCGCTGGCGGACGCTCTCCAGGGACTGGCACAGCTCGTCCAGCTCCCGCTCCTGGCAGGAGAGGATTTCAAAGTCCAGCTCCCCCTCCCGCAGGTTATCCGCCGCCCGGCAGAGGGTTTTGAGGGTGCCCGACAGCTTCCCCGCCATCCGGGAGGTAACCGCCATGCACATCCCCGCCACGCACAGGCACAGAAGGATGATCCCCCCGATGAGATAGGGCAGCATCCGCCGGGGGCCTTGCAGCTCTCCCCAGAACAGGTTAAAGACGGACCGGACAAAGTCCTCCCCCTCGGGGACCCGGGCAGCAAAAAGCGCCAGGATCACCACCACCAGCACCAAGGCAATGAGCAGAGACAACCCCAGCATCAAAAGGCCGGTTTGAATGAACCGGCCTTTCATTGTGATTTTTCGGGCCATAGGCCTGACCTCCTTTGGGGGCGGGGCGCTTGCGGCGCCGCCGGTTTTTACCCCTCCTTCCGCTCGAAGAGCAGGAAGCCGCCGCAGCCGAAGACCAGACCGTACCCGGCCAGCAGGCCGATGCGGGAGAGGAGGGAGTGGAAGGGCAGGGTGACACCGATCCACAGGTTGTGCCACCGGAGGTACCCGGTGAAGAGCAGGCCGCCGATGGCGGGCATATAAGTACCCAGGGCGATAAAGGCCACATACAGCACCACGCACAGCAGCACCGTCAGGCTGGGTCCCTTCACCAGCTGGTTGATAAGACAAAAAAACAGGATGAGCACCGCCAGGGGAATCAGGTCCAGCAGGCAGGCCCCCAGGCTGGAGAGGATGCCGCCGGTTCCCCCGCCCAGCACCACCTGGGTCAGGGCGGAGACCAGGAACATCACCGCCAGGTCCACCACGCACAGCAGGAACACCGCCACTGCCTTGGAGAAAAAGAGCTTGCCCTTCCCCACCGGGCGCATCAGGGAGAACCGGATGGTGTGGTCCCCCTGCTCCCCCACAAACAGGTCGCAGCTGGCCATAATGGCCATGAGGGGCAGGAAGATCATCAGGAAAAAGAGCAGGTTGGAGCTGGTCAGGCCCCCCAGCACCGCCTGGCGGGAGACGCCGCCGCCGGTGATATAGTTGGCGATGACGATCCGCAGGGCGCTGGCCACGCAGATGGCGGAGCCGATGATCAGAAGAACCAGATATTTTTTCCGCTTGCTGAGCTTAAAGCACTCGTTTTTCAGGTTTGCCAGAAATTGCTGCATATGTCGTTCCTCCTCACAGGACCACGGAGCCCTTTTTGTCCCGGACCTTGGCCAGGAAGTAATCCTCCAGGGAGGGGTTGAGCCGGAGGGCCTCCTCCTTGGTGTCGAAGGAGAGCATCTCCCCCTCGTGGAGCACCAGGACCTTGCTGCACATCTTCTCAATCTCCGAGGCCAGGTGGCTGGCCACCAGGAAGGTGACCCCCTTCTCTTTGGCCAGGCGGATGATGATCTCCCGGATCTCCACGGTGGCCTCGATGTCCAGGCCGTTGGTGGGCTCGTCCAAGATCATCAGCTCCGGCTCGGAGATCAGCGCCAGGGCCAGGCCCATCCGCTGCTTCATGCCCAGGGAGAACTTGCCGCAGCGCTCCTTTTTATACTGGGACAGCCCCACGATTTCCAGCACCTTGTCCACCCGGGCCTGGTCCACCTGGGGGTAGTACCGGGCGGCCATGCGCAGGTGGTCCTGGGCGGTGAGGTTTTCAAACAGGGCGGGCTGCTCAATGAGAGCCCCCACCTTGGCCAGGGCCTGCTCCCGCTGGGTCACCGCGTCCGCGCCGAACACGGTGATCCTCCCCGCCGTGGGCTGGCACAGGCCGGTGATGGATTTCATGATGGTGGTTTTCCCCGAGCCGTTGGGGCCCAGCAGACCCACCACCTCTCCCCGCTGAACGGAGAAGGTGATGTTTCTGGCCCCGCGGCCATTGCTGTATAGCTTGGACATGTGGTCCAGATTCAGTACGGTCTCCAAATGCCGCTCCTTTCCGGGCAGCAGCTCTGCCCCGTCAGGGCGGGCCGCCCCGGAGGGTCTCCCTCCGGGGCTGTGCCCGCTGTGTGTGCTTCTGTAAACTGGCCTTTTCCGCTCCCGATCAGTGGGCCTCGGTCCGCTCCCCCACGTCCAGAGGCTGGACGGTGGTGGCGCCGTAGTCCTTCACCGTCAGGTCGATGGCAATGACCATCTTGTGGTGGCTGCCGTCCTCTCCGGTGGTGTTGAAGGTCACCTGGATCTGGTTGGAGGTGAGCCGGCCCTGGCTGTCCACGCCGAAGGTGCAGTCCACATCCTCCAGGGTCATGTCCTGGCCCACATACTGGTACAGGTCGTCCATGGTCTCCTCCGGGTGGGCAGCGGCGAAGGCGGCGTTGTCGGCGTAGTAGTCATAGGAGCCGTCGGGGTGGACGTAAACCACGCCCTTGCCCTTTTCCTCCAGAACCTTGTAGTATTCATCCTCCCAGCACTCGCCGGTGACTTCATAGAACTTCTCCAGCTGGGCCTCGTTGGCCTCGTACCAGGCGTCGTCGCCGCCGTTCCGGTAGTGATCCTTGAACTCGTCGGAGAGGGTCTCGCCGGTGGTCTCTTCATAATAGTGGAACGCATTCTGGTCATAGTCCTCAAACTGGACCTGGTAGGGCTCGCTGTTCGTCTCGGCCATGGAGTAGGCAAAGAGGGACAGACCGGCGTTGACCAGAGAGGGCACCTGGCTCTGGGAGATGTTCACCTGGTAGAGGGTGCTGCCGTTTTCGGCCCCCACCTCCACAAAGTTGTTCTTCAGGTCGCCCACCACCGTGTCAGCGGCCAGCTCCACGAAGGTGATGAGACGGTTTTCCATCTCGTCGTCCTGGTTGTAGCCCAGCAGGTTGGTTTCCTCCCGGTCCACCTGGGACTGGTAGTAGTAATCCTTGTCGGCGCTGAACCAGGTGTTCACCCCGTTCAGAACGGTGTCGTACTCCTCCTGGACGGTGCCGCCGCGCTCGGTGCGGGTATGGGAGCTGTAGTCCGCCCCGGCATGGGCGTAATCGCCGCTCATCGTCACAATGGTTTCGCCGTCAAAAGACATGGTCAGCTGGCCGGCGGCGGTAAAGTTAGTTTCCTCCAGGGCCAGGTCCTTCAGGGCGTTTTTGTACTTGGCGTAGCCATTGACGCTGCCGAAGGCCGCCGTGGCAGACACCGCCAGAATCAGCACGCCCGCCACCAGGCAGAGGGTGATGCGGTTGCGTTTTTTCATAGGAGTTCCTCCTTTGGGTAATATCCTCGGGTCCCGGAACCGGGACTTGGTCCTCTCGTTATCCGTATTATACCGCAGAACCCTAAAAAAAGAATGGGGAAACTCTTAAGAATTCATTAAATCTTAGGGTTCTCCGATTTTCTTGGCTCTCCCTCTGGGAGTCGAACTGTCCGGGGGACAGTTCGATAAAATCCAACTACCATTCCAAGAGCTGTCAGCGAAGCTGACTGACACCCAGTGCGCACACTGGGCGTGCTGTGCAGAGGGCGGTGCAGCGGCGATTGGTATTCAATCCTTTAGGGTGGAGTAGAACCTAAAATGATTGGGGGCTGTTCCTACGGACAGGCAGTTCTGCCCTTCCACATTGAGTCGCCCTCTCAGTCTTCGGGCCTGCGGGCCCGAAGACAGCTCCCCCAGAGGGGGAGCCAAGGGGTGGTCGAAAACGCCCCTGCCCCCTGGGGAACCAGGGGGCAGGGGCTTCAGAGGGAGAAAAGACGAGGAGGGAGAAAAGATGGTTACGCCTTGATCCGGTCGCCCACATCCAGGGGAACGACCGTGGTGGTGCCATAGTCGGAAAGGGTCACGTCGCCGGAGACCTCCATGGTGTGGCGGCCGCCGTCGGCGTCGACGGTCTGGAAGGTCACCGTGAGCTGGGTGTCCGCCACCCGGCCCTGGCTGTCCAGAGAGAAGGTGCAGTCCACCTGATCCAGCGCCAGGTCCTTGCCCACATAGTACTCCAGGTTGTCAGCAGCCATCTCGGGATGGGCGGCCAGATAGTCCTTCATGGACGGGAAATAATCATAGCTGCCGTCGGCCTTGACATAGAGGATGCCGCCGCCCTTGTCGTCCAGGATCTGGCTGTAGGAATCATACATAGCGCCGCCGCTGACTTCGTTATACTTCTCCACCTGGGCCTGGTTGGCCTGATACCACTCGTCGGAATACCCGTTCAGGATGCTGTTCTTAAACTCTTCGGACAGGGTCTCGCCGGTGGTCTTTTCATAGTAGGCCAGCTGGGTCTTGGTGTTGTTTTCATAGCAGACGTTGTCATAGGCATCGCCGCCCCCGGCGCACTCATAGGCAAAGAGGGACAGGCCAGCGTTCACCAGAGAGGGCACCTGGCTGCCGGAGATGGTCACCTGGTACAGGTCCTTCCCGTCCTGGGAGCCGATCTGGACGAAGGTGTTCTTCAGGTCGCCCATGACGGTGTCGGCGGCAATGGAGAGAAAGTTCACCAGCCGGGACGACATCTCGTCGTTCTTGTCGTAGCTCAGCAGGTTGGTGGCCTCCCGGCTCACCTGGGCCTCGTAGTAAAGCTGGCTGTCCCCGTTGAACCAGGTGTTCACCCCGTTCAGGGTGGTGTTGTACTGGTCATAGGTCGTGCTGCCCTGGTGGCCGGTCATCCGGCTGGAGCGGTTCACCCCGTCCTGGGCGTACGCCAGGTCGGCGGCAACCACTTCCGCGCTGTCCATCTTCACGGACAGGCTGCCCTTGGCGGTGAAATTTTCCTCCTCCAGGGCCAGGTTCAAAAGGGCGTCCTTGTAGGCTGCGTAGCCGTTGGCGCTGCCGAAGGCCGCCGCGGCGGACACCGCCAGCACCAGCACGCCTGCGGCCAGACAGATGGTCACGCGATTTCGTTTCTTCATAGGAAATCCTCCTTTGGGAGTTATGTTGTGCCTGCGAGCAGGACCAATCTTCCGATGGTTTTATTGTACGCCGGAATCCTAAAGGAAAAATAGGGAAAATCTTAAGATTCTCTTAAATAAAAAGAGCTTTCCCCTTTACAAAAGGAAAGCTCTTTCTCTTGCTGTTGCTGCATTACCACGCCTTGGCGCACCCGACCCCCAGGGCGCCCTCACCGGTGTGGCAGCAGATGCTCAGGGGCAGGGAGATGAGCCGGACCAGGGCGTCCGGGAAAGCCGCCTGGACCTCCCGCAGCCAGCCCTCGCCCAGGGCGGGGTCGCCCCCGGAGTAACCGGCGAAGATATTCATGGTTACCCCACGGAACCGGGTTTCCAGGTCGTTTTTCAGGGCGCTGATCAGCACCCCCTTGGCGTTTTTCATGCCCCGGACCTTTTTGTAGACCCCCAGGCGGCCCTCCTTCACCTGGAGCACCGGCTTGATGCTGAGGATAGTGGCCATGGCAGCTCCGGTGGCCGAGAGCCGGCCGCCCTTCTTCAAATATTCCACAGTGTCCAGGGCAATGTAGATGCTGGCGTCGAACCGCTCCTCCTCCAGGATCTCCTTTACCTGCTCGGCGGTCTTCCCCTGCTCCAGCAGGACCAGGGCGTTGCGGACGGACTGCTCCAGGGTCACGGAGATCCGCCGGTCGTCCACCACCAGCACCCGGCCGTCGCAGTCCAGGGCCAGGGCTTTGGCGGTCTCATAGGAGCCGCTGAGCTCGGCGGTCATGGGAAAGTGCAGGACCCGGTCGTAGTCCTGCAGGAGCTTCTCCCACAGGCTGGTGATCACGCTGGGAGAAGGCTGAGAGGTAAACACATCCTCCCCCGCCCGCATCTTTTCAAAAAAGTCGGCGTGGGTAATGTCCTTTCCTTCATAGTAGGTCTCTTCGCCCACGAAAAAGGGCATAGGAATCAGATAGATGCCCAGTTCCTCTGCCTGCTTGGCGGAAAGACCGCTGTTGGTGTCGGTCACGATGGCTGTTTTCACATTGATTTCCCCTTACCCATTGAGTTTCATTCCAACTTTTTCCTTGTAATTTATAACTATAGCACATCTTGCTTTCTTTGACAAGTTTACAAATATACGGATCTGCTAGTCTCCGGGGGGTCCCCAAAAATATCCTTGGTCCCTATTGACAGACACTAATCACGGTGATATGATTTTGATATCAAATAAACCACAAGGAGGTTTTCCTATGACCGAGCGTGTGTTATCCACCAAGAAAAACGGCATGGCCGTTCTGCTGCTGTCCATCCTGCTCTACGCCGCCGCCATTGTCGGGGTGATTTTCACTGCCATGGCAGCGCCCTACCACACGATTTTCTACGCACCCATGGTCCTGTGCATTGTCTACCTGTGCGTGGGCTGGCTCTTCTGGCCGGGACTGAAGGTCCTGGGACCCCAGGAGGCCCTGGTCCTCACCCTCTTCGGCAAGTACATCGGCACTCTGAAGGGGGAAGGCTTCTACTTTGTCAATCCCTTCTGCGTGGCCGTGAACCCCGCCGCCAAGACCAAGCTCAGCCAGAGCGGGGACGTGGACGGAAACGCCGCCGGCGCCAAGAACCTGGGCGCTCTGCTCAACGGAAGCGCCGCCGCCAGCAAGGAGCCGGTGAGCAAGAAGCTCTCCCTGAAAATCATGACCCTGAACAACAGCCGGCAGAAGATCAACGACTGCCTGGGCAACCCCGTGGAGATCGGCATCGCCGTCACCTGGCGGGTGGTGGACACCGCCAAGGCGGTGTTTGACGTGGACAACTACAAGGAGTTCCTCTCCCTCCAGTGCGACAGCGCCCTGCGGAACATTGTCCGCCTGTATCCCTATGATGTGGCCCCCGGGGTGGACACCACCGGAGACGGCCAGGCCGACGAGGGCAGCCTCCGGGGCTCCAGCGAGGTGGTGGCCGCCCGCATCCGGGACGAGATCCAGTCCAAGGTCCGCCAGGCGGGTCTGGAAATTCTGGAAGCCCGGATCACCTATCTGGCCTACGCCTCGGAAATCGCCGCCGTGATGCTCCAGCGGCAGCAGGCCTCCGCCATCATCGACGCCCGGAAGATGATCGTGGAAGGGGCCGTGGGCACCGTGGAGATGGCCCTGGACCGGCTGAATCAGAGCGGTATGGTGGAGCTGGACGAGGAACGGAAAGCGGCCATGGTGTCCAACCTGCTGGTGGTTCTGTGCGGCAGCCACGACGCCCAGCCTGTGGTGAACACCGGCAGCCTGTACTGATCCATGGCGGAAAAGAAAGACAGCAAAAAGCAAATCCCGCTGCGCCTGTCCCCCAAGCTGTACGCTGCCATCGCCGCCTGGGCGGAGGACGATTTCCGCTCGGTGAACGGTCAGATCGAGTATCTGCTCACCGAGTGCGTCCGCCAGCGGAAGAAGAACGGGAAGTACGTCTCCGACGAGATCGACGTGCCGCCGGAGCTGGACATCGAATGAACAACACACAGAAAGGGGTATCTTTATGATCGTAGTGAACACAGACTATATCTCCGGCAAGGAACTGGAGATGCTGGGCCTGGTGAAGGGAAGCACCATCCAGACCAAGAACATCGGCCGGGACATCACCCAGGGCTTCAAAACCCTGGTGGGCGGCGAGCTGGGCGCTTACACCCAGATGATGAACGACGCCCGGGACCTGGCCTCCCAGCGGATGGAAGAAGAGGCCATTCGCCTGGGGGCAGACGCGGTGGTGAACGTCCGCTTCGCCACCTCCGCCATCATGCAGGGCGCCGCCGAGGTGATGGCCTACGGCACGGCGGTGAAGTTCAAGTAACCCTTACCGCTTTTTCGCGCAGGCAATGGCCAGGGCGCCCTCCCCCACGTGGCAGCAGATGCTCAGGGGGAGGACCCCCTGCTCCACCTGCCAGTCCGGGAAGAAGGCCCGTACCTGCTCCAGCCACTGGTCTCCCGGGGCCTTGTCCCCGGAGTAGACGGCGAACAGGGCGGGCTTCTCCCCGGCAAAGCGGGTTTCCAGGTCGTTCTTCATGGCCTTGAGCATGGCGGACTCGGCCTGGCGCATCCCCCGGACCTTCTTGAAGGCGTCCAGCTTGTCCCCCTGAATCTGAAGGACAGGCTTGATGTTCAGCACCGAGGCCATGGCCGCTCCGGCGGCGGTGACCCGGCCGCTCTTTTTCAGGTATTCCAGGGTGTTCACCGCGATGTAAATGCTGCTCTCCAGGCTCTCCCCCTCCAGGATATCCCGGACCTCTTCCGCCGTCTTCCCTTGCTCCAGCAGGACCTGGGCGTTGCGGATGGACTGGAGAAGGGTCACGGAGATCCGGTGGTCATCCACCACAAAGACCCGGCCGGCATACTCCTGAGCCAGGGCCTTGGCCGTCTGGCAGGAGCCGCTGAGCCCCGAGGACATGGGGAAGTGCAGCACCGCGTCGTGGTCCTTTAACAGGGTGTCCCACAGCTCCAGGATATCCTCCGGGGCCGGCTGGGAGGTGGACACCTCCGCCCCGTTCCGAAGCTGCCGGAAAAATTCTTCCGGGGTGCAGTCCCGCCCCTCCAGGCAGAGCCTGCCGTCCACCAGAAAAGGCATGTGGATCAGGGAGATTCCCATGGCTTCCGCCTGCTGGGGGGAGATCCCGCTGTTGGTGTCGGTTACAATCGCTGTTCTATACACAATGGTCTCTCCTATTTTTCTAAGGTTTAAAAACAGAACCAGGTTCTAATTTTAATCTACTATAGCACAAGTTTCCCCCGGCTGGCAAGCAAACTCTGCCGCCGGGGCCGTCCTGTTTTCCCCTCTGGAGGTGTTTTTTATGGCCCGCGCCCAATACCAGCGCTCTCAGGAAACCCAGCGCAAGCTCATCGACGCAGTCATCCAGCTGGCCCGGGAGAAGAATTACGAGGCCGTCACGGTGAAAGAGATCTGCGCCGTCGCCGGGGTGTCCACAGGGTCCTTCTACCACCAGTTCGGCTCCAAGGACGACCTGGTGCTGGCCACCTACCAGAAGGTGGACTGGCTGCTCACCGAGTCCTTCCTCCAGAGCTGCCGGGACCTGCCCCCGGTTCAGGCCCTGGACCGGCTGCTGCGGCGGTATGTGTCCTTTGTCCGGGACGACGTGGGCCTGGTGCTGGCCCAGTACTACCGGGTGCGGCTGAACCACTTCGGCCCCGCGTTCCAGCACGACGCCGACCGCCCCTACTTCCGGGAGATGCGCCGGATCCTGCGGGAGGCCGCCGATCAGGGGCTGCTGCTCTCCCCCCTGGACCCCGTCCCCCTGGCAGAGCTGCTGATCTGCCTGATCCGGGGGCTGTTTGTGGACTGGCTCATCCAGTCCGGGCGGTACGACCTGATGGAGCGGTATGAAGCCCAGATTCTCCCCCTGCTGGGAACCATGGTGTCCAACGGGGTCCAATAACCTGCAAGGAGGTCTTTTCTATGGACCAGTTTCAGTTTTTCCTGAATCCCCCCTCTCCGCCGGACCCTCAGGCCCTGGCCTTGGTCTCCCCGGCGGCTGCGGCAGGAGCTCACGCCTTCCATTCCGCCATCCCGGGCTATACCCCCACCCCCCTGGTCTCCCTGCCCGCCCAGGCCAAAGCCCTGGGGATCGGCCAGCTGTGGGTGAAGGACGAGTCCAAGCGCTTCGGGCTCAACGCCTTCAAGGGGCTGGGCGGAAGCTACGCCATTGCCCAGCATCTCTGTGATCGGCTGGGCATCCCCGTGGATGAACACGCCTTCGCCGCCCTCACTTCCCCGGCGGCCAAGGAAAAGCTGGGGGAAGTCACCTTCGTCACCGCCACCGACGGCAACCACGGCCGCGGGGTGGCCTGGGCTGCCCGGATCTTTGGCCACAGATCGGTGGTATATATGCCCAAGGGCAGCGCCCGGGAGCGGCTGGAAAACATCCGCGCCCAGGGGGCACAGGCGGAGATCACCGATCTCAACTACGACGACGCGGTTCGTCTGGCCGCCCGCATGGCAGAGGAACAGGGCTGGGTGCTCATCCAGGACACCGCCTGGGAGGGGTACGAGGACATCCCCACCCACATCATGCAGGGGTACACCACCCTGGCCTGGGAAATCGGTCAGGCCCTGGACCAGCCCCCCACTCACCTGTTCTTACAGGCTGGGGTGGGGAGCGTAGCCGGGGCGGTGGCCGGGTACTTTGCCGGGCTGTGGAGAGACCGCAGGCCGGTCACTGTGGTGGCAGAGCCTGACCAGGCGGACTGCCTCTTCCGCACCGCCCGGGCGGACGACGGACAGCTCCACTTCGTCACCGGGGACATGAACAGCATGATGGCCGGTCTGTGCTGCGGGGAGCCCTGCACCCTCAGCTGGCCCATTCTGAAGCACACCGTACGCTGCTTCGTCTCCTGCGGGGACGGCTACGCCGCCCGGGGAATGCGCCTGCTGGGGCGGCCTTTGGGAGACGATCCGGCGGTGATCTCCGGGGAGTCCGGGGCGGTCACCGCCGGGGTGCTGGCGGGGCTCTGCACGGAGCCCCGGCTGGCTTCCCTCCGGCAGGCTTTGGGACTGAACGAACAGTCCCGGGTTCTCCTCATCAGCACCGAGGGGGACACGGAAAGCCTTTTCCGACAAGAGGGGATAGCAGTCCGCTGCGCGCAGGGTCTGTGCGCCCTTGGCGCACGGACCCCACACTTGCGGCCTGAGAAGTATGTTCTCCGACGTACACGCCGCCGGAGAACATGATTGGATTGTCTTTGCTGCCTACGGGCAGCAAACTCTGCGAGACTTTTTCAACAGTCTTTTTTTCAAACCACTTTCATAATCCACAAAATAAGCCCGTAGATCACGCTGGCGGAGATGCCGTAGACCAGCACCGGACCGGCCACGGTGAAGAGCTTCACCGCCGTGCCGGTGACCAGCCCCTCCTGCTTAAACTCCATAGCCGGGGACACCATGGCGTTGGCAAAGCCGGTGATGGGCACCAGGGTACCGGCCCCGGCGTGCTTGGCGATGTTGTCAAACACCCCGATCCCCGTGAGCAGGGCGGTGACGAAAATCAGGGTCACGGACACCGCCGTGCCTGCCGCCTCCACCCCCAGGCCCCGGCTTTTGTAAAAGTCCATCAGGCCCTGGCCGATGAGGCAGATAAAGCCCCCCACCAGAAAAGCCCACACCAGGTTCTTCCCCATGGGGGAGGGCTTCGCCTTGCTCTGCACATAGGCGTTGTATTCCTGGCTGCTCAGGTTGTTCAGATCCATGAAATCACCTCGTTTCCAGTATGTCCCGGTTTTGGCGAGGTATGCAAAAAAAGAAACCGCCACTCGGCCAAGTGACGGTTTCTAATGCTTTGTATTAGATAACATTACTTTGGGCTGACCGCTTGTTGCAGCGCCCTTCTGTTTTTATGATACCAGTCCTGTCTGCCCTTGTCAAGGGCAGGGGTGCCGCGAACTACGTTACAGCATGTTCAGGAAATACTGGTGAACCGACAGGTCGTCGCTCAGCTCCGGGTGGAAGGCGGTGACCAGCTGGTTGCCCTGGCGGGCGGCCACGATGTGCCCGTCCACCTCTGCCAGCACCTGGGCCTTGGGCCCGGCGGCGGCAATGTAAGGGGCTCGGATGAAGGTCATGGGGACCTTCCCCAGGCCCTGGAAGTCGGCTTCCGTGTAGAAGCTCCCCAGCTGGCGGCCGTAGGCGTTGCGCTTGACCGCAATGTCCATGGTGGCAAAGCAGGGCACGCCCCCGTCCACCGTCTCAGCCAGCAGGATGAGACCCGCGCAGGTGCCGTACACCGGCAGTCCGCCCTGGATCTTGGCCCGCAGAGGCTCGTACAGGTCCAGGTCCCGGAGGAGCTTGCCCATGGTGGTGCTCTCCCCGCCGGGGAGGATCAGCCCGTCAAAGGGCCGGTCCAGGTCTCTGGGCTGGCGGATCTCGAACCAATCCGCCCCCAGCTTCTCGAGCATTTTTTCGTGCTCCAGAAAGGCCCCCTGAAGGGCCAGCACAGCAACGGTCATCTTACTTCCCCCGTTCTGCCATCAGCAGGGCAATCTCGTCCTCGTTGATGCCCACCATGGCTTCGCCCAGATCGGTGGACAGCTCGGCGATGCGCTTGGCGTCGGTGTAGTTGGTGACAGCCTGAACGATGGCGGCGGCACGCTTGGCGGGATCGCCGGACTTGAAGATGCCGGAGCCAACAAACACGCCCTCAGCGCCCAGCTGCATCATGAGAGCAGCGTCAGCGGGGGTGGCCACGCCGCCGGCGGCGAAGTTCACCACGGGCAGCTTGCCGTTTTCGTGGACGTACCGCAGCAGATCCAGGGGCACCTGCAGCTGCTTGGCGGCCTCGAAGAGTTCGTCCTCCCGCAGGTTCTGCACCCGGCGGATCTCCTTGTTCATGGCCCGCATGTGGCGGACCGCCTGGACCACGTCGCCGGTGCCGGGCTCGCCCTTGGTGCGGATCATGGAAGCGCCCTCGGCGATGCGGCGGAGAGCCTCGCCCAAGTCACGGGCGCCGCAGACGAAGGGCACCTTGAACTGGGTCTTGTCAATATGATAGACGTCGTCAGCGGGGGAGAGAACCTCGCTCTCGTCGATGTAGTCAATTTCAATGGCCTCCAGAATCTGGGCCTCCACAAAGTGGCCGATGCGGCACTTGGCCATGACGGGGATGGACACGGCTTCCTGGATGCCCTTAATCATCTTAGGGTCGCTCATCCGGGACACGCCGCCGGCGGCGCGGATGTCAGCGGGAATGCGCTCCAGAGCCATAACGGCGCAGGCGCCGGCGGCCTCAGCGATCTTTGCCTGCTCGGGGGTGGTCACGTCCATGATGACGCCGCCCTTGAGCATCTGGGCCAGTTCCTTGTTCAGTTCGTATCTGCTCTTATCCATAAGGGATCACCTCGTTGTTTTTTTGTTGATGGGTGTATTGTAGCAGAAACTGGTCTTATTCAAACCCTCAGTTTACAAGTTTTTAACAAAGTCAGTTTCTCCCCATGCCGGGGCCAGGGGCAGGTCACCAAGCAGTCTGACCTGGTCTGGTTCTGGCCTTTTCTCTCTGGCCCTATGGTCAGATTAACTGACCTTTTATCCTTTCTTTATCGGCCCTTTCCAGATTTTTAAGAATCCCGTGCTATTCTGGAAAAAAGGAGGGATTCTATGCGGTCAAGAAGCCTCACTGGGGTGCTGTTCGCCCTGTATCTGGCGGTGCTCACCTGGATTATACTATTTAAAATGCAGACAGACTGGACCGTGTTAACCACCGGGGTCCGGACAGTGAATCTGATCCCCTTCGCCGGGGCTCTGGTGACCAACGGCCAGGCGAACTACCAGGAGGTGTTCCTCAACCTAGTGGCTTTTGTGCCCTTCGGGCTGTATCTGTCCCTGCTGGAGCCCCGCTGGCCTGCCCGGAAGCGCCTGCTGCCCGGATTTTTCACCAGTCTGGCTTATGAGGTGCTGCAATACGCCTTTGCCCTGGGGCGGAGCGACGTGACCGATCTGCTGTCCAACACCCTGGGGGTGCTGGTCGGAGTGGGGCTGTATGCCCTGCTGGCCAAGAGACTGAAGGAAAAGACGCGGCCTGTTCTCAACGCCGCCGCGTTGGTGTGCACGGTTTTGGCTTTGGGGTTTCTGGGGGTGCTGGTGGGGGCAAACCGGTGAGGCGGCGGGAGCAAGCCCCCGCCCTACGGGGAGCGGTCCCTTTGCGGGGACCGGGAGCAGGGCGGTTGGTTCCAAAAAAATCCTTGACAAACCTGTATTTTTCGATATAATAATATAGCTTGTGTCTATATAGCAAGCATATCCTTTCCGGCGGCCGTGAACGCCGGACAAATGTCCATAAGGAGGTGCAACGAACCATGGCAAAGGTAAACGCAAACTATGAAGTGGTCTACATCATGGACCCCGCAATGGGCGAAGAGGCCATCGCCGCAATGATCGAGAAGTTCAAGGCTCTGGTGGAAACCGAGGGCACTGTGACTGCCATCGACGATTGGGGCAAGCGCCGTCTGGCTTATCCCATCAACGACCTGACTGAGGGTCACTACGTCCTCATGACCTTCACTGCTGTCCCCGGCCTGCCCGCAGAGCTGGACCGCGTGCTGAAGATCACCGAAGGCGTCATGCGCTCCATGATCATCTGCAAGGACGAATAAGGGGGCTCTTGCTTTGCTGAACAAGATCTTCCTTCAGGGCCGGCTGGTGGCCGATCCTGAACTCCGCCACACCCAGAACGGCGTGGCCGTGGCTTCCTTCCGCCTGGCGGTGGACCGGGACTTTAAGGACCGGGAGACCGGCGAGCGGAAAGCCGACTTCATCAACGTGGTCGCCTGGCGGCAGACCGGCGAGTTCGTCTCCCGGTTCCTCACCAAGGGCCGTATGGCCATTGTGGAGGGCAAGCTCCAGACCCGCGACTACACCGATCGGGACGGCAACCGCCGGTACGCCACCGAGGTCATCGCCGACAATGTCTACTTCGGGGACTCCCGCAGAGACGCCGAAGGCGGCGGCTATGCCCCCGCCCCCGCTGCCAACCGGGGCGGCTATGGCGCACCCGCCGGCGGAAACCCCTACCCCTCGTCCGGCGGCAGCTACACTGCCGCACCCGCCGTCGATCAGTTCGCTGATCTCACCGACGACGACGGCGAGCTGCCCTTCTGAGGCAGCACCACTATCATAATTTAAGGAGGTTTGCTATCATGGCTATGGATAGAGAACGCCCTCGCGGCGGCCGTAAACGCCGTAAGGTTTGTACTTTCTGTGTCGATAAGGTTGAGCACATCGATTATAAGGACTCCGCCAAGCTGCGCCGTTTCCTTTCCGAGCGCTCCAAGATTCTGCCCCGCAGAACCACCGGCACCTGCGCCATGCATCAGCGTCAGCTGACCGAGGCCATCAAGCGGGCCCGTCAGATCGCTCTGCTGCCCTACGTCACCGACTAATTTCGGTTCGTAAACGACAAACGCGCCGCAAACCCATGTTTGCGGCGCGTTTTTTCATTCCGTTTAGAAAGGAGACCCGTTATGTCTGTTTTCACCGCCTGCATCGTCCAGACCCACTCCGGCCCCTACGACAAGGAAGGGAACCTTACCCGGGCCATCCGGGCCATGGAGGAGGCCCACGCAAAAGGCGCGTCCCTGATCCTCTTTCCCGAAATGTTCCTCACCGGCTATATGATCCGGGACAAGCTGGCCGAGCTGGCTGAGGCCCTGGAGGACGGCCCGGCCGTTTCCGCCCTGCGGGCCAAGGCCAAAGAACTGAGCATGGGCGTGGTGGTGGGCTTGCCCGTTCTGGACCAGGAGGGCGGCAAGCCCCACAACTCCGTAATCTTCATCGACCGGGACGGCACCATTGCCGGAGCCGCCCACAAGACCCACATGTTCGGCGGGGAAGAAAAGATGTTCGACCCCGGAAACCAGATCCGGGCCTTTGACACCTCCTTCGGCCGGGTGGGGATTCTGGTGTGCTACGACGGGGAGTTTCCCGAAACCGCCCGGTCCCTGGCTCTGGACGGGGCGGAGATTCTGTGCATGTGCGCGGCCAACATGTCCCCCTTTGAGGACTACCACGCCGTCTACATGCGGGCCCGGGCCATGGAGAACATGGTGCACACCCTCTACTGCAACTATGTGGGAGATGAAAAGCGTTTCCACTACTGTGGCCAGAGCTGCGCCTACGACCCCGCCGGCAAGCCCCTGGCGGAGGCCGGCACCAGGGAGGAGACCATGCTGTACGTCCCCGTGGACCTCTCCCTGCGGGAGGGGCCTCTGCGGGATTTGAACTACCTGAAAAACCGGAGAAAAGAGCTGTACCACCGGGACCTGCTGTAACGCGGGGCTTGCCCTCCGCGTTCCGGCGGGATGTGGGCATCCCGCCCTACAGTGGCCGCGCCGTTTGTAGGGCGGGGTCCCCTGACCCCGCCGTCCAGCTCCACCGAAACACAACCGGGCAGCCCTATGGCTGCCCGGTTGTTTGTTGTTTCATATCCCGCGCGGGTTAGCCCGCCATCAGCCACAGGTACCAGGCGGCCACCAGGATTGCGCCCAGCAGGCAGCACTCCAGAACCGGGAAAATGTCCTTGGCCGCCCGCCGCACCAGGGAGGCCACCAGGAACGGAACCGCAAATAGGATTGGAATGATAATCAGATCCATAGGTTTCCTCCTAGTTTACTGTGAACGGCTCGGTTTCTTATCGCGCAAAATACTTATTTGCTTTCTTCCTCTGACCCTTGTTTTCTGGCATTTATGGTCAGCAGCAGCGCCACTCCTGTCAGCACCACAGAAGCCGCCAGAATCGCCAATCCAATGGAACCATCCCCATGGAAAAATCCCGCTATCGTTTCCAATGAAATCGCTTCCTCAGCAGGCGTTCCCCAACTCAGGTGATATGCAATGGGACGCACCACCACATAGATCACGATGACAAACACTTCTGCCAATATCGTCCAAAGGGTCATAGCGTGAACCGAACGTTTTCGGGACAAAAACAAAGCCAGCAGCGGGATTCCAAAAATAAGAATCAAGTTTACCATCTTTACCCCCCTCTCAAAAGCAAGCTAAACACCCATTAACTTAATTCTCCAACATCTACTAAAAATTTGTAAATAACGGCCGCACAATTTCTTTGTGCTTTTGGCAGCGTATTTTCTGTTGCTTCCGGAAATGTACCAGTATAGTTTGCTTTCCCAACCCAATCTTTTGCATTCACCGCAAAATTATGGCCCATGTCCTTTATACTTGTTTTCCGTGCCCAAGAAAACGTGCTAGATGTGGCAGACGTTGTTGTGTATGAATTTTGATGTTCCAAAACCCAATCTTCAAAAATCTCATGATTTGTTATTATTGCAATCTGGTTCGTCGCATGATGAGGTTCACTCAGGTCAGCAGCATAATGCAAAGCAAAGGCTAACGCCTCCGCAGAAGTGATGTTATTTCCATTATTATAGCGGCGAATTGCTTCGTTGTACCACCAGACCAATCTATCTTTTGCTGTGGCAGACCTTGATGTGCCAGACAATCCCGGATTTAGCGGATCTGTCCAAGTCAATCCAGTGTCTGGATTGTAAAAGTGGCCCGAAAATTTCCCGTTATCCGTTTGATTATAGCTTGGATCATCTGGAAGATCCGAGTAAACGCGTAGCCGCGCAGTTTGAGCATTCAAGTAAGAGGATGAGTAGTTGTAGTTTACGATGGTGCAAGCATTACGAACAATAAATTGATGTGTACTGGAACCTTGACTTGACCAATTGGGTTCATTGCAATTGGGTTCATCGACTCCAGATGCATAAAAATATTTGTGTGCTGGATTTTCTGGGCTAACCATGTTAACATAACCAGAATAATCTATCGGTTCATTTGCATTGGCCTCGTCAGTGATATCCACCGCTGACGCATACGTCGAACTCATCATACCGCAAACAGCACAAAGTGTCAAAACCAAAAATATAAATTTTCTTTCCATTTCGTCTCCTTTTCTTTTGGCTAAACATTCTGACAGCCTATTTTGCTCGTTTTGATGAATATACGGACTGTCCTTACTTCTACAAGGCCCCTCCTTTCTCCCCCTCCGCCATCACGCGGGCTGGTCCATCCTCTTTTTCCTTTCTATTAACTGAATGTCCTCTCAAGGGTAAATGTTCAATGGATTTCGAAAATTTTTTAAAAAATTTTAGGGCGAGGATTTTTCCGCGCCCTAAATAGAAATTTTTTATTTGTCATTTACTTTCAAGTGGCAGTTACAATGCTGGAGGACACCCATCTTGTACCCGACCCCGAACCATTTTTCGCGTAGCATTTTGCTTCTGCATAATACTTTTTTCCTACCACGCCCTGATATGTCATCTGAATAATTGCCTGCGACACATCTTTCTTAATCAACACAGGATATTTTTCTCGAGTATAATGTGCCACTTGCGTATAGCGTCCGTCCGACTGCACTTCATAGATATAAAAGTCAGTTGCACCCAGTTCCTGCATTCTCCCCACACTTGCCACATTGTCTACATGCGGGCCCGGGCCATGGAGAACATGGTGCACACCCTCTACTGCAACTATGTGGGGGACGAAAAGCGCTTCCACTACTGCGGCCAGAGCTGCGCCTACGACCCCGCCGGCAAGCCCCTGGCGGAGGCCGGCAACCAGGAGGAGACCATGCTGTATGTCCCCGTGGACCTCTCCCTGCGGGAGGGGCCTCTGCGGGATTTGAACTACCTGAAAAACCGGAGAAAAGAGCTGTATCACGAGGATTTGAGATAAAGGAAAAGGAACAGGACCGCACGGATGGCGGTCCCGTTCCTGAGTCAGCAGCATATGTCAGCAGGGCCAACCTTTGATACTCCCCAGGGGAGAACGGTTCCTCTGTCCCCAATGGTGACACGGGTATGGATTACATGAAATTCTCGGGAAGGCCCAATTTATCCAGTACAAAGGTGCGGATGCTTTCGGGGTCGGTAAGTTTGCCTTGGAAGCGGCCCCAGATGCCTTTACCCTGGGTTCGTTGGGAAAAATTGACCGTCCTGTCATTTTCCCGCACGCCCATGCCTTCCCCCTGGCGGGGACCCAGAACCACCAGACGGCCCCGGAGCTGTGCGTCCTGATTCTCTTCGTTGTCCACCTCAATGTACATACATCTCCAGGAATAGGGCGGCAGGTCAGAATAGGTCCGCAGGGTGCGGCGCTCCTGACACTGAGCGAGATAAACCGCGATCTCTTTGGCAATCGCCTGATCCTCTTCGGTCTCCGGAACCCATTCAAAGGGTTCTATCGGATCTCCCTGATAATACGGACTGCTCATAATGCAGATACGCGTAACCGCAGCATGGTCAGGGTCTGAAATAACTGGCCGGGGGATGAGGAAATAGCAGGCTGCCAGAGCCGCAGCAATAACAATGACAATCAAAACACCGATCGTTCTCTTTTTCATGACAAGAAACACGCTCCCTTTTTCAATATTATAATGTTGTGAGGAACAACTGGCGTATCGCCCTGTCCATAGGCGGTTTCCCGCCAAAGGCGCTCTCGGCAGAGGGTTTCCCTGTTGACCACATTGCGGAGGATGAGCACTGCTAAAATTGCAAGGATGCACAGGCAAAGGCTCCGCTCGGTCCATAGTTGGTCAGTTGCTGCCCATTTCTTTCCCGTTCAGGAGCAGTTTCCCGGAGGCGGTATAGGTCATCTCGTTGTGCACGTCCCCCTCCTGGATGTCCAGCACGATGTCGCCGTTGCTCTCTTTGCGGACCTGCATCTCATCCCGCAGGTCCCCATCAATGGGGGCAATGTAAGTGATGGTCCCGTCGTCGTTGAGGACCAGTTCCTCCACAGAGGAGGCCGCAGAAAACTTTTCCAGCATGGCCAGGTCCTGGGCCACGGTCTTGACCAGGTCCTCGTTCAGGCTGTCCTCCCCCAGGGAGGTGGTGATCAGTGTTTCCGCCTGACTCATGTTCTCGCTGCTGGTGCAGCCGGTGAGGCAGAGGCAGAACGCGGCGGCGCACAACAGGCACACCGCAAAAGCGCAAGCGCGAATATGGTTTTTCATGGTTTCTCCTTTCCATCTGCTTACTCATAAATGGAATCAATCATGCGCATGATTTCTTCTTCCGTGAAGTATCCCTGGATGAAGCATTCCACGGTTTCGTTCTGCCACACCGCAATCGTCCGGTCCATGTTTCCCATGATGTAGTGGGGAATCCCATTTGCAAAATACTCCTTGGGCGGCCCAGGGTTTTTTTCATAGCCGGACAGCGACGAGGGTGCCGTATCATGAACCATGATAACCACCGAGAACTCCTCCTCTTTCCAGGAAAAAACCGCGCAGATGCTTTCTTCTCCAGCCACAGAACTGGTCTCAATTTGCTTTAAAAGCGCTCCTTCTGGATACCACTTGGGGAGCACCGGCAGGTCGGTTAATTCCGCCACTTGGCTTTCCAGTTCGGTCATCAGCGCGTCAGACAGTTCCGCGTCCTGCTCCGGTACTTCTCCCAAGGAAAAGGTGCTCTCCGTCCAATGGGCCAAACTCTCCCACAGGTCCTTCCCGGACGCCGGCACCACCAGAATACAGACCAGCACGCAGACCACTGCCGCCACCGAAACGGCCCAGCGGAGTTTTCGGGGCCTGCGGGGCTTTGCGGGCAGGGGCACAGGCTCCGCCGGCGCTTCTTCCGGGCCTTCTTCCTTCTCTCTCACTTGGGCCCGGAAGTTCTCCCAGTCGGCCTGCACGTCCGCGTCGATGGGAGTGTCTTCTTCCCGGCGGTTGATCACCTCCGTCATGGCCAGAATGGCCTCAGGTTCGAGGAGCCCGTCCTGGCCGGCGGCAAAGTCCTGGGCCAGCAGGTCGTCCAGCTCCTGGGTGGTCAGGTCTTCCCAGGCCGGGCGGCTTCCTTGGTTCTCAAATAGATGTTTCATCGTTTGGAACCTCCTCTATTACTAAGATGTTCTGCCGGGCCGGATTGTTCAACGTCCGGGTCAAAAAATGTTTCACTTTCCCGATATTTTTTCTGAAAATCTTCCTTGCTCTTTTTCACCCGCATAGCCAGGGTGCTCTTTTTGATTCCCAGTTCCTCTGCGATCTCCCGGTAGGTCTCCCCGTTCAGGTAGAGCCGCTTGAGCAGATCCAGCTCCTCCGGTGGAATCAGGCCCTCCAGCTCCAGGTCTGCCCCCGGGGCGGGATGGACGGCGGTGTGGTCCAGGGCGTCCTGGACCTGGCGCAGGCGGGCGTGCCACCGCTGGTCCTCCCGGAGCATGTTCCGCAGGACATTTTTCAGGGCGTTCACCAGCCAGCCCACCGGGGACACGCTGCCCAGAAATTCCTTGGGCTTCTCCCAGGCCACAAGGAAGGCCTCCTGCACGGCCTCGGCGGCCCGGTCCGGGTCCCTGCGCCCGGTGTGCCGGGTCAGGATCTGCTGGGCCAGCCGCCACAGCTTGGTGTAGTAGGTCTGGAAGTAATGGCCATAGATTTCTTCCAGGTCGGTGTTTTTCTCCACGGGGTTCCCTCCCTGCCTCTCGCGTTTCAGGTTCTTTTCATTATAACAGGGAACGGCCAGGGGGCGCAACCGGGCGGGTATAAAACCCCCGGTCCCCGTCCATACTGGAAGGGAAACGGAAAGGAGTGGTATCCATGGTAAAAGGCGTGACCCGCCAGGTGGTGGTGGTGAAATCCCCGGACCCCAAGCTCTTTGAACAGGCCATTTTCCTCCTGCGGGAGGAGGCCCTGGACCAGGGGGCCTCAGAGGAGCAGGTGCTCAAGCGGGCCCAGCAGGTGGCCAACGCCTATCTGCTGCGGTCCACCCCCCAGGGACGCCGCCGCCGGGCGATGGTCCCCCTGCTCTTCACCCTGCTGGGGGCGGCCCTGGCAACGGCAGGGTGGCTGCTGCTGGGGCCTGTTTTTCCCCTTTCTTTTTGATCCGGTCCGTGGTATACTAAATTTTTATTGAACCACATAAAACAGATAGAGAAAGTGGGGATTGCTATGAAAAACGTCGTTCTCATCGGAATGCCCGGGGTGGGCAAGAGCACCCTGGGGGTGCTGCTGGCCAAGGCCCTGGGGTACCGGTTTTTGGACACGGACCTGGTCATCCAGGCCCAGGAGGGCAGGCTCCTCCGGGAAATCATCGACCAGGAGGGCATCGACGGCTTTCTCGCCATCGAGGGCCGGGCCTGCGCCCAGCTCCAGGCGGACCGGTCGGTGATCGCCACCGGGGGCAGCGTGATCTACGAGCCGGAGGCCATGGCCCACCTGAAAACCCTGGGCCCGGTGGTCTATCTCAAGCTGGGCCGCAACGCCCTGGCCAAGCGGCTGGGGAGCCTGAAAAAGCGGGGGGTAGTCCTCCGCCCGGGACAGACCTTCAAAGACCTCTACCAGGAGCGCGCGCCCCTTTATCAGCAGTACGCCGACATCACCGTGGACTGCGGCGGCCAGGACATCCCTCACGCCCTGGCCCTGACCCTCCAGCGCCTGCGGGAGGCGGAAAAATAAGCAGCACCGGCAGGCCCCATTTCTGGGGCCTGCCGGTGCTTTATTATGATGAGGTTATCCCTCCCTTCCTTTTTCCAGGTGCACGGCAATCACCGTGCCGTCATCCTCCCCCTGGCAGCGCTCCTCGCTCTCCCGGAGGATTTTTTCCGCCAGCTCCCCGGGGCTGGTCCCCTGGTAGCCGGCCAGCAGTTCCCGGAGCCAGTCGTCCTCCCGGCCGCAAAGAATGCCGTCAGTGATGAGCAGAATCCAGTCCCCCTGCTCCCCCCGGAAGCTGTGGCTGTCCGGCCGGGCCTGATCCCCGGGAAGAATCCCCGCCGGCAGAGAGCTGCCTACAGCGCACTTGATCCGTCTGTCCCGGCGGACATAGGTGGGGGCCGCCCCCTGCTTGTACACCCGGCACCGGCCGGTGAACAGATCCACGGAGAGCAGGTCCACCGTGGTGCTGCCCCCGGCCCCGCCCCGCAGGGACAGGGCGGAGGACACCGTCTCCAAAGCCTGCTCCGGGTCCATCCCCGCCCGGAGAAAGCTCTCAATGAGCTTGGCCGCCTGGGCGCTCTCCTGCTTGGCTCCCGGGCCGCTGCCCATGCCGTCGCACAGGAGAAGAAACAGCATCCCGTCCTCCCGGCGAAACCAGGTCCCCGTGTCGCCGCTGACTTCTTCTCCCCGGCGGGGCGCGCCTGCCACGGCGGCGGTGGCCCGGAAGGGCTCTGCCTGGAGGAAGGTCAGGCGGCCGTTTGCCGCCTCCCCCTCCCGCAGGGGAACCCCCAGGACCTGGGCCAGCTCCCGGCGGGCGGGACGGCCCCGAAGCTCCTCGGTGTCGGGCGTTTCTACTCTCAGCCGTCCTTCTTTATCATAATAGACCACGCCCCCGGTCAGGTTCATGCTCCGCAGGAAGGCCGCCAGCTTCTCCTGCCGGGGCAGGTCGGGGGTGATCTGGGCGGAAATCTCCGCCGCAGCCCGGCTCATGAGCTGATCCATCTTGGCATACTGACTGCACAGGGCGCTGCGGGTCTGCCAGGTGCGCTTCAGCTCCTGGCGGCGGCGGAGAAAGGCTGTGAGCTCCCGGTTCACCGCCCCCAAAAACTCGGGAAAATGGACGCACCGGCCGGTGAACTGGCCGGCAAAGTCTGTGGCCAGAGCCCGCCCCCGCTCCAGCATGGGACCGGTGGCGTCGTTGCAGACGTTCCGGGTGCCCTCGTAGTCCTTCTGCCAGCAGTTGGTGCGCAGGACGCACTTGGCGCAGATCTTGTCCGCCGTGCGGGTGAAGATCTCCGCCGGGTTCTCCCGGTTGAACTCCTCCGGGCGCAGGGTCTCCCGAAGGTTATCATATAAGGTATGGAAGGCCGCGGCCATCTCCCCCATCCGGCGGGAGACCGCCCGGCGCACGCCATCCTGGTCTCCAGTCGCTTGAGGCAGCGCCGGAACTGGTTCCTCCCTGGCCGGGACCCGCAGGGGCAGGCAGAGAAACAGGATGGCCCCCACCAGAAACTCCAGGGGCATCCCCACCCGGAGGCCTCCCTCCCAGGTCCACAGCACCGCGACACAGCCGGCGGCCGCGCCCACCGCCCCGGCCACCAGCTTCCGCTGCTGGTGGCACAGGCCGCAGGCCAAACCCACCAGGGTAAAGACCATGCTGTAATAGGGGTCCTTTCCTGAGGACAGATCCAGGGCCACCCCGGCGCAGGCCCCGGTGAGGACCCCTTCGCCTACCCCCCGCCGGGCCGCCGCCAGCACAACCACCACCGCCAGCAGGCGGCCCAGGGAGAAGGTCTCCAGAATTTCCACCCGGCCCAGGGCCATGAGCACCGTGCTGGCCAGCATCAGCACCCCGGCCCCCTGCCGAGGGGTGATGCCCTGGGGATCGTCCAGCACCTGGGACCACTGGCCGAAGAAGATCCGGTAGCAGTAGGCCGCTACTCCGGTGAAGGCCACCTCGGTGACGAAGAACACCAGGTCCTCCCCGTGCCAGCCCTCCCCGGCCCGGCAGACAAACCCGGTCATGGCGGTGAGCAGGCAGGCGATGGAGGGCATGAACCAGCTGCGCTGGTAGAGCCGGGCGTCGTAGAAGGCAAAGGCCACGGAGTAGGTCAGGATGGCGGCGGCGGCGTAGCGCATCCCGTCGGTGAGACCTGACAGGCACAGGTAGCCCAGGCAGGTTCCCGCCAGGGTGAAGAAGCCAGACAGCCCCGACCCGGCGGCGGCCACCGCCGCCACCCCGAAGGGGGTGTAGCGCCCGAAAAGCTCCGCTCCGGCCAGCACCGCCCCCAGCAGGAATCCCACCGCCGTCTCCGCCGCCCCCAGAAAGGCCCGGCGGGACAGGTTCACGGTGTCCCGCCGGGGGAAGCGCAGCAGCTTGCGCCCCGATTTCTCCTTTGTTGCCATGACGATCCCTCCCGATTGTGGCACAACCTAGTGTTGTATGCATCGTGTGCACCGATTATACCCAGGGGCGGAAAAAAAGGCTGTCGGAGGGTGGATGGGGAAAGAAGGGGGCTTTCCCCAGCATTTTGCCCGGAGCCTCCCCCTTCGGCGGCGATTGGGGCCCTTCCCGGAAAACCGCCGGACGAAGGAGGGCGGGAAATGAAATTCCCGGGGGAGAGAAAGTTTTTCCATGCAGGCACAAGAAAAGGCCGCAGCAGATTTGCTGCGGCCTTGCCGGTTTTTGGTTTAAAGTTCCCGGTTCTTCCAGGCCTGATCCAGGTCCAGCAGACGCCAGGCAAAGGGCACCAAGGCCTTGGCGCTGTCGTGGCGGATGAACTTGTCCTTCAAATCCCCCAGGCGCACCCGGTCCAGGTTGTCCGCGTCCTTCAGCAGGCGGGTCAGCTCCAGGGTGCGGGGGTAGTCCTCCGGCTGGAAGGAGTGAAGGATGGTCTCCATGTCCCGGTCGGGCCGGGCGTGGGCGGTGACCGCCGCTTTCAACTCGATCAGGTCCTCCCCGGTGCAGCCGGTAAGCCCCTCCAGCTTTAAGGAGGAACGGGCGCCGTGGTAAATGTCGTACCCGTCGAAGGTCCGGCCCACGTCGTGGTAACTGGCCGCCCGGAAGTACTGGCGGATGTCGGCCTCGGTCAGGCCCTCCTTCCAGGCGATGAGGGCGGCGAAGAGGAGCACCCGGTGGATGTGCCCGCTGCCGTGGACCCGGCTTTTGTACAGGGCATCCTCCCGCAGGGTTTCATAGGTTTCCATCAGGATGGGGTAGTGCTCCCACTCCTTCAGCCCCTGGATCAGCGGCTGGTCCTCTCCCCAATCTCCCTGGTTCAGCAGGGAAACGATCCTGTTTTCCGGCATGGGGCGCGCCTCCTTTTCGCAAAAATCTTGTCCCTATTATCCTCCCCAAGTGCGCCCTTGTCAATGCCGTTTTCCCGGTCTTTTTCGGGGGATCGCCTGGGTCAGCAGCTTGTCCCCGCTGTATTGCAGGCACCGGCGCAGGCGGTCCTCCCCCCGCTTCATGGTGCGGGAGACGGTGCTTCGCTCCACCCCCAGGGCCTGGGCGATTTCCCGCATGTTCAGCCCCTGGGCATAGTAGAGAAAGAGCATCTGCCGCTGGCGGTCGGTGACCTCCTCCCGCAGGGCCTGTCCCAGCCGGGCCTGGAGGAGCTCCAGCTGGCTGGCGTTGTCCATGGACATCATCCGGGCGAAGGCGGCCATGTCGGCGGAATAGTTCTTCCCCCTTCTATAGCGTGTATCGGCCATTGCGGCGGTACCCCCTTTCATAGTATCGCTCCAGCAGCGCCGCCTGCTCCCGGGTCTCCTGCCAGATGATGGCGAGGGCCCAGATGCGCTGGCGCAGCTTTTCCTTTTCTCCTTCGGTTTCGGCCTGACGGCAGGCCTCCCGCAGCTCCCTGATCCGGGCCTGGAGCACCAGGGCCTGGGCCCGGTACTCCCCGCCCATCTCCTTGAGCGTCATAGCATCCCTCCTTTCGGGTTTCCTCCCGCCGGCGGCAGGCGGCGCACAGGCCCTGCTCAGCCGGCGGATCGTAGTCATACTGTTCCTGCCCGCAGCCGGCACAAAAATATCGGGGCATATCCCGCTGAACGTCCCGGAACGGATACCAATTTTTTCTCACTGAAAAACTTTTTCTCCTTTTTTCGAAAAAACCGTTGACAAATCGAGGCCCATCTGATATAGTAATCTTCGCTGCGGATGAGTGCTCACGCTGGTGTAGCTCAGTTGGTAGAGCAGCTGATTTGTAATCAGCAGGTCGGGGGTTCGAGTCCGTCCACCAGCTCCAAATTGAATATGGAGGAGTTCCCGAGTGGCCAAAGGGGGCAGACTGTAAATCTGTTGTCGACGACTTCGATGGTTCGAATCCATCCTCCTCCACCAGAAAAAGCAAGTCTTCGGACTTGCTTTTTCAGTTATATTCGCCTTCGGCTCCCGTCACTAGAACGCTTGTTCTATTTCGAATCATACCATCCCCTTCCCGTTCTGTCAATGAACGGGAATTTTTGCGTTTTGGGCGGCGTTCCCCTTTTTCGTACAAGTGCACAGCGAGTAAACTTGCCTTAAGTTCACACTTAATGCCTACGCCACAAAAAAAGAGACGCTGACAGCGTCTCTTTTTTATTGCAGCCAGTTGTCTATCCCTTCACCCAGAAGGTGCCTCCCCCTCATCCGCTTTCACTTCAGCTGAAAAGACCTTGAACTCACCTTCTGGTGATGCAAGATACAACTCCTCGCATTCCTGCTGCGCAGCAATCAAAACCTGCACAGCTTTTTCTGTGGCCCGGAACAGTCTCAAATACATTTCTTTGTAATCCGGCATAGGTATCCCTCCGCAAACAGTATATCCCGTTCGCAATGCATTTGCAATGCATATATAAAAAGAGATTGTCGTTACACTAATTGCAATACAAATGTAATGCGAGGTGTTACGCTATGGCCTTTAAAATACCTTCCATCCCACCGACGACCAACAAAACCATCCGTTTCCCCAACGACCTGATCGAATCGGTGGAGCACCTGATCCAAGGCAAGGACTGCACCTTCTCCGCCTTTGTGATTGCGGCGGTGAGGGCCGCAGTGGAAGAAGTGGAGCAGGAAACCAACGAAGAAACGTAAAACCGGGAGCGCGGCTGACTGTCCGCGCTCCCGGTTTTTCTGTTTCCGTTATTGCTTTTCCAGATAATCCTTCAGGTACAAAATCGCCTGGCGGTAGCCCTCCAAGCCCAGGCCCATGAAGGTCTTGATGCAGGCCTTGCCGGCGTAGGAAATCTGCCGGAAGTCCTCCCGCTGGGACACGTCCGAAATATGGATCTCCACCGCGGGAATGGACACGGCCTTCAGGGCGTCCAGAATAGCCACGCTGGTGTGGGTGTAGGCGGCGGGGTTAATGACGATGCCGTCCTTTCTCCCGTAGGCCTCCTGGATCTTATCCACGATGGCCCCCTCATGGTTGGACTGGAAGATCTCCACCCCGATACCCTCCCGGGCGCAGGTCTCCTCCACCAGCTGCACCAGGGCGGCGTAGTCGGCCTTGCCGTACAGGTCCGGCTCCCGGATGCCCAGCATGTTCAGGTTGGGGCCGTTAATCACTAAAATGTTCATAGGCTTCCTCCACGTTCTTGGCCACCGCCTCCGGGTCGCCGTCGTTGGGCACGATCAGGTCGGCAAACCGGCGGTACATGGGCAGGCGGATGGTGTACATATCCTGCAAATTCCCCCGGAGGGACAAGGGCCGTCCCTTCTTGGGCAGCTTGGACAGCTCCCGCTCCAGGAAAATGATGGTGCCGTTCTGGTGGAGCAGGGGGTAGTTCTCCGGCCGGGTGACGCAGCCGCCGCCGGTGGCGATGACCAGGCCGGACTCCTTGCCCAGCTGAGCCAGCATGGCGGTCTCCTGGGCGCGGAAGTCCTCCTCCCCCGCTTTCAGGATGTAGTCCCCGGCGGTCATGCCCAGGTGCTTTTCCAGCTCCGTGTCGCAGTCCACGAAGGGCCGGCCCAGACGCTCGGCCAGGATGCGGCCCACGGTGCTCTTGCCGGAGCCGGGCATCCCGATGAGAATCCGGTTGTCCTTCCGGCGGCTCATGACGCTGTAGGCCTCCTTGGAGCGGATGGCAGGCAGGGGTTTTCCGGTGAACACTTGGCTGGCGCACCGGGCCTGCTCCACCAGCATGTACAGGCCGCCCAGGCAGGGGATGCCCAGGGCCTCCGCCTGCTGGATGAGGGCGGTGCGGGCGGGGTTATAGATAATGTCCAGCACCCCTTCGCACTGAGGGAAATCTCTCAGGTCCACGGGCGCGGTCCCGGTTTTGGGGTACATGCCCACGGGGGTGGTGTTCACAATCACCGAGGCGTCCTTGTGCTTGTCCAGGTTGTCGTAGTTGTCCTCCCCGCTGCGGGAGATCACCACCACCTGTCCGGCGCCCAGCTTGTTCAGCACATACCGCACCGCAAGGCTTGCCCCGCCGGAGCCCAGCACCAGGCACTTGCGGCCCAGAACCCGGACCCGGCTCTTCCACACCATGCCTTCAAACCCGGCGGCGTCGGTGTTGTCCCCCAGAAGGGTGCCGTCCGGCTGCTTGACCACCGTGTTCACGCTGCCGATGGCCTCGGCAGCCTCGGTCAGATGCTCGCAGATGTCATGGACTGTGGTCTTATAGGGAATGGTCACGTTCAGGCCCTGGAAATCCCGCTCCCGGAGAAAGTCTCCCAGGTCCCCGGGGGCTACCTCGAACAGCTCGTAGTCGTAGTCCCCAAAGAAGGCGTGAAGCTCAGGGGAGTAGCTGTGACCCAGCTTTTCCCCCAACAGTCCGAATCGCATCAGATCACCTCGCTGTAGCTGCCCAGATACTGGAACTCGTCGCAGATGGTGTTCAGGTCGTCCACCATGCGGATAAACTCGTCGGAGTACACGGAGGTCTCCAGGTCGAAGTAGAACATGAACTCAAAGTCCCGGCCGGGGATGGGACGGCTCTCCAGCTTGATGATGTTCAGACCCAGGGTGTAGAACCGGGCCAGAATCTGATACAGGGAGCCGGGCCGGTGGGGGGTGACCATCATGAGGCTGGTCTTGTCCGCGCCGGGATAGATCTCCAGGTTCTTGGAGATGCAGATAAACCGGGTGTAGTTGTTGCCCCGGTCCTGGATGTCAGCAGCCAGGCGCTCCAGGCCGTAAAGCTCAATGCAGCTGTGGGAGCTGATGGCAGCCACGTCGGTCCGCTGGGACTTGGCCACAGACTCGGCGGCAGCGGCGGTGTTGGCGCAGGGGGTGACCTTCACGCCCTTGAGCTTTTCCAGATAGGCGCTGCACTGGCTGATGGCCTGGGGATGGGAGAAGATCTCCTTCACGTCCTCCAGCCTGGTGCCCCGCTTGGCCACCAGGTTGTGGTCCACCTTCAGCCGGGTGGAGCGGACAATCTTGAACTTGTGGTTCAGCATCAGGTCATAGATCTGGGTGACGGAACCGGCGGTGCTGTTTTCCAGGGGGAGCACGCCATACTGGCAGAAGCCGTTCTCCACGGCGGCAAAGACACTCTCAAAGCTGCCGAAGTACATCACCTGGGGATGCTTGAAGAGCTTTCCGCAGGCCAGCTGGGAGTAGGCCCCTTCCACACCCTGACAGGCAACGGTGGCCTTGGGGGGGAACAGGTTGGGGGTGGAGGACATGGCCCCCTCAATCTCCTTCCGCAGGGCGGAGGGCTGGGGGTTCATGGCGCTCTGGTAGCCCCGGCTGATCTCAAAGAGCATGGACCACAGGGCGTAGCCGTACTGCTCCAGCTCCGGAGGGAGCTTGGAGGCGATGTCCGCCAGCTTCTGCCGCTCCCGGGCCACATCCAGCACCGGCAGGTCGCCGTCCTTCTTGGCCTGGCCTACCTGGGCCACCACGTTCATCCGGTCCACAAAGGCCCGGACCAGAGTATCGTCAATGATGTCGATCTCTTTTCTCAGTTCTTCTAAGCTCATGGCTGTTCTCTCCTTTTCTCCTGCTCCAGCAGAGCATCATAAACCGCAATGGCTGCCGCCGCCTCCACGCAGGGTACCGCCCGGGGGACGATGCAGGGATCATGACGGCCCTTGATCTCCAGCTTGGTGTTCTCCTTCCGGGACAGGCTCACGCTGTCCTGAACCTGGCCGATGGAGGGGGTGGGCTTCACCGCCGCCCGGAACACCAGGGGCATGCCGTTGGTGATGCCCCCCAGGATACCCCCGGAATGGTTGGTGCGGGTTCTGACCCGGTCTCCGTCCATATAGAAGGGGTCGTTGTTCTGGCTGCCCCGGAGGTTCGCCACGGCAAAGCCAGCGCCGAACTCCACTCCCTTAACTGCGGGAATGGCAAAGGTCAGGCGGGCAATCCGGTTCTCCATACCGTCAAGCATAGGGTCCCCCAGGCCGGCGGGCAGGCCCACCACCGCGCACTCAATGACCCCGCCCACGGAGTCCAGCTGGGCCTTGGCCTCGGCAATGGCCGCCTGCATCCGCTCCCCCGCTTCGTCGTCGATGACAGGGAAAATTTTCTCCCCGGGGGCCTGAAGGGCGGACTGCTCCAAACCCACAGGGTCAAAGGTGGCGTCCGGAATCCCGGCGATGGCGGCGATGTGGGCTCCCACAAAGATCCCCCGGCGGGCCAGAAGCTGCTTGCAGATTCCCCCGGCGATGCACAGGGGGGCGGTGAGCCGGCCGGAGAAGTGTCCGCCCCCGGCCACGTCCTGAAAGCCGCCGTACTTCACCTGGGCGGTGTAGTCGGCGTGGCCGGGACGGGGGATGTCCTTCAGGTTCTCATAGTCCCCGGACCGGGTGTTGGTGTTCCGGATAACGGCGGCCAGGGGCGCCCCGCAAGTCTTGCCCTGGACCAGGCCGGAAAGAACCTCCGGCTTGTCCCCCTCCTTCCGGGTGGTGGACCAGGCGCCGGTGCCGGGGGCACGCCGGGCCAGAAAGGCCTGGAGCTCCTCCAGGTCCACCGTCTCCCCGGCGGGGATGCCGTCTACGGTTACTCCGATGGCCGGGGCGTGGGACTGGCCAAAGATGGAAACGGTCAGCTGACCGTGATAGATACTGCTCATAGCTGCGTCCTCGATTATATTGAAGTATCTTTATTATATCTGTATTGGGCGGTACGTCAAGGGTGATCTGCAAGGTTTTGTAAGGCACCTTGGCTCCCCTTACTCGTTTTCCTCCACGCTCTTTCCCAGCCCTCTCAGCTCCTGCCAGAAGGTGGGGTAGGACTTGTCCACCGCCTGAGCGCCGGTGACGGTCACCGGGCTTTCGCAAGCCACTGAGGCCACCGCCGCCGCCATGGCGATGCGGTGATCCCCCTGGGCGTCCACGGTGCCGCCGGCAAGGGTTTCCCGGCCGTGGATGATGAGGCCGTCCTCGGTCTCCTCCACCTGTCCGCCCAGAGCATTCAAGGTTTGGGCGGTGGTCACCAGCCGGTCAGACTCCTTCAGCCGCAGGCGGGCAGCTCCCACGATGCAGGTCTCTCCCGGGGCCGCAGCGGCGGCAGCCGCCAGAACGGGCACCAGGTCAGGGATGTTCCGGGCGTCGATCACCGTGGGGGTCAGCTGGCCAGGCCGGGCGGTGTAGTCGCCTCCGTCCCGGCGGATGCGGCCGCCCATCCGGGCCAGAACCTCACAGACGGCCTTGTCCCCCTGGAGGGAATCCGGGTCCATGCCGGTGACGGTCACGCCCTCACCTCCCATAACCCCCATGCACAGCCAGGGGGCAGCGTTGGACCAGTCCCCCTCCACCTGCACGGTTTCAGGGCCGTGATAGCCCACCGGGGGGATGCTCCAGCCCTCCGGCAGGGTCTCGGGGACCACGCCGAAGTCGGACAGCGCCCGGAGGGTCAGGTCAATGTATCCCTTGGACTCTACGTTCCCCTCAACGGTCAGGCGGCTGGTCTCCCCCAGCAGGGGCAGGGCGAAGAGCAGGCCGGAGATAAACTGAGAGGACACATTTCCGGGCAGGACGAACCGGCCGGGGGTGAGCACACCAGATACGTCCATCTGGTTCTCCTCCGGCCGGGGGGTAATGGTGCAGCCGTGTTCTCTTAACTGGGTGGCCAGGGGCTCCATGGGCCGGTGGGCCAGCCGGCCGGCCATGTGGAAGGTCCCGGTCGCCCCCAGAGCGCAGACCACGGGCAGAAGAAAGCGAAGGGTGGAGCCGCTCTCCCCGCAGTCTAAGGCGCAGGGGTTGGGGATCTGATCCCGGCGAATGGGGGTGACCCGGTAGGCCTCCCCCTCCCGGTGAATCTCCGCCCCCAGGCCGGTGAGGCACCGGATGGTGGCGGCAATGTCCTGGGACTCCTTGTCGCAGACCACGAAGGCGGGCCGGTCCCCCAGGGCGGCGCAGATCAGCAGCCGGTGGGCGGCGGACTTGGAGGGGATGGCGGCCAGGGTGCCGGAAACAGGGCCCGGCTGGATGGTGACAGTCATAGGCTCAGCCCTTTCTCGATCCATTGTAACAGGTCCGGAACGGCCACCTGATGCAGCTGGCTCCTGCCCCAGGCGGTGGGAACCACCAGGCGGATGGTGCTGCCGGTGCGCTTCTTGTCGGACAGGGTCTTTTCATACAGCGCCTGGGCCCCGTACTCCGTGGCGTCAGGCAGGCGGTACTTCTTCAGCAGGCTCTGAAGCCGGGGCAGGGCCTCCGCCGGGCACAGGCCGAAGGACACCGCCGCCCGGGTGATGAGGGTCATGCCGATGGCCACCGCCTTGCCGTGGGAGAGCTGGTAGCCGCTGCACGCCTCAATGCCGTGACCGATAGTGTGGCCCAGGTTCAGCAGCTGCCGGGCCCCGGTGTCAAACTCGTCCTGCTCCACCAGGTCCCGCTTCTGGGCCACACACCGGGCCACGATCTCCTCCGGGTCCTTCTTGAAATCCGTGGTCTCCAGCAGGTCCAGAAGGCCAGGGTCCCCGATCATGCCGTATTTGATCACCTCGGCGCAGCCGTCGGCGAAGGTCTCCGCCGGGAGGGTGTCCAAGGTGTCCAGGTCGCAGAGAACCAGGCGGGGCTGATAGAACGCCCCGGCCAGGTTCTTGCCGTTTTTCAGGTCAATGGCGGTTTTACCCCCCACGGAGGCGTCCACCGCCGCCAGCAGGGTGGTGGGAATCTGGATAAAATCCACTCCCCGCAGGAAGGTGGCGGCGGCAAAGCCGGTGAGGTCCCCCACCACGCCGCCGCCCAGAGCCACCAGGCCGTCGGACCGGGTGATCTGGTGCTCCGCCAGAAATTCCAGCAGGTCTAAGTAGGTCTGACCGTTTTTGGAGCCTTCCCCGGCGGGGAACACGAAGGAACAGACCTGAAAGCCCGCCTGCTCCAGGCTGGCCTTCGTCCTGTCCAGGTAGAGGGGCGCCACGTTGCTGTCCGACACGATGGCGGCGGTCCGGCCCTTCAGCAAAGCGGCGGCTTCGGCCCCCAGGGTGTCCAGCAGGCCCCGGCCCACCTTCACTTCATAGGACCGGGAAGCCCGAACGGAAACGGTGGTCAATGCCCGTCCACCTCCTCTTTGATTCTGCGGCCGTCGTCCAGCAGCTGGCGGAGGGTCTCGCTGTCCTCCTCCCGCAGGGCCTTCTGATAGGCCTCCAGGCTGCTGATGAGGGTGTCCAGCTCAAAGAGCAGGTGCTCCTTGTTTTCCAGGAAGAGCTCCGTCCACATCTCCGGGTTCAGCCAGGCCACCCGGGTCAGGTCCTTGTAGCTGCCGGCGGAGAAGCCGTCGTGCACCCGGGCCGTGGGGCTCTTGATATAGGCGTTGGATACCACATGGGCCAGCTGGGAGGTGAAGGCGATGCGCCTGTCGTGCTCCTGGGCGGTGGTGATGGAGATCCGGCCGAAGCCCACCGGGGCCAGCAGGTGCTTGGCCTCGTCCAGCAGGCGGATGTCGTCGAAGTTGGGGGGCACGATCACCATGGGAGCCCCGTCAAAGAGGTCGGCCCGGCTGTACTTGAAGCCGGAGTGGTGGGTGCCCGCCATGGGGTGGCCGCCCAGGAACCGGAAGCCATACTTCTCCGCCAGGGGGAAAACCCCCTCGCACACCCGGGCCTTGGCGCCGGCGCAGTCGATGACCATGGTGTGCTTGTCCAGCAGGGGGGCCAGCCGCTCCATGTGCTCCACCACCGCCTCGGGGTAGGTGGCCAGCAGCAGCAGGTCCACGGTTTTCAAGTTTTCATCGGTAAGGGGGCCGTGAATGGCCTCCGCCAGCTGGGCAAACTCCAGAATGGAGTGATCTGCGTCCATACCCAGGACGGTGATGGACGCGTCCCGGCGGTACGCCTTGGCCAGGGAGCCTCCGATAAGGCCCAGGCCGATGATGCCGACTGTCATCCTTCCATCGCCTCCCGGATTTTGAAGATTTTCTTCGCGGTGCGGGCGAATTCATCGGGGGTGAGGGACTGCGCGCCGTCGCACAGGGCGTGGGGCGGGTCGTTGTGGACCTCGATCATAATGGCGTCGGCCCCGGCGGCGGCGGCGGCCATGGCCATGGGCTCCACCAGGTAGGTGTGGCCGGTGGCGTGGCTGGGGTCCACCACCACGGGCAGGTGGGTCAGGCTCTTCAGAACGGGCACAGCGGACAGGTCCAGGGTGTTCCGGGTGTAGGTGGACTCATAGGTGCGGATGCCCCGCTCGCAGAGGATCACGTTCTCGTTGCCGTTGGCCATGATGTATTCGGCGCTCATGAGCAGCTCCTTGATGGTGCCGGCCAGGCCGCGCTTTAAGAGGATGGGCTTCTGGGTCTTGCCCAGCTCCTTGAGCATGTCGAAGTTCTGGGTGTTCCGGGCGCCCACCTGGATCACGTCCACCTCTTCAAACAGGTCGATGTTGCGGATGTCCATGAGCTCGGTGACAATGGGCAGGCCGGTGGCCTTCTTGGCCTCCAGCAGCAGGCGGATGCCCTCGGCGCCCAGGCCCTGGAAGTCATAGGGGGAGGTGCGGGGCTTGAAGGCGCCGCCCCGGAGGAAGGTGGCGCCGGCCTTCTTCACCTGGTCTGCCACGAAGGTGATCTGGGCCTCGTTCTCCACGGAGCAGGGGCCGGCGATGAGGGCGAAGTTGCCGCCGCCGATGGCAGCGTCCCCCACCCGGATGACGGTGTCGTCAGGGTGGAACTTCCGGTTCACGGCCTTGAAGGGGTCAGACACCCGGGTGACGGACTCCACGATGTCCAGACTCTGGAGCATCTCCATATCCACCTTGGAGGTGTTGCCGATGAGGCCCAGAACGGTCTGATATTCACCCTGGGAGACGTGAACGCCCAGGTTCTGCTCTTTCAGCCAGTTGATGAGGTGCTCGGTGCGCTCAGGGGAAGCGCCATGCTTTAATACTGCGATCATAATGAAGTTCTCCTTTCATCCATCCATTGATTCTCGAGACGTATGCTCATTTGAAAAAATAAAAGCGCCTCACAGATTGGAATCTGTGTGGCGCTTGATTTTCTTCCCGCCAGGAAGAAGGAATCTTGGTATTTTATCCAGCACAAATTACCATTACTTTATTCTCTTGGAGTTAATAAAGTAATAGTAGGTAAAGTAGAATGCGCTGTTCATGTTGATGGTCTGCTTCTTCATAAGAAAGACCCATCCCTTCTTCTTGCTGGCCACAAGTGTAGCACGGTTTTCCTACCTCGTCAAGGGGAATTTAGAATAAGATTCCCGGAAAATCCGCCCCTTGGATTGTGGGTTCTGGCCCACAGCAGGGGGGGATTTCCGGCCTGGCGGCGGCGCGGCGCCTCCGGCGGGGCGCGCCTGACTTGGTCAGGTACCCTTCGGGTGCGGGCGCTTCATGAAGCGCCCCTGCGAACAAACGCTGAGGGTTTCCCGAACCCCTTGGCTCCCCTTTAGAGGGGAGCTGTCAGCGAAGCTGACTGAGAGGTGTTATCCTGGGATGATCTCGTCGTACCGGTACGACGCAAAAAGGCCCCGCCGGAGGCGTGCTCCAGCGAGGCCCTTAGTATTGTCTTAAATCTCTTCCGCAATCCGGCGGCCCATTTCGGCGGTGCCCACCAGGGTACCCTCGCCGGTGTACAGGTCGGGGGTGCGGTAGCCCTTGGCCAGAACTGCCTTCACGGCGTTGTCGATGGCGTCGGCCTCGGCCCCCAGGCCGAAGGTGTACCGGAGCATCATGCCCACGGACAGGATGGTGGCGGTGGGGTTTGCCTTGTCCTGACCGGCAATGTCCGGGGCGGAGCCGTGGATGGGCTCGTACATGCCGAAGTTGCCCTTGGCCAGGGAGGCAGAGGGCAGCATGCCGATGGAGCCGGTGATCTGGCTGGCCTCGTCGGAGAGGATGTCCCCGAAGATGTTGCTGGTGACGATCACGTCAAACTGCCGGGGGTTGCGCACCAGCTGCATGGCGGCATTGTCCACGTAGAGGTTATCGAGCGTAACTTCCGGGTAGTCCTTGCCTACCTCGGCCACCACACGCCGCCACAGGCGGGAGGACTCCAGCACATTGGCCTTGTCCACGCTGGTGACGTGCTTGTTCCGCTTCATGGCCATGTCGAAGGCCACCTTGGCGATGCGGCGGACCTCCTCCTCAGCGTACATCTCCACGTCGTAGGCAGCAGGGCCCAGGTCGGTGTCCTTGGTGCCCCGCTCGCCGAAGTAGATGCCGCCGGTAAGCTCCCGGACCACCACGATGTCCAGGCCGCCGGAGAGGATTTCCGGCTTTAAGGGGGAGGCTCCTGCCAGCTCCTCAAAGATCACGGCAGGGCGCAGGTTGGCAAACAGGCCCAGCTCCTTGCGCAGGCCCAGCAGAGCCCGCTCGGGACGCTCGCCGCCGGGGAGATTGTCCCACTTGGGGCCGCCCACAGCACCCAGCAGCACGGCATCGGCAGCCTTGCAGATGTCGATGGTCTCCTGAGGCAGGCAGCCGCCGGTAGCGTCGATGGCAGCGCCGCCGGCCAGAACGGTCTGGCAGTGGAAGGTGTGGCCGAACTTCTCCCCTACCTTCTCCAGAACCAGGACGGCCTGCTCCACAATGTCGGGGCCGATGCCGTCGCCGGGAATCACAGCAAGTTTAAACTCCATGACCCTCAGCCCTCCTGTCTGCTCTTGATGGAAGCCATGAGGCCGCCAGCCTGGATGATTTCCTTGATGAAGTCAGGGAAGGGATTGGCCTGGTAGGTCTCACCCTTGGTAACGTTGGTGATGACGCCGGTGTCAAAGTCGATGGCCACCTCGTCCCCGGCCTCGATCTTCTCGCTGGCCTCGGGGCACTCCAGGATGGCAAGGCCGATGTTGATGGCGTTGCGGTAGAAGATCCGGGCGAAGGTCTTGGCGATGACGCAGGAGATGCCGGACTCCTTGATGACCATGGGGGCGTGCTCCCGGGAGGAGCCGCAGCCGAAGTTAAAGCCGCCCACCATCACGTCGCCGCCCTTCACCACCTTGACGAAGTTGGTGTCGATGTCCTCCATGCAGTGGGTGGCAAGCTCCTTCTTGTCGGCAATGTTCAGGTAGCGGGCGGGGATGATCACGTCGGTGTCCACGTTGTCCCCATACTTATGTACGAAACCTTTTGCATTCATAGTTCTTATACCTCCCGAGGATCGGCAATCTTGCCGGCGATAGCAGAAGCGGCGGCGACGGCGGGACTTGCGAGGTAGATCTCGGAAGTGATGCCGCCCATACGGCCCACGAAGTTGCGGTTGGTGGTGGCCACGCACTTCTCGCCGTTGGCCATGACGCCCATGTGGCCGCCCAGGCAGGGGCCGCAGGTGGGGGTGGAGACGGCGCAGCCGGCCTGGATGAAGGTGGTCAGGTACCCCTTGTCGATGCAGTCCTGGAAGACCTGCTGGGTGGCGGGGATCACGATACAGCGGACGTGGTCGGCCACCTTCTTGCCCTTGAGAATCTCAGCGGCCACGGCCATGTCCTCCAGGCGGCCGTTGGTGCAGGAGCCGATGATGACCTGGTTGATCTTAATGTCCTCCACCTGGGAGATGGGACGGGCATTTTCGGGCAGGTGGGGATAGGAGACCGTAGGCTCAATCTCACTCAGGTTAATTTCCACGGTGCGGGAATACTCTGCGTCGGGATCGGCCTCGTAGATGGTGTAGGGACGGTTTACCCGGTCCTTCATGAAGGCGATGGTCACGTCGTCCACAGGGAAGATGCCGTTCTTGGCGCCGGCCTCGATGGCCATGTTGGAGATGCACAGGCGGTCGTCCATGGACAGGGAGGCAACGCCCTCGCCGCAGTACTCCAGGCTCTGGTACAGAGCGCCGTCCACGCCGATGAGGCCGATCAGATGGAGGATCACGTCCTTGCCGCTGACCCGGGGCTGGAGCTTGCCGGTGAGGTGAACCTTGATGGCCTCGGGAACCTTGAACCAGGTTTCGCCGGTGGCCATGCCGGCGGCCATGTCGGTGGAACCCACGCCGGTGGAGAAGGCGCCCAGAGCGCCGTAGGTGCAGGTGTGGGAGTCGGCGCCGATGATGCACTCACCGGCGGCTACCAGGCCCTTTTCCGGCAGCAGGGCGTGCTCCACACCCATCTGGCCCACGTCGTAGAAGTTGTCAATGTCAAACCGCTGGGCGAAGGTGCGGCACTGGAGGCACTGCTCGGCGGCCTTAATGTCCTTGTTGGGGGTGAAGTGGTCCATGACCATGGAGATTCTGCTCTTGTCAAAGACGCCGGTGAACCCCTGCTTGTCAAACTCCCGGATAGCCACGGGCGAGGTAATGTCGTTGCCCAGGACCATATCCAGCTTGGCCCGGATGAGCTGCCCGGCCTTGACCTCCGGCAGCCCGGCGTGGGCGGCGAGGATCTTTTGTGTCATTGTCATTCCCATGGGGAATCCCTCCTCTTATATATTGGTGTATCGGTTTCTTTTCTGCTCCCTGGCTCCCCCTCTGGGGGAGCCAAGGCATTGTTGGTTTACTCTTCCGTGGGGATAAACTGCTTGACCTTATTCTCCCGGTTGATGGCGGTGACCAGGGCGTACACAGAGGCCATGGTGATGTCGTTGTCCACGCCCACGCCCCAGTAGTGGTTGCCCTCCTCGTCGGCAATGACCACATAGGCGGAGGCCATGGAGTCCGAGTCGGTCTGGAGTGCGTGCTCCTCGTAGTCGATGAACTTGTAGTTGATGTCGGGGTTTGCGATCTTCAGCACGTTGCTCACTGCGTCCAGCGGGCCGTTGCCCCGGGCGCTTAAGTAGTACTCCTGGTTGTTGATGGCCAGGGTCACGTCGGCAATGGTGGAGCCGCTCTCCCGGATCCAGGAGATGTCCTGGATGGCGATGGGCAGGTCCTTGTTCTGGTACTCGTGCTGGAAGGCCACCACGATCTCGCTGGGGGTGAGCTCCTTGTGGGCGTGGTCGGAGATCCCCTTGATGAAGTAGCCCACCTCGGCGGCCATTTCCTTGGGCAGCTCATAGCCGAAGTTGTGCTCCAGAATGTAGGAGATGCCGCCCTTGCCGGACTGGCTGTTGATGCGGATCACGTCGGTCTCATACTCCCGGTTGACGTCGTGGGGGTCCAGGGGCAGGTAGGGGACGGTCCAGCGCTTCTCACCCCGCTCCTCCCGGAACTTCATGCCCTTGGAGATGGCGTCCTGATGGGAGCCGGAGAAGGCGGCGAAGACCAGGTGGCCGGAGTAGGGCTGGCGGTAGCCCACGGACATGCCGGTGAGCTTTTCATAGAACTCCACGGTCTTGGGCATGTCGGAGAAGTCCAGCTTGGGGTCCACCCCGTGGGTGTACAGGTTCATGGCCATGGTGACGATGTCCACGTTGCCGGTGCGCTCGCCGTTGCCGAAGAGGGTGCCCTCAATCCGCTGTCCGCCGGCCAGCAATGCCAGCTCGCCGGCTGCCACGGCGGTGCCCCGGTCGTTGTGGGGGTGGATGGAGATGATCACGTTCTCCCGGTCGTGGAGGTGCTTGCTCATGTACTCAATCTGCTGGGCGTACACGTGAGGCATGGACATCTCAACGGTGGAGGGCAGGTTGATGATCACCTTCCGGTCGGGACGGGGCTTCCACACGTCGATCACCGCGTTGCAGATGCGCAGGGCAAACTCCATCTCGGTGCCGGTGAAGCTCTCGGGGGAGTACTCAAAGCGGAAGTTGGTCTCGGGCATCTTCTCGGCGTACTCGTTGAAGGCCTTGGCCCCCTCAATGGCGATGTCCACGATCTCGTCCTCGCTCATGCGGAAAACCTGCTGCCGCTGGGCGAAGGAGGTGGAGTTATACAGGTGGACCACCACGTTCTTGGCGCCCTTGATGGCGTCGAAGGTCTTTTTTATGATGTGGGGGCGGGACTGGGTGAGCACCTGGATGGACACGTCGTCGGGGATCAGGTTCTCCTCAATGATGGTGCGCAGGAACTCATACTCGGTCTCCGAGGCGGCGGGGAAGCCCACCTCGATCTCTTTGAAGCCCACTTCCAGCAGGAAGTTGTAAAAGGCCAGCTTCTCCTCCAGGTTCATGGGGGTGATGAGGGCCTGGTTGCCGTCCCTCAGGTCCACGCTGCACCAGTCAGGAGCCTGGGTGAGGCGCTCCTTCCTGGCCCAGTCCATGCAGGTTTCCGGGGGCATGTAGTACCCGGGCTGGTACTTGTCAAAGTTTTTCATTGCAGGTCACGTTCCTTTCCTTCCTATCCTGAAACCGCCGGAAAACGGACAAAAAAAGCTCCGTCTGTTTGGATTCTTCCATATCCAAAGAGACGAAGACCTGATCCTTCTCCGCGGTACCACTCTTATTGGCGTCCAACAACGCCCACTCAAATAGCTCACGCTCCGGGGTGAGACGCCAGCCGGCTCCATACGGCCTTGCACCAGACGGCCGCTCTCTGGGATGGAGACACAAAAGGCATATTCCCTTCATTGCGTGTCGATATCAAATTGTACTGTTTAAAGAATACCCGATGGAACCAGGGTTTGTCAATGGGAAATCCGCGAAAAACTGTACAAATAGCGGGGGTGTTTCTCCCGGTCTTTCGGAAAAACACCCCGCCGCAGTCAGTCCTCTTTCCTGGGGAAGAGCTTCTCCTCCCGGAGCTTGGCCGCAATGTAGGCATAGCTCTCCGCCCCGTTGTGGGGGAGCAGGCAGTAGGAGCAGTCCTTCACCCCGTTGCGCATGACGAAGCCACCGCCGCAGTGGGGCGCCCGGTAGAGGGGGCAGTAGCAGAACAGGCAGTTAAACTCCTCCTCCTTCACGTCCTTGTGGCAGGGGAAGTATTCGCAGTCCCGGTTCTGAAACCAGGTGTAGTGCTTTCCGGTCAGGTCCATAAAAAGCCTCCTCCTTTAAATTAAACGATGTTGTGGGCCGCTTTCCAGTCCGCCAGGGCGGTGCGCCCCTCCTCGGTCACCGGCATGAGCCACCGCCAGGACTTAAAGTGGCGGATGCAAAGCCAGGTTTTCACATAGTCCTCCGACATGAGCATCAGCGCATAGACCACCGGGAAGGGCAGCTTGAACACATAGGCCGACAAGAAGGTCACCGGGATAGACAGCAGCCACAGGCAGCCCATGTCGTATTTTACCCCGGTGGCGGTGTCGCCCCCCGCCCGGTAGATGCCCACAATGGTAATATAGGGGATGTTCCGGGTAATCATGTGGCCGCTGTAGAGGATCAGGATAATCACCGCGCTGGCGTAGGTCACCTCCGACAGGGCACCGCCAGTGTTGAACAGGTGGATGAGAGGCCGTCTGGCGGCGATGAGCACGCCCCCCAGGCAGATGGCCAGGGCAGGCTCCATCACCACAAACCGGCGGGACTGGGCCACCCCCTGCTCAATATCCCCGGCCCCCACGGAGTTGCCCACCATGATGGCGCAGGCGGAGCACAGGCCGATGAGCAGGGCGAAGGCCAGGTTTTCAAAGGTGCGCACGATGGTCACCGCCGCGTAATACTCATAGCCCAGGTTGGAGTAGATCAGGTTCAGCACCACCGTGCCCAGGCCCCAGGCCACCTCGTTGACCACCACCGGGTTGGCCTTTTTGAAATAGGCCGCCAGGGAGGCGAGCCGGAAGTCGAAGAACTCCCGGATGGGGCCGATGAGGATATTTTTCTGGACAGCGGACACCGCCACCAGAAAGACAAGCCCCGCCCAGGCGGAGATGGCGGTGGCCCAGGCCGCCCCGGCGATGCCCAGAGCGGGAAAGCCCAGCTTGCCGAAGATCAGGCCGTAGTCCAGCACCAGGTTAATGGCGGTGGTGAGGCAGGCGGTAAACATGGGCAGCTTCACCCGGCCGGTGGACCGGAGCAGCGCCCCAATCATGCTCACGGCCATCTGAGCCAGGAAGGACCAGCCGGCAATGCGCAGATAGGCCGCCCCCTGCTCCACCACCGCCGGGGTGCGGTTAAACAGGGAGATGGCCCACTGGGGGGCAAAGCAGCAGACGGCGGTAAAGACCAGGGAGATAACGGCCACCGCCGTCATGGCGATACCGAACACCCGGTGGATGCCCTTCACGTCCCGGACCCCCCAGTACTGGGCGTAAAACAGGGTGGCCCCGGAGCAGAAGCCGAACTGGCAGATATTCAGAAACCAGGCCCACTGGGTGGCCATTCCGATGGCCGACAGGGGCACGTCTCCCAGCTGGCCCACCATCAGGGTGTCCACCAGGGCGAAGGAGCTGATGAGCAGATTCTGGATCGCCACCGGCAGGGCCAGGCGCAGGGCCGTGGACCAGAACACCGGGTCCCGCCAGCGGAGCTTGGGCAGCGCCATAGGGGCACGCTCCTTTCTTATTTGGAAACCCACAACGCAAGCGGTCCCCCGCCGGGACCCGGCGGGGGACGGAATGGGTTATTTTCTTCCCGCGGCTGTCTCCAGCACCTTCCGGTCCGCCCGGTGGTGCTCGATGGGTTTCCACTGAACCTTGGCAAACAGAGCCTCCAGGGAGATGGGGATGTAGGTCAGCATGAACAGGGGGAAGGTAAAGGTGTACAGGATCTTTTTGGCCGTGGTGGTGTGGATCTGCTCCCACTCGGTCACCGTGGTAAACAGGCCGATGATATACAGGGTGAGATACATTCCAAAAACCGTGCGGGCTATGTAGACCAGGCAGGGCAGGAAGGACAGCCCTTCTGCCGTGGTCACCGCACCGGCGATAATGTAGGCGGCAATGAGACCCACTGAGAGAACAAAGGCGGGCATGACGGTCATGCTCATGTCGTAGCAGGAGAAGCTGCCCCGGGTTGCCCCCTTCACCAGACCGGCTCCGTACTTGTGGAAGACCTGAAGGAACCCCTTGGCCCAGCGCAGCCGCTGCCGCCAGGACTGGCGGAAGGTCACCGGCTGCTCGTCGTAAAGGATAGCCTCGGCGCAGAAGCCGATCTTCCGGCCCTGGAGAATGTGGTGGACGGAAAACTCGATGTCCTCGGTGAGCAGGTGGAACTTCCAGCCGCCGGTGCTCTCCAGCACCTCCCGGCTGAAGAAGAATCCTGTGCCGGACACAGCGCAGCTGGTGCCCAGAAGCATCCGGGAGTTGTTCAGGTAGCGGGACTCCCGGATAAACCACAGGGCGTACCCGGCGGAGATCCAGTTGTCCCCGTAGTTCTTGGAGTTGCGGTAGCTGGTGAGGACCTCGTACCCGTCGCAGAAGGACTGGTTCATGGCCTCCACGAAGCGGCAGTCCAGCACGTTGTCCGCGTCAAAGACCAGAAACCCGTCGAAGGTCCGGGGATAGTCCTCCTGAATGTGCAGGAGCAGCTGCTCCAGGGCGTACCCCTTGCCCACCAGGTTCTTGTTGAACCGGGTGTATACCACCGCTCCCTCGGCCCGGGCGATCTCCGCTGTCCGGTCGGTGCAGTTATCCGCCATGACGAAGGTGGTGATGAGGCTCTGGTCATAGGTTTGCTGGCGGATGCTTTGCAGCAGATCCGCGATGACCGCCTCTTCGTTCCGGGCGCAGATGAGGATGGCGAACCGGTGGGGTGTGACAGGCTTATGGGGTTCCTGTTTTTTTGTGAACGGTACCGCTAAAAAGTACAGCTGATAGGCATAGCAGCAGAAAAAGATGGCCGCCACTATGATGTTGATGATCAAGATGAGCTTCATATTGATTTTCCAACCCTTTTCCTTTTGTTGCGTCCCAACAGGGGCGCACAGACGGCGGCAGAGGCAAGAAACTCTGCCGGGCAAGCATCGCAGCGTGGCCCGGAAAACCGAGGAAACTGCCTCGGACGCGTCCTTCCTCCGCGCCGGAACATTTGGTCGGCTTTTCCAGACTTTCCCTTATATAGTTCTTCTATTGTACAACTTCTTTATGAAATGTCAATTAAATTTTTCTTAAATTTTCGTCTCTGTTCCCCTGGGTTTTTCCTCCGAAAAAACCACGCCGAAGGGGCCGGAAAAGCCGGGTTTTCCGGCAGATTTTTCTTGACGGGAGGAGAAGGATGTGCTATACTCCCTTTAGTTAGCTTAGGCTAACCTCAAAAGGAAACCATTTCCTCTTCCCGTTTTGAAGATCTTTCCTTTTTCTTCATATACTACCGTCAGCTGCGGGTGGACGCGTCCCTGTGGACGCGTTTTGCCGCCCCAAAAGTTAGCAAAGACTAACCAAAGAAAGGAGTCCCTTATGAGTGTTGTCATCCTGGGCGGAAACGAATGCATGATCCGCCAGTACAAGCAGCTGTGCCAGGACTATCACTGCACAGCCAAGGTAATCCCCAAAATGGGGGGCACCCTGAAAAACCGGCTGGGCAGCCCGGACCTGCTGGTGCTCTTCACCGACACCATCTCCCACAAAATGGTCCGCTGTGCCCTGCGGGAAACCAAGGGTCTGCCCACGGTGGTGGCCCGCTCCCATTCCAGCTCCATCGCCGGGCTCCGGGCGGTGCTGGAAACCCACGCTGTATAATAAAAGGGGGACACGCCATGTCTGTGGATTATGTCATCCGGCACGGAGCGCCCACCCTGGCAGATCTGAAAACCGGCAATCTCTTTCCCTGCGCCTTCTCTGCCAAGCCCGCCCTGCTGCGGGACCTGCGGGAGATCAACCAAGTGCTGGTGCCCCGGGGGCTTCGCCTGCTGCCCCTGCGGCTGGATGAGGGCAAGGCGCTGCTCTACCTCTTCCGCCCAGCCCGGCTGGACCGTGATCTGGCCTGCCGGGAAGCCCGGCAGCTGCTCCGCCAGGCGGGGTATCAGGACCTGGCCCAGCAGTCCTGCCTGCGGGAGCTTACCCGGCGGCTGCGAGCCCGGGAGAAGTTTCCCCATGAGATCGGCCTGTTTTTAAGCTATCCCCCGGAGGATGTGCGGGGCTTCATCGAACACCAGGGGAAGCACTGCAAGTGCAGCGGCTGCTGGAAGGTCTACGGGGACCCGGCCGCCGCCCGGCAGCGGTTCGACGCCTACCGGGCCTGCACCGACAGCTACTGCGCCCAGCGGGCCGGGGGCGCCTCCCTGGAGTCCCTCACCGTGCACACACCGTCGTAAATTCTCGGTTATAAAAGGGGCTCATAGGGGGCGGTCAGGTCCAGCCGCAGGGTGTTCGTGTACCACTGCCAGGCGTCCGGCTGGCACCAGTAGCTGTAAGTCCCGTCCCCCGTCTGACTGTACACGGGGATCATGATCTCCCCATACAAAAACCGGGCCGGGGCGGGCAGCTGCCAGCGGCCCGGCTGGATTCCTGTCCAGTACCCCTGGTCCTCATAGTCGGCATTGCCCGCCTGGAACATCCACTCCAGTTGGTGGTCAAAGGCGATGGTCTGCCGGATGGGGTCCCACCGGGCGGACAGCTCGCTGGGGGCCAGCCCATAGGCTTTCTGCCGCAGGGTGTTCCAGCCGGTGAACACCGCCCGGGCGGGCACATAGATCTGCCCGTCCGCCACCTGGACGGGGACGTTCTTCAGGGTGAGCTTCTGGTCCTGCCGCTTATCGTAAGCGTGGTGAAAGCGCAGAACCACCCGGATGGTTTCGTCTGCCCCCTCCTGGGCACACTGTACGGCCCGGGCTACCATGGCTGCCGCCTCCCCCCGGGTGGCGGTGCCCTCATGGCGGAAGGTTCCGTCCGGGTAGCCGGTGAGGGCCCCCGCCTCCAGGCCTAAGCGGATATAGCCCCGGACCCACTGGGGGATTTCCTCCCTGTCGGCCACCTCCAACGGCTGGTCCCGAGTCTGGGCGGGATAGACCAGGCCCATGGCCCGGACGGTCATCAGGGCGATCTCCCGGCGGCTCACCGGCTTTTCCGGCCGAAAGCAGTGCTCGTTGTAGTCATCGGACACCACCAGCCCCGAAACCAGGGCCGCCTGGAGCCAGCCCTGGTCCGCCAGCCAGTGGCCCTGCATATCCTCCAGAGGCGTCTGGGGCTGGCTGTGATTCGCCATAAACTGAACCGTCTCGCTGTCCGGGGTCAGGCGGAAGGCCGCCAGGAGCATCCGGGTAAACTCCGCCCGGGTGATGGTCTCCTCCGGCCGGAAGGACCCGTCCGGGTAGCCGCTGACCCAGCCCGCCTGAAGGGCCGTCTGGATTTCCTCTTTGGCCCAGTGGTCCAAGTAATCCGTTGTTTGCGCTGCCTGAGCCGGCACAGAGAGGCACAGCATCATCACGCTGAGCAGCAGGACGCACAGCCGTTTTCCCATCCGTTCCACATCCTTTCCCGCGTTTTCACGCGCTACATGTATATCAGCACGGAAACCTGCGCATGACACGCAAAATTCGCAGGGTTTCACACAAAACCCGCGCTGGGGCAGACTGCTCCGGCGCGGGTTAATTGGTTACAGAAGCCCGGTGAGATACCGCCGGACCAGGTCCAGGGCGGTGTGGGCGGACATGCGGCGCACCCGCTCCCGGGCCACCTTGCCGGCGTGAAACTCCTTCACCACGCACTGGTCCTCATAGGCAAGACCCAGGTAGACCAGACCCACCGGGTTGCCCCGGTCGTCAGAATCCGGCCCGGCGATGCCGGTGGCGGACACGGCAATGTCGCAGCCCAGAACCTGTTTGGCGCCCCGGGCCATGGCCTCCGCCACCTGGGGGGACACGGCACCGTACTGGTCCAGCAGGTCCTGGGGAACCCCCAGCACCCCGGCCTTAACGGAATCCGTATAGCTGACCACCCCGCCCTTCAGCACCGCAGAGGACCCGGGCAGATCGGTAATGAGCTTGGCAATGAGCCCGCCGGTGCAGGACTCGGCGGTGCCCAGGGTGAGGCCCTTTTCCTTGAGAAGGGCCAGACAGACCTCCTCCAGGGAGTTCACATCCACGCCGATGACCCGGTCTCCCAAAATCTCCTTCACCTGCTGCTCCACCGGGGCGATGAGGGCCAGAGCCTCCTCCCGGGTAGGCGCGTGAGCGGTGATGCGCAGTTCGGTGCCTGTGGGCTTGGCGTAGGGGGCGAGGGTGGGGTTGTGCAGCGCATTCATCAGGTCCCGGAGCAGGGCCTCAGCGGCGGACTCCCCGATGCCGAAGGTCTTCACCGTCCGGGAGGCGATGACCCCGTCGGAGAGGGCTTGCAGGTAGGGCATGGCCCGGTGGCGGAACATCATTTCGCACTCCCGGGGCGGGCCGGGGAGCATGATCACATGGGTGCCGTCCGCCTCAAAGGCCACCCCGGGGGCGGTGCCCCAGTCGTTGTCCAGAACCGTGCACCCCTCGGGGAGCATGGCCTGCTGGTAGTTGTTCTCCGTCACCGGCCGCTCCATGGCGGCAAACCGGTCCCGGATGCGCTGGGCGGAGGGCTCGTGAAAGACCAGCTTCTTTCCAAAGGCCTCGGCGATGGCCACTTTGGTCAGGTCGTCGCAGGTAGGTCCCAGGCCGCCGGTGGTGATGAGGATATCCGCCCGGTTCCGGGCAATGTCCACCGCCTGGCGGACCCGCTCGGGGTTATCCCCCACGACGGTGTGATAGTAGACGTTGATGCCCAGCTCCGACAGGCCCTGGGAGATCATCTGGGCGTCCGTGTTGGCGATGCTGCCCAGAAGCAGCTCGGTGCCCACGGCAATGAGTTCAGCGGTATGGCTCACAGCTCCAGCACCACTCTTTCGATGCCGTCCACGGCCTTGGACACCAGCCCCTCAATGTCCAGCACAGCCTCGGCCTCCTGGATTTCCTCCAGGGTGGGGTGGGTCTTGGGGTGGCGGGGGGTAAAGACGGTGCAGCAGTCCTCATAGGGGAGGATGGAGGTCTCGAAGGTGCCGATCTTCCGGGCGATGCGGATGATCTCCTCCTTGTCCATGCCCACCACGGGACGGAACACCGGCAGGGTGCACACCTGGTTGGTCACCGCCATGGCGTCCATGGTCTGGCTGGCCACCTGGCCCAGGGACTCCCCGGTGACCAGGCCGTGAGCCCCGATCCGCTGGGCCACCCGCTCGGAAATGCGCATCATGAACCGGCGCATGAGCAGGGTAAACAGGGCCTCGGGGCAGCTGCGGCGCAGCTCCTCCTGAATTTCCGTAAAGGGCACCACATGGACCGTGAGCCGGCCGCACCAGGGGGTAATCAGCCGGGCCAGCTCCAGCACCTTTTCCTTGGCCTCGGGAGAGGTGTAGGGGTAGCTGAAAAAGTGGACCATCTCCAGGGCCACCCCCCGCTTGGCCATCATCCAGGAGGCCACGGGGCTGTCGATGCCCCCGGAGAGCAGAGACACCGCCTTGCCCCCCATCCCCACCGGCAGGCCGCCGGCGCCGGGGGTGGGGTTGGCGTGCACGTAGGCGGCAAACTCCCGGACCTCCACGTGGACCACCACGTCGGGGGTGTGCATATCCGCTGTCAGGTGGGGGAAGGCGTCGTCCAGCTCGCCCCCCACATACTGGGACAGCTGGATGGAGGACAGAGGGAAGGACTTGTCCGACCGCTTGGACTCCACCTTAAAGGTCCGGGCCTCCATCAGGTCGTCGTAGAGGTAGGTCTTGGCGGTCTCCACAATGGCCTCGGGAGTCTTTTCGCAGGCCTTGGCCCGGGACAGGCCCACCACCCCGAAGAGCTGGGACAGGCTCTGGAAGGCACCGTCCAGGTCGCAGTCCAGGCTCTGGGGCTCCACATAGGTAATGGACTGGCGGGAGTAGATGCGGAACTTGCCGTACTTCTGGAGCCGGCGGCGGGCGTTGCCCATGAGCCGCTCCTCAAACCCCCGGCGGTTCAGGCCCTTCAGGACCATCTCGCCCATTTTCAGCAGGAAGATCTCCTCTCCCGCAGGGGGGACGTGGTCTTTGTTCTTGTTGTAATACTTACCCATATTGTATGGTTTCCTTTCGTGGTTGGTTATTGATTCATCGTACAGGGTTTCTCCGGCCCCCTTGGCTCCCCCTCTGGGGGAGCTGGATTCGGGCCCGCAGGCCCGAAGACTGAGAGGGCGACCTTTCTACTTCTCACCGCTGAAAGTACTCCGATTCCCGGTACTGGATGGCTTCGGCCAGGTGGTAGGAGGCGATGGCCTCCTCCCCGTCCAGGTCCGCGATGGTCCGGGCCACCCGCAGGATGCGGTCGTAGCTCCGGGCGGTGAGGCCCATGTGCTCGTAGGCCCCCTTCATGATGGCCTGGCCCGCTTCGTCCAGGGCGCAGTAGTTTTTCAGCTCCTCCTGGCCCATGGCGCCGTTGCAGGCGGGGCCGTCGGGGCCGTACCGCCGGCGCTGGATGGCCCGGGCCTTCAGCACCCGTTCCCGGATGGCCGCGGAGGACTCCCCGGGGCTGCGGTCCGACAGATCCCCGAACTCCAACGGCGGCACCTCGGCGTACAGGTCGATCCGGTCCAGCAGCGGCCCGGAGAGCTTGCCCAGGTATTTTTTCACGGAGGCCGCCGAGCACCGGCACCGGCCGGAGGGGTGCCCGTACCACCCGCACCGGCAGGGGTTCATGGCGCACACCAGCATAAAGTCGCTGGGGTAGGTCTCCGACGAGGCCGCCCGGACCAGGGTGATCTCCCCCTCCTCCATGGGCTGGCGCAGAACCTCCAGCACGTCCTTGTGAAACTCCGGCAGCTCGTCCAGAAACAGAACCCCCCGGTGGGCCAGGGAAATCTCCCCCGGCTTGGGAAAAGGGGACCCGCCCCCTGCCATCCCCACCGAGGAGATGGTGTGGTGGGGGGATCGGAAGGGCCGGCTGAGAAGCAGGGGCCGCTCCTTGGTAGTGAGCCCCATGACGGAGTGAATCTGCGTTGCCTCCAGGGCCTCCCGCCGGGACATGGGGGGCAGGATGGAGGGCAGCCGCCGGGCCAGCATACTCTTGCCGGAGCCGGGCGGGCCGATCATGGCCACGTTGTGTCCCCCGGCGGCGGCAATCTCCAGCACCCGCTTTACCTGGGCCTGCCCCCGGACTTCTGAAAAGTCCGGCAGGTCCAGTTCCTCCTCCGTCCCCGCCCACACGGGGGCGGGCTGGATGGGAACCCGGCCGGTGAGATGGTCCGCCAGCTGCTCTACTGTTTCCACCGGGTAGACGGTGAGCCCTTCGGCCAGGGTTGCCTCCGGGGCGCTGTCTGCGGGGACATACAGCCGCTGAACCCCTGTTGCCCGGGCGGCCAGGGCCATGGGGAGCATCCCCACCACCGGCCGCAGGGTGCCGGAAAGGGACAGTTCCCCCACAAAGGCGCAGTCCGGGTCCTCCCACACCAGCTGCCCCCCCGCCGCCAGGATGCCCACCAGAATGGGCAGGTCATACAGGGTGCCGGATTTTTTCCGGTTGGCCGGGGCCAGGTTCACGGTGATCCGCCCCACGGGGAACTGATAGCCGCTGTTTTTGATGGCGGAGCGCACCCGCTCCCGGGCCTCCTTCACCGCCGCGTCGGGCAGGCCCACAATGTCGAAGTTGGGCAGGCCCCCGGACAGGTCGCACTCGGCGGTGACCTCATACCCGGCGATGCCCTGCACCCCCAGGGAGCGCACCTTACACAGCATCGCCCCCGCCTCCTTTCTGGGAAACCCGTTTATATTCTCCTTCATAATGCCATAAATTCCCCGGCACGGCAAGGGCTTCGGCAAGATTTGCCCCCCGCCTTTCTTTACAAAAGCCGACGTTGGTGGTAGGATAAAGGGGATTTTATGCGGAAGGGGAGACGTAAGCCATGAAACGAGGGCTGATCCTGGAAGGGGGCGCCATGCGGGGCCTGTTCACCGCCGGCGTTATCGACGTGATGATGGAGCAGGGCCTGACCTACGACGGCGCTGTGGGCGTGTCCGCCGGGGCGGTCTTTGGCTGCAACTACAAGTCCCATCAGCCGGGGCGGGTCCTCCGGTACAACCTGGCCTACTGCAAGGACCCCCGGTATTGCAGCATCCGCTCCCTCATTAAAACCGGGGACTTGTTCGGCGCCCAGTTCTGCTACCGGGACATCCCCAACCGCCTGGACCCCTTTGACATTGCGGCCTACCAGAAGGATCCCATGGACTTCTGGGTGGTGGCCACCGACGTGACCACCGGCCAGCCGGTGTACCACAACTGCCTCACCGGCGATGAGACCGACCTGGACTGGTTCCGGGCCTCCGCCTCCATGCCTCTGGCCTCCCGGATTGTGGAGATCGACGGCCAGCGTCTGCTGGACGGGGGCATTGCCGACTCCATCCCTTTGGCCTTTGCCGAGGAGCGCTACCAGAAAAACGTGGTGGTTCTCACCCAGCCCCTGGGCTTTGTGAAGGAGAAGAACAAGGCCCTGCCCCTGATGCGCCGGGCCTTCAAGCAGTACCCCAAGGTGGTGGAGGTGATGGCCCGCCGCCACGAGCAGTACAACGAGGCCACCGCCGCCATCCGGGAGAAGGAGCGCCGGGGAGCGCTTTTCGTCCTCCGCCCGGAAGCCCCCCTGGACGTGGGCCGGGTGGAGCACGACCCGGAAAAGCTCCAAAAGGCCTACGACCACGGCCGGGCCGTGGCGGAAAAGCGGCTGGAGGCTTTGAAAGAATTTTTGAACGGGTGAGGCAATCGCCTGCCCCCACACCACAGAGAAAGAAGGACCTTCCATGAAAAACAAGATCCAACAGCTCACCGGCCTTGCCACCGAATGGCGGACCATGACCTACAACTGGCGGGACTGCGCCCTCTACGCCCTGGCGGTGGGCGCGGGCAACGACGAACCCCAATACACCTACGAAAAGGACATGCAGGCCATCCCCACCTTCGGCGTCACCCCCTACTGGGGCACCGTCAACGTCACCCCCAAGCTCCCCCGGCCCACCTCCATCCCGGTGCTGGTGGAGGAGAAGCTCCAGCCGGAGGCCTCCTATGTGAACCTGGACTATGAATTTTTCTACCACCGGCCCATCCAGCCTGTGAAGGGCACCTTCGTCTACCGGGACCGGCTCACCGGCCTGTACGACCGGGGGGAAGGCCGGGGCATGGCGGTCCAGTCCCAGGTGGAGGTGTTTGACGAGGGCGGCACCCTTCTGTGCACCAACCAGTGCACCACCCTCTTCCCCACCCTGGGGGGGTACGGCGGCGAGCCTCTGTCCCGGCGGACCAGCCTCATCCCCGACCGGGACCCCGACCTCATCTGCCCTGACCACATCGGCGCCGCCCAGAACCTGCTCTACCGCCTCACCGGGGACACCAACCTGGTCCATGTGGACGACGCTGTTGCCAGAAGCCGGGGGCTGAACGGCCCCTTCGTTCACGACCTGTGCGCCTTCGGCTATGTCTGCCGCCTGGCCATCGCCGCCCTCTTCCCCGGCCACCCGGAGAAGCTCCGGCGGATGTACGCCGCCATGAAAACCGTCCTCTACCCGGACACCCCCGTGGCTCTGCACATCTGGAAGCTCTCCCCCGGCAAGGCCGCCTTCCGCCTGGTGAACCAGACCACCGGCAAGGCCATCCTGGACAAGGGCGAGCTGGACTGGGACGAATAACCTACACAAGAAAGACCGATCCCCCACCGGGGACCGGTCTTTTTTTGCAGATTATCGGGCAGCCCGCTCCTTGTCCCGCTGGGCCAGGGCCAGGTCCCGGGGGGCGGCGTCCTCTAAGTGGAACAGGGCCAGGTCATAGAAAATATCCAGGTGGATGTTCCCCCAGGTTTCCGTGGGGTAGATCCCCTGCATCCAGGTGTTCTCCTTGTTCATATCCCGGCTGAGGAAGTTCTCCACCTGGTCCATGGAAATGATGTTGCCGTAGTCGTGGTTCACAAACCGCCCCAGGCACTGGTCCAGGAAGGGGCGCAGATTCTCATCCTGCGCAGCCAGGGCAGAGACCTTTTCGTGCAGGTAAATGTCAGGGAAGGGAAACTGGCTGGTCTTGGCATAGCCGTGCTCCCGGGTCCAGTCCTTCTCTCCGGGCTGGGCCTCCAGCACAGCGGCCTTGCGAAAGAGCTCCATGGGATCACCTCCGTGTTTTCTTGTTACCGCCAGTGTATCGGATTCCGGCAGGGTTGTAAAGAGCGGAAAATTTTTCTTCCTGCCCCCTTGACAAACGTGGATTTTGTGCTATTGTATTAATCAGCTAATACAATAAGACAAGGAGGGATTCCGATGCCCTGGGAATTTCGCAGCGACGCACCCATCTACACCCAGCTCATCGACCAACTCCAGCGCCGGATTGTCACCGGCGTTCTGCTGCCCGGGGAGCGCCTGCCCTCGGTCCGGGACCTGGCCGGGGAGGCCGGGGTCAACCCCAACACCATGCAGCGGGCCCTGACCGAAATGGAGCGCCAGGGGCTGGTCCACAGCCAGCGCACCGCCGGCCGCTTTGTCACCGGGGACGCCGGCCGGATCAAGGCCCTGCGGGAGGACATGGCCCGGGAACAGCTCCGGGGCTTTCTGTCCGGGATGGCCCAGCTGGGCTTCTCCCGGGAGGAGATTACAGCCCTGATCCAAACGGAAGGAGAGAACGACACATGAACATTCTGGAGTGCAACGGCCTGGTGAAGCGGTTTGGACCCACGGCGGCTCTGGCCGGGGTCACCTTCGCCATCCAGCCCGGCCGCATCGTGGGGCTGCTGGGCCCCAACGGCAGCGGCAAAACCACCCTCATCAAGCTGGCCAACGGCCTGCTCACCCCCACCGCCGGGGAAATTCTCATCAACGGCCTGCCCCCGGGGCAGGAGAGCCACAGCCTGGTCTCTTACCTGCCCGAGCGCACCAGCCTGCCCCTGTGGATGACCGTGGGACAGCTGCAGGACTTTTACCAGGACTTCTACCCCGACTTTCAGCGGCAGCAGAGCCAGGAGATGCTGGACCGGCTGGAGCTGGGAAACAAGCAGAAGCTCAAGCACCTGTCCAAGGGCAACCGGGAAAAGGTCCAGCTGATCCTGGCCATGAGCCGCAAGGCCCAGCTCTACCTGCTGGATGAGCCCATCGGCGGGGTGGACCCAGCAGCCCGGGACTACATCCTGGACACCATCATCCGCAACTACAACCCCGAGGCCTCCGTGATCATCTCCACCCATCTCATTGCCGACGTGGAGACGGTGCTGGACGAGGTCCTCTTTATCAACCAGGGCCAGATCACCCTCCAGTCCTCCGTGGACCAGATCCGGGAGGAGAAGGGCATGAGCGTGGACGCCCTGTTCCGGGAGGTATACCGATGCTGAGAAAACTGATGAAACACGAGTTCCGGGCCACCGCCCGGCTAATGCTCCCCCTGTATCTGGCCGCTTTGGTTCTGGCGCTGCTCTCCCGGCTGGGAGACCTGGCCACCCAGCACATCGCCGTGTCAGGGTTTAACATCCTGGACCTGCTCTACGGCATCATCACCGTGGGCTTCGCGGCGGCTCTCATCGCGGTGCCGGTGGTTGCTTTCATTCTGATGATCCTCCGGTTCCGCTCCAACCTGCTGGCGGACGAGGGGTATGTGATGTTCACCCTGCCCGTGTCCACCCACCAGCTGGTGTGGTCCAAGCTGCTGGTGTCCCTGGTGTGGTTTGTGGGGGCCGTGGTGGTGGATGCTCTGGCTGTGATGGTGCTGGCGGCGGACCGGGCCTTCTTCCAGGCTCTCGGGGATCTGCTGCCCACCATTCTGAACAACCTCACCCAGCCCGACCAGGCCCTGCTGGGCCACGCGGTGGGCTACACGGCAGAGTTCGTCCTCCTGTGCCTGGTGGGCTGCATCCTCTGCTGCCTGACCTTTTACACCCCCCTGGCCATCGGCCACAGCTTCGACCGGCGGAAGATGCTCCTGTCCGTGGTGTTCTTCTTCGTCATTCAGATTGCCATGGAGATCATCTCCGTGGTCGGGGCCAACCTGCTCTTCCCCCTGGTCAATGACGTAACCGTCTCCCCCGCCCTTTCCATCCACGGGGGACTGTGGGGCCTCATTCTCTGCGCCGCGGTGTTTGCCGGGGTTCTCTACTGCATCACCATCCGGATGCTCCACCGGCATCTGAATCTGGAGTAACCCGTTCTGCCCCAAAAATCCTCCCTTTTCAAGGGAGGATTTTTGCGCTGTATCATTTTTCATCTCCGCCTAAATTCTTCTTTACATTTTGTTGATCTGGTGCTATACTACATAATACGTGCGTGAAGCGCGCATACTACCCTGACTTAGTCCCGGGATCTTCGCCTGCACACGAGGGATACACCCGCCCGTCACTCAGTCAGAGGCAAAACGAAGAAAGGTGGAACCAACCCATGATCCGCAAGGACGAAAAGACTGCTGTTATCGAAGCCAACCGCACCCACGAGACCGACACCGGCTCTCCTGAGGTCCAGATCGCCATCCTCACCGCTCGCATCAACGAGCTGACCGAGCACCTGAAGGTGCACATCCACGACAACCACAGCCGCCGCGGCCTGTACAAGATGATCGGTAAGCGCCGCAAGCTGCTGGATTATCTGGCCAAGAAGGACATCGAGCGGTATCGTACCCTCATTGCCAAGCTGGGCATCCGTAAGTAAGTATCGTTTTTGGGGGCGGTGTGGCCAAAACTGCACCGCCCCTTTTTCCCAACCCGCCTTTGCGGAGAGATTCTCGCCCTATCTTAGCGTTTGAACGTGTGCCCGATGGGTCGGACATGCCTTCAAGTGCTAAATAAGGCAGCCGTCTCTCCGCGACCACCATTCATTTTTCTTTGAAAGGAGCCGCGTTATGTCAACCATCATTACCCACAAGCAGTTTAACAACCATATCTACAAGACCGAGATCGCCGGCCGCCCCTTCTCCCTGGAGTTCGGCAAGGTGGCCGAGCTGGCCAACGCGTCCGCCCTGGTGAAGTATGGCGACACCACCGTGCTGGTGGCCGTCACCGCCGCCCCCCGTCCCCGGGACGGTGTGGACTTCTTCCCCCTGTCCGTGGACTTTGAGGAAAAGCTCTATGCTGTCGGCCGCATCCCCGGGTCCTTCATGCGCCGGGAGGGTCAGCCCTCTCTGCCCGCCGTGCTGGCCTCCCGCGTCATCGACCGTTCCATCCGTCCCCTCTTCCCCGGGGACTTCCGCAACGACGTGGTGGTCACCTGCACCGTCATGAGCGTGGATCGGGACTGCTCTCCCGAAGCCGCCGCCATGGTGGGCGTGTCCGCCTGCCTGGCTGTGTCCAACATCCCCTGGGCCGGCCCCATCGGCTGCCTGGAGGTGGGCTATGTGGACGGCCAGATCGTCATGAACCCCACCCAGGAGCAGCGCCACGCCTCCAAGCTGGACCTGACCGTCGCCGCCACCGCCGCCAAGGTGGTCATGATTGAGGCCGGCGCCGACCAGATCCCCGACGACGTGATGTACGAGGCCATTGTGAAGGCCCACGAGGAGATCAAGGCCCAGGTTGAATTCATCAACGGCATCGTTGCCGAAATCGGCAAGGAGAAGATGACCTACGACCACGCCGACTTCGACCAGGAGCTCTTCGACAAGATCGTGGAGGCCACCATGGACGAGGCCAAGGCCGCCATGGACACCGACGACAAGAACGTCCGGGAGGAGCGCTGGAACAAGCTCATCGACCACTGGCACGAGCTGTTCCTGGAGGACTTCCCCGAGATGGACCAGTACCTGGACGAGATCACCTATAAGTTCCAGAAGAAGATCGTGAAGGCCTGGCTGCTGGAGGGCCACCGTGTGGACGGCCGCCAGAAGAACGAGATCCGGCCTCTGGCCGCCGAGGTTGGCGTGCTGCCCCGGGTCCACGGCTCCGCTCTCTTCACCCGCGGCCAGACCCAGGTGCTGTCCGTGGCTACCCTGAACACCCTCTCCGCCTGCCAGAAGCTGGACACCATCTGGGAGGAAGAGGAAAAGCGCTATATGCACCACTACAACTTCCCCTCCTACTCCGTGGGCGAGGCCCGCGGCGCCCGGAGCGTCAACCGCCGGGAGAAGGGCCACGGCGCCCTGGCCGAGCGTGCTCTGGACCCCGTGATCCCCTCCGTGGAGGAGTTCCCCTACGCCATCCGCGTGGTCTCTGAGGTGGTTTCCTCCAACGGCTCCACCTCCCAGGGCTCCATCTGCGGCTCTACCCTGGCCCTCATGGACGCCGGCGTGCCCATCAAGGCCCCTGTGGCCGGCATCTCCTGCGGCCTCATCCAGGACGACGACGGCTCCTTCACCACCTTCATCGACATCCAGGGCGTGGAGGACTTCCACGGCGAGATGGACTTCAAGGTGGCCGGCACCAAGGCCGGTATCACCGCCATCCAGATGGACATCAAGAACGACGGCCTGTCCCACGCCATCATCAAGGAGGCTCTGGCCATCACCGGCGACGCCCGGAAGGCCATCCTGGACGAGATCATGCTGCCCTGCATCCCTGAGCCTCGTCCCCAGGTCTCCGAGTTTGCGCCCAAGATGCTCACCATGAAGATCGACCCCGACAAGATCCGCGAGGTCATCGGCTCCGGCGGCAAGGTCATCCAGAAGATCACCGCCGAGTCCGGCGCCAAGATCGACATCGAGGACGACGGCACCATCTATATCTCCGCCGAGAACGCCGCCTGCTGCGACGCCGCCAAGAAGATGATCGACACCATCGTGTTCGTCCCCGAGGTGGGTATGCTGTACTACGGCAAGGTGGTCCGCATCCTGAACTTCGGCGCCTTCGTAGAGCTGGCCCCCGGCAAGGACGGCATGGTCCACATCTCCAAGCTGGCTGAGAAGCGGGTTGAGAAGGTGGAGGACGTGGTGAACATCGGCGACATGGTGTGGGTGAAGGTCACCGACATCGACGAGAAGGGCCGCGTGAACCTGTCCCTGCGGGACGCCCAGCGTGAGCTGGCCGCCATGGAAGCCCGCGACGCGAAAAGAAAGTAATCCAATATGAACAAACTCTGGACGGCCGCCGGGGCCGCGGCGTGGGGCGCCGCTCCCCTGGGCGGCCTCCAGCCGTATATGGACCAGGGGGCCCGGGAAAAGCTGGCTGCCCTCTGCCCCGGGGCGGCCACCGTACTGGTGGCCGCCTTTCCCTATTACGCCGGGGACGAGCCCGGCAACCTCTCCCTCTACTGCCGGGGGGAGGACTACCACCGGGTGCTGACCCGGCGGCTGGAGGGGGTCTGCGCCGCTTTGCGGGAAGCGCACCCCTCCTGCACCTTTATCCCCGGGGCGGACAACTCCCCCATCCCCGAGTTGGCGGCGGCAGAGCTGGCGGGGGTGGGGCACAAGGGCCGCCACGGCCTTCGGATCGTGCCCCCCTACGGGTCCTATGTGTTTCTGGGGACCATCCTCACCGACCTGGTTCTGGCGGCCACCGGACCGGCCCGGGGCACCCTCTGCCCGGAGCACTGCGGCCTGTGCCAGAAAGCCTGCCCCACCGGGGCGTTAACAGAGCAGGGCTGCAACGTGGAAAAATGCCTGTCCGAGCTGACCCAGCGGAAGGGTGAGCTTCCACAGGCTGTGGAAAAGCAGATCAGGGAGAGCGCCACCATCTGGGGCTGCGACCTGTGCCAGCGGGCCTGTCCCTGGAACCAGAAGGCGGAGCAGACCCCTCTGCCGGAGTTCCGGGAAAACCTGACCCCCTCCCTGACCTTAGAGGACCTGGAAGGCGTCAGCAACAAGGCCTTCCGCAGGCAGTACGCCCACAAGGCCTTCTCCTGGCGGGGGATTGGGCCGCTGAAGCGAAACCTGGAACTAAAGGAATAACTAAAGGAATATGAATAACCACCTCACTTTTTGCCCAAACTATGGGAAAAGTGAGGTGGTTTTTTGCAAGTGCGCGAACTTATGAATTCCAGTGTGGTCACCATCGACCCGGGGGAGAGCGCCGCCCTGGCGGCCCGGCTGCTGTCCCGGCACAACATCGGCTCCCTGCCGGTGTGCTCCGCCGACGGCCATCTGCTGGGCATCGTCACCGACCGGGACATCGTCCTTCGGTGCGTGGCCGCCGAGGAGGACCCCAAGCTCCTGCCGGTGAAGGCCATCATGTCCCGGCGGCCCCAGGCCCTCTCCCCGGAGGACGACGTGCGTCAGGCCGCCCGGCTCATGTCCGGCCAGCAGGTCCGCCGCCTGCCGGTGGTGGAGAAGGACCGGCTGGTGGGGATGGTCTCCCTGGGGGACCTGGCCAAGTGCGGCAAGTACGAGATGGAGATATCCAAGGCGCTGACGGATATTTCAGAAAACGTCAAGCGGGTGTGAGGGGAACCCGTTGCGCCGCCCCCATTGCAGGGGTGTCGGATTACACCCCCCATTCCCAATTACACCTGCTCCACCAGGTTCCGGATTTTACAGGCGTGGTCCCACTCCTCCCTGGCGTGCTCCAGGAAGAGCTGACGCAGGCAGGGGTCTGACGTTGCCTCCGCCCCGGCCAGATAGGCGGCCATGGACTCCTGCTCCACGCCGAACCGGCGGCGCAGGGCCCCTAAGTAGGCCGTGGGCGGGGCGGCGTTCTCCCCCTCGGGCCAGTACCGGACCCCGGAGATCAGAAAATAGGCCGCTGAGAGCCGCTTGGCGTGGCGCTTTTCGTCGCTGGCCATGGCCAGGAACACCCGGGCCGGTGCGCCTCCCGTCCGCCGGGCCAGCAGCTGGTATTCCTTCCAGTCCGAGATTTCCCGGCGGATCATCTCCTGGAGCAGGGGCTCGCAGTCCCGGCAGTTCTCCCCCAGAAATCCCATGGCCCGCCGGTCGGGAAAGTCCCCCTGGGGATGGTCCCGGCACCGCTCCCCTGCCCCGGCAGGCAGGGCGGGCTGCCCCGGCGGCGTCTCCCGGGACGGTGGAGTCAGCGCCGGCTGGTCGTTCTCCCAGGTGATGGGACAGCTGTCCTCCCGGCCCTCCATCACCCGCTTCCATACCCGCTGAAAGACCTCTTTCCGGTCCTCCGGCATGCCCGCGCAAAGCTGGGCCTCCCGTGATTCTTCCATGGCAGATACCTCCTTTTTCGTTTCTCCATCCTATGCTCCGGGAGCCGGATCGGTCCGCGGCGCATTTTCCGGGGAAGAATTTTCCCGCCGCATACAAATATTCTTGACAGGGAGCGGTTTGCCCATTAAAATAAAATCAGTATAAATATGCGGGCAGAGAGGCAAGCCCCCGGCTTAGCCGGGGACTCCGGGATCTTCTCTGTCCGTTTCCTGCGGGACTGCCCGGTTTGGGCCGGGACTGACGTTCCCGCAATTTTATGCGAAATTTTACAGAAATGGAGGTGTGTCCCGACAGTATGCTGCCCTATATCCTGACCGGCGTGATCGTTTTTGTGGTCGCGTTTGTGATAGGTGTTCCCGTGGGCGTGCTCTACCGCAAGAAAGTAGCGGAAAAAGAAATCATCAGCGCGGAAGAGGAAGCCAAGCGGATCATCAACGAGGCCATCAAGAGCGCTGAAAACAAGAAGCGAGAAGCCTTGGTGGAAGCCAAGGAAAAAATTCTGGCGGAACGAACCAACCACGAGAGAGAAGTGAAAGAACGCCGCTCCGAGCTGCAGGAGCAGGAACGCCGACTCCAGCAGAAGGAAGAGACGCTGGAGCGGAAGCTGGAAAACGTGGAGCGGAAGGAAGAATCCTACGCTGCCCGTCTGGCAAACCTGGAGGAGTCCAGAGCAAAGGTAGCCAAGCTCCAGGCGGAGCAGATGGAGACCCTGGAACGGATCTCCGGCTACACCGCAGAGGAGGCCAAGGCCTACCTGATCGCCAAGCTGGAGACCGAGTGCACCCACGAGGCCGCCATGAAGATCAAGGAGATCGAAGCCCGATTCAAGGAAGAGGCCGACGCCAAGGCCAAAGAGATCGTGGGCCTGGCCATCCAGCGCTGCGCCGCCGACCATGTGGCCGAGGCCACCGTGTCCGTGGTGCCCCTGCCCAACGACGAAATGAAGGGCCGGATCATTGGCCGGGAGGGCCGGAACATCCGCACCCTGGAAACCCTCACCGGCGTGGACCTGATCATCGACGACACCCCGGAGGCCATCACCGTCTCCTGCTTTGACCCCGTCCGCCGGGAGATCGCCCGGCTGGCCCTGGAAAAGCTCATCCTGGACGGCCGCATCCACCCCGCCCGCATCGAGGAAATGGTGGAGATCGCCAAGCGGGAAGTGGACGCAACCATCAAGGCCGAGGGCGAGCGGGCCGTGCTGGAAACCAACGTCATGGGCCTGCACCCCGAGCTCATCAAGCTCATCGGCCGCATGAGATACCGCACCAGCTACGGCCAGAACGTGTACAACCACTCCATCGAGGTGGCCCAGCTGGCCGGCCTCATGGCCGCCGAGATCGGCGAGGACGTGGCCACCGCCAAGCGTGCCGGCCTGCTTCACGACCTGGGCAAGGCTGTGGACCATGAGGTGGAGGGCTCCCACGTCACCATCGGCGTGGAGCTGGCCCGGAAGTACAAGGAGAGCAAGGAAGTGGTCCATGCCATCCACGCTCACCACAACGACGTAGAACCGCAGACCGTCATCGCCTGCCTGGTGCAGGCGGCCGACGCCATTTCCGCCGCCCGACCCGGCGCCCGGCGGGAAAACCTGGAAAACTACATCAAGCGCCTGGAAAAGCTGGAGGAGGTCACCTCTTCCTTCCGCGGTGTGGAAAAGTCCTACGCCATCCAGGCCGGCCGCGAGGTGCGCATCATCGTCAAGCCCGAGCTGGTCAGCGAGGACGAAATGGTCCTGCTGGCCCGGGACATCGCCAAGCGCATCGAAAACGAGCTGGAATACCCCGGCCAGATCAAAGTTCATCTGCTGCGGGAAGTCAAGATCGTGGAATACGCGAAATGAGCACGAAAAACAGTCTCCGGAATTCCGGAGACTGTTTTTTTGCCGTGCAGTCTATTTTTATCGTCTTTTCTCTTGACAGATCGGTTTACATGCGATAAACTATTGTCAGGCGACAAGCTGTAGACCGAAAGGAGTGCTGACCATGTCTGACTACACCTTAGGAGCCATTGAGACCCGCTTTGCCGGCCTCATCTGGGACAACGAGCCCATCCCCTCCGGCCAGCTGGTGAAGCTGTGCGAGAAGGCGCTGAACTGGAAGAAATCCACCACCTACACGGTCCTGCGCCGGCTGTGCCAGCGGGGATTGTTTGAGAACAAGGACGGCCTGGTGACCAGCCGCCTGTCCCGGGAGGAGTTTGCCGCCCGGCAGAGCGAGGCCTTTGTGGATGAGGCCTTCGGCGGTTCCCTGCCCCAATTTCTGGCGGCTTTCACCCGGCGAAAGCCCCTGAGCCAGGAGGAGCTGGCCGCTCTGGAAGCCCTCATCGCCGACAGCCGAAGGGGGTGAGAACATGACTGTGTGGCTGCACACCTTCTCTTCCGCCCTGCTGTCCATGAGCCTAGCTACTTGCCCAGTGATCCTGGCGGTGCTGCTGGCCCGGCTGCCCCTGGGGCGGGTGTCCAAAGGGTTCTCCTGCCTGCTGTGGGGCGTGGTCCTCTTCCGGCTGCTCTGCCCGGCGGCGATTCCGGTGACGGTTCCCCTGTCCGGGGGCGCGGCTCCGGCTGCCGTTGGGGCATGGGGAACGGCGGGGCAGGTCCTCTCCGGGGCAGAAGCCGTCCCGGCGGCCACCCAGGGCCTGACGGCAGCGGATACTCTCCCCTGGCTCTGGCTGGCGGGAGCCCTTGCCCTGGCTCTCACCGGGGCCGTCTCCCTGGTCCGCCTGGGGCGGCAGCTGGTGGGGGCGGTGCCTCTGTCCGGGCGAGTCTATCTGGCCGACCGCATCCCCTCCCCCTTTGTGCTGGGGCTGATCCGGCCGAAAATCTACCTACCCTCGGACCTGGAGGGGGCGGACCGGACCTGGGTCCTGCGCCATGAGCAGGCCCACATCCGCCGGGGAGACCCCATCTGGAAGGCGCTGGCCTTTCTGGCCCTGTGCCTGCACTGGTTCAACCCCCTGGTCTGGGCAGCCTTCTTCCTGGCGGAGCGGGACATGGAGATGGCCTGCGACGAGCGGGCAGCAAAGGGCCTGAACCGGGACCAGCGGGCAGATTACGCGTCGGTGCTGCTGCGCCTGTCCGCCGGGACCCCGGCGGGTCTGCCCCTGGCCTTTGGGCAGGGAAACACTGCCGCCCGGATCAAGCATCTGCTCCAGAACCGGCGGACCAGCCGGCGGACCCTTGTATCCGCCGGGGTGGTGGTGCTGGCTCTGGCGGTGGTGCTGGTGCTGAAGCCCTCGGCACTGTCCGGGGTAACCGCAGGCCAGGCCGCTGTTTTAACCCAGGATACAGTTCTTGAGGAGGCTGGATATTACACCCTCACCGGGGATGGGATCACCATCTGGGACCCGCTTCCCGCGCCCCAGGCCTTAACCCAGGGCACCACGGTCTGGGTGCGGGAGCGGGAGAGGGATACCGCCCGGGTTCAGCTGATGACCGGCGACACCCCCGGCCCCTGGGGCAACGTTCCCATACAGGCTCTCTCCCAGGACCCGGCGGATCTGGCCAAGGGGGACTGGGCCATGCTGGACGGAGCCCGCGTTCACATTGACCAGCGGGACGGGGACCAATGCCAGGTATCCGAAGCGGGCGGCGGCAGCTCGATTTGGGTCAATACGAAGGATTTGTCATTTGAGTTTAACTAACGCTTTGCGGGGCGGGGTGATCACACCCCGCCCCGCTTTTTGCGTATCATACGCCAGTTTCGCTTCAGCGCACGAAGAGGTACTTCTCCCCGTTCACCTGGATGCCCTGGTACTGGTCCAGGTCCAGAACGCCCATGGCCACGGGGGAGCCCCCGCACCAGACGCCGGTGACGGCAGTCTGCTGCTGCCCGTCCTCCCCGGACCAGCTGGCCCGGAAGGCGGTGTCCTTCTCCACGCTGCCGTCCGCCCGGATGAGCCGCACCTGGGCGGGCTCATCCGAAGAGGCCATGGTAAAGTAGAACCCAATGGCCGAGGCGGAAAAGCCGGTGAGGGAACCCGTCCCGCCGGCAGGCTCCAGCTGGTACTCCGGGAAGGTGCAGCCGGTCAGGTCGGCCTCCAGCACCAGGTCCTCATAGGCAAAGCAGACGGTGGCCACCTGGTCCAGCCCGGTGTCCTCAAAGGTCCCGGTGAGCAGATAGGTCATGTCCGCGTCCGCCAGCAGGGTGACCGCTTTCCCGGTCTCCGTGTAGGTGCCGCTCTCCGTGGAGGGGAAGTCGATCCGCTGGCCTGTTTCCGAGAGGGCGTAAAGGTCAAACTTCCCCTGCTGCGCCAGGTCCCCGGCGGCCAGGGCCTGCTTGCTCTCCGGGGTCAGCCCCAGGAAGGAGACCACCAGCTGCACCGTGTGCCGGTCCGCCGCCGCCCCCTCCAGGCGGAGCTCCACCGTGCCGCTGGACACGGACCCCGCCGCCGACAGCAGCTGATGCTGATACTGGTCGCTCTCCCCGCCGAAGTAGGCGTCAAACAATCCCGCGGAGGCCCCGGCCGAGACCCCCACCACCATCGCCGCCAGGCAGGCGGCAAGGACGGCAATCCTTCGGACCCGGGGCTTCCGGCGGGTTCCGGGCTGCTCCGCCCGCTCCACCAGGTCAGGGTCCAGATGGTTCATGGCATGCATCAAATCTTCCGGTTTCATAGTAACTCCTCTCCTTCCAGGTAGGTGTGCAGTTTCTTCCGCATCCGAAACAGGATGGATTTCGTCTTGCTCTCGCTGATGGCAAACTCCGCCGCGATCTGCCGGATGGGGCAGAGGTGGTAGTACCGCCGGACAAAGATGCTGGCAGCCTGGGGCGGCTGGGTCCGCAGAAAGTCGCTGATGGCCCGGCCCAGCAGCTCCGCCTCCACCCCTTCCTCCGGCTGTCCCCTCCGGGCGGAGACCACCTCCCTCAGCTCCTCCAGGGCCAGGGCGTACTCTCCCCCGCCCCGCTTCTGGGCGCGACCGGCATTCCAGCGGTTGATGGCCAGCTCCCGGGTGATTTTCCCCAGGAAGAGGGAAAGGCGCGGGGGCCGGTGGGGCGGGATGGCGTTCCAGGCGTGAAGCCAGGTGTCGTTGACGCACTCCTCCGCGTCCCCCGGGTCGCCCAGGATCTGCCGGGCAATGCTGCCGCAGTAGCCGCCGTATTTGGCGGCGGTGGCGGCCAGGGCTTCCTCGTCTCTCTGCCAGTACAGAGCGAGGATGGCTTCGTCTTCCATGGAATCCCTCCTTTGCTTGGGCGAAAGGCCTTTCACTCATCTAACCAGATTTTTTCCCGGTTGGTTGCGGGCGGCTGGAAAAAATTTGCCGAAACCCGCGGTTTTTGCTTTTGGTTTCCGCTGAAATAGCATATAATAGGAAGTGAAAACCTGTTTCCCAGGAGGGATTAGTATGCTTCTCAACGTTCTTGCCGTGGGCGACGTGGTCTCCGACGTGGGGCTGGACTGCCTCAGCCGCCGCCTGCGTTCCATAAAAAAAGAGTATGACGTGCATTTCACCGTTGTCAACGGGGAAAACGCCGCCGGCCTCGGTCTGCTGCCCCGCCACGCCGAGGAAATTTTTGACGCCGGGGCCGATGTCATCACCCTGGGCAACCACACCTGGGGCAAGCGCCAGATCATCGACTACCTGGACGACAGCCCCTATATCCTCCGCCCCGCCAACTACGCCCCCGGTCTGCCCGGCCGGGGCTTTGGGATTTACGAAGGACCCCAAGGCCTGCAGATCGGAGTGGTGAGCCTCATGGGCCGCTTTGAACTGGACTGTCACCTGTCCTCCCCCTTCCTCCTGGCCGACCAGCTTCTGAAAGAAGAACTGGCCCGGGCCGACGTGGTCCTGGTGGACTTTCACGCCGAGGCCACCAGCGAGAAGGGGGCCATGGGCTGGTATCTGGACGGCCGGGTCCAGGCGGTGTGGGGCACCCACACCCACGTGCCCACCGCCGACGGCCAGGTGCTCCCCCAGGGCACCGGCTTTATCACCGACCTGGGGATGACCGGCCCCGCCCAGTCCATCCTGGGGGTGACCCCGGACAACTCCATCAGCCGCTTTCTGGGAGGCCTTCCCCGGCGGTATGAGGCCGCCGGCGGCCCCGGAAAGTTGAACGCCGCTCTCTTCACCATTGACACCGCCTCCGGCCGCTGCACGGCAGTCACCCGGTGCGACCGCTTCGACTGAACCTACCCCCCACCCACGACCCAGCAAAGGAGGGCCCCCTGTGCTTACCTTTCTCCACGGCGCCGACTTTCACCTGGACTCCCCCTTCCGGGCTCTGCCCCCGGACCAGGCCGCCGAGCGGCGGCAGGAGCAGCGGCAGCTGCTCACCCGGCTGGCGGACGCCGCCCGCCAAAGTCAGGCAGACCTGATTTTCCTCTCCGGCGACCTCTTCGACGGGCAGCGGGCCCGGCCGGAGACCCTCCAGACCCTCTGCCAGGTGCTGGAGGAGCTGGAGGCCGAGGTTTTTCTGGCCCCCGGCAACCACGACCCCTATTCCGCCGGCTCTCCCTACGGGAAGCTCACCTGGCCGGCCCATGTACATATCTTCACCACCCCCACCCCCCAGCGGGTGGAGCTGCCCCGGCTGGGGGCGGTGGTCTACGGCAGCGCCTTCACCTCCCCCTACCGGATGGACGGCCCCCTGGCGGGCTTCCGGGCCCGGGACGAGGGGCTGGCCGTCTTTGGCTGCTTTCACGGGGACCTGTCCTCTCCCCACAGCCGCTATGGGCCGGTGAACCCGGAGCAGATTGCTGCCTCCGGGCTGGACTACCTGGCCCTGGGCCACAGCCACGCCGCCAGCGGCCTGCGCCGGGCGGGCAAAACCTGCTACGCCTGGCCCGGCTGCCCCGAGGGCCGGGGCTTTGACGAGACCGGCGACAAGGGGATCTACCTGGGCAAATGGGACCAGGGACAGGTGTCTCTGGAGTTTCTCCCTCTGGCCCGCCGCCGGTACCTGACCCCTGACCTGGACATCACCGGCCGGGACCCCTATGAGGCCCTTCAGTCCTTAATGTCCCAGGCCAATCCCCAGGACATCCTGCGCATCTCCCTGGTGGGCGAGCGTGACGAGGACAACGAGCCCGACCTCACCCGGCTCACTGCCCTGGCCTCCACCTATTTTTACAGCGCCAGCCTTCAGGACCGCACCACCCTCAGCCGGTCCCTGTGGGCCCGGGCGGAGGAGGACACCCTCACCGGCCTCTTCCTGCGGACCATGCGCCAGCGGCTGGAGGCCGCCCCGGAAAAGGACAAGCCCCGCCTGGAGCGGGCGGTGCGCTTCGGCCTGGCCGCCCTGGAAGGAAGGGAGGAACCCAAATGAAACTGCGCAAGCTCACCGCCACCTTCGGCTGCCTGGAGGGGGCCACCCTGGAGTTCGGCCCCGGCCTCACCCTTGTGGAAGCCCCCAACGGCAGCGGCAAATCCACCTGGTGTGCCTTCCTGCGCACCATGCTCTACGGCCTGGACACCCGCCAGCGGGACAAAAAGGGCGCCCCCGCCGACAAGAACCGCTACCGCCCCTGGAGCGGCTCCCCTATGGAGGGGCTTATGGTCTGCGAGCACCAGGGGCGGGTGCTGGAAATCCGCCGCACCTCCGGCGGCGGGGTCCCCATGGGGGACTTCTCCGCCCTTTACCAGGACACCGGCCTACCCGTCCCCGGCCTCACCGGGGAGAATCTGGGAGAGACCCTCACCGGGGTCAGCCGGGAGGTCTTTGACCGCTCGGTCTATCTCCGCCAGACAAACCTTGCTGTGAGCCAGAGCCAGGAGCTGGAAAAGCGCATTGCCGCCCTGGTCTCCTCCGGAGAGGAGGACGTGTCCTGGTCCGAGGCCGACCAGCGGCTGCGGACCTGGCAGCACCGCCGCCGGTTCCACAAGTCCGGCCAGCTGCCCCAGCTGGAAGAGGAGGCCGATGGCCTCCGGGAGACGCTGGAGAACACCGCCCAGCTCCGCCAGGAGCTGGCCCAGCTGCAAAACCGGGCGGCTGCGCTCCGCCGGCAAAAGGAACACTGGGACAGCCGCCTGTCCGTGGAAACGGACAAGTACCAGACCATCAGCCAGCAGCGCTACGCTCAGGCCGCGGCAGAGCTGGACGCCGCGGAGCTGCGGGTCCAGACCCTCCAGGCCCAGCTGGACAGCGACCAGCTCCGGCAGGACGCAGAGGACATCCAGGACGACATGCAGGAGGCCCGGGAGGAGCTGCGCAGCCGCCGGCGGCTTATGATTGGCTTCGTGGTGGTGATCCTCCTGCTGACCCTGGCGGCAGCGGCCGTCTATGTGATTCCCTGGTATGTGGCGCCCATGGTGCCCAACTTCCCCTTGGATCTTCCCAAGCTACCCTTGCTTTTCCTGGCCATCCCGGTGGCTGCTCTGTGGGCTCTGGTGATCCTCTTCGCCATCATAAAAAGCATCTGCGACCGCCGCAGCCGCAAGGAGCTGCGCCAGCTCCAGGCTCTGCTGGAGCAGCTTCAGCAGGACCACAGCGCCCAGGACCATGCTCTGGAGGAGGCCCTCCAGCAGCGGGACCAGGCCCAGCGGTTCTTTGACGCGGTGAGTCAGCAGGGCACCGGCGGACCCTATTTGCCCCCGGAGGCAGAGCTCTGCCGGGAGTCCCTCCACAAGGCTGAGCAGGAGATCGCCCTGCTCCAGGGCCAGCTGAACGCTCTGGGAGACCCGGTTCTGCTGGAGGCCCAGTTGGACGGCATCCAGGAGAAGATAGACGCTCTGGAAGCCGATTACGACGCCCTGGAGATCGCCCAGCAGGCCCTGAAAGAGGCGGACAGCCAGCTTCACGCCCGGCTCTCCCCTCAGCTGAGCCAGCGGGCAGGGGAATACTTCGCCCGGCTAACCCAGGGGAAGTACACCCAGGTGGGCCTCACCCGGGACCTGGAAGTGACCGTCCGGGAGGGGGACAGCCTCACCGACCGCCCCCTGGCCCTTTTAAGCCAGGGTACCGCCGACCAACTCTATTTGGCCCTGCGCCTGGCGGTGGCGGACCTGGTGCTCCCCACCCCCCAATCCTGCCCCCTGATCTTAGACGACGCCCTCATCACCTTCGACGACGCCCACCTGGGCCAGGCCCTGGACCTGCTGCTGGAGCTGTCCCGGGACCGTCAGGTTCTCCTGTTCACCTGCCAGAAGCGGGAGGCAGAGAGGCTGGCCGGATTGGACGGGGTTCGCGTGATGGGCTTAGGCAAGTAACGGTTGCCAATCCCCCCAAAGGGGAGTATAATAACCACTGATACCCTGGTATGTTGAAACCCCACGACCCAAAGGAGGTCTCATATATGTCCGAACCCAACATCCCACAGGAGGGCTTTCCCCCAGAGGAACAGAAGCCGGCGGAGGGAGAATCCCCCAAGAAGGAAAAGCAGAGCTTCTCCGCCGACTGCTACGGCTGGCTTCAGGCCCTGACCGTGGCCCTGCTGATCCTCATTGTGGTCTTTACCTTCTTCTTCCGCATCATCGGGGTGGACGGCTCCTCCATGGTCCCCACCCTTACCGACGGCGACATGCTGCTGCTCCAATGCATCGCGTACGAGCCGGAGCAGGGAGACGTGGTGGTCCTCCACAAGGATTTTTCCGAATTTCACAGCCCCATCGTCAAGCGGGTCATTGCTGTAGGCGGCCAGACGGTGGAGATCGACTACAGCACCAGCACCGTCTACGTGGACGGGGAGCCGCTGGATGAGCCTTATCTGGGCGAACCTATGTACGTGCCCAACAACGCCTATGAGCAGGGAACCTACTGGGAGGTGCCCGAGGGGTCCATCTTCGTCATGGGCGACAACCGGAACGCCTCCGCCGACAGCCGGCACTCGGAGCTGGGGGTGGTGGACACCCGGTACGTTCTGGGCAAGGCCCTGTGCATCCTCCTCCCCTTCCAGCACATCGGCGCCATCCACTGACTGCAAGGAGGGTTTTATGCGACTGGACAAATGGCTGAAGGTCTCCCGCCTCATTAAGCGCCGCACCGTGGCCAACGAGGCCTGCGACAACGAGCGCATCTCCGCCAACGGCCGGGTGGTGAAGGCCTCCTACGACGTAAAGGTGGGCGACAAGCTGGAGATCCGCTTCGGCGCCCGCACCGTCTCCGTGGAGGTTCTTTCCGTCACCGAGCAGAAGGGCAAGGAGAACGCTGCGTTTATGTACAAAGAGATCTGAACAGAAAACCCCCGCCTGCGCGGCACATGCCGCGCAGGCGGGGGTTTCGTTTGGAGATATTTAACGGACAGGACGCAGTACAACACACGCTGTGTCGCCCTCTCCGCCTTCGGGCCTGCGGGCCCGAAGCCACCTCTCCCAGAGGGAGAGGCAAGAAGTTGAGGAATCCTGAACTGCATGAGACGGCGCAGCGTGCGTGAGCACGATGCGAGTGTGCGCAATACACGGGATTCTTGATTCCATTTTTGAATCAAGAATCAGGATCAGGTCATCTTCTCCTGCTTAACCTTCTTGTCGATCACGTGGCGGGAGGCCAGCTCATTGCGCACGTCCTCCAGGGTGATGCCCAGCTCCAGCATCAGGACCATCACGTGGTAGGCCAGGTCGCCGATCTCGTAGATGGTCTCAGCCTTGTCCTCCGCCTTGCCGGCGATGATCACCTCGGTGGACTCCTCCCCCACCTTCTTCAGGATCTTGTCCAGACCCTTCTCAAAGAGGTAAGAAGTGTAGGACCCCTCCTTGGGGTTGGTCTTCCGGCCTTCCAGCATCTCCATGAGGCCATCCATGGTGAAGGCGTGGTTTTCCTCGCTCTCCCACAGGGGATTGTGGAAGCAGGACTCCGCGCCTGTGTGGCAGGCGGGGCCGTCCTTGTTCACCCGGACCACCAAGGCGTCGTAGTCACAGTCGGCGGTGATGTCGATGATGTGCTGCACTGCGCCGGAGGTCTCCCCCTTCCGCCACAGCTCCTGGCGGGAGCGGCTCCAGAAACAGGTGCGCTCCTCCTTAATAGAGATTTCCAGGCTCTCCCGGTTCATATAGGCCAGGGTCAGCACCTGGCCGCTCTTCCCGTCCACCACAATGGCGGGGATGAGGCCCTTTTCGTCAAATTTCAGTTTTTCCATGTCGATCATGGCGGTGTTTCCTCCCAAATTATCGAACGAGAATCCCGTTCTTTCTCAGCTCCCCTTTCAGGTCGGGGATGGCAATTTCTCCAAAGTGGAAAACGGAAGCGGCCAGGCCCGCGTCCACCCCGGGCAGGGTCTGGAACAGGCGGATGAAGTCCTCCGTCTTTCCCGCGCCGCCGGAGGCGATCACCGGCACCTTCACCGCCTGGCAGACCGCGTCCAGCATCTCCAGGTCGAAGCCCTCCTTGACCCCGTCGGTGTCAATGGAGTTGACCACGATCTCACCGGCGCCCAGGTCCACGCAGCGCTTGATCCAGCTGATGGCCTCCATGCCCGTGTCGTCCCGGCCGCCCCGGCCGAAGACCCGGAACTGGCCGTCCACCCGCTTCACGTCCGCCGAGAGGACCACGCACTGGCTGCCGTAGCGCAGGGCGGCCTGGCGAATGAGGTCCGGGTTGCGGATGGCCCCGGAGTTGACGCTCACCTTGTCGGCCCCGCACTTGAGGACCCGGTCAAAGTCGTCCAACGTGTTGATGCCGCCCCCCACGGTGAGGGGGATGAACACCCGGCTGGCGGTCTCCCGGAGAATGTCTGTGAAGAGGGCGCGGCCCTCGGCGGAGGCGGTGATGTCATAGAACACCAGCTCGTCAGCGCCGCTCTTGGTGTAGTATTCCGCCAGCTGGACGGGGGAGCTTACGTCGTTCAGCCCCTGAAAGTTAACCCCCTTGACCACCCGGCCGTCCTTCACGTCCAGGCAGGGGATGATGCGTTTTGTAATCATGGCGTCTCCTCTCCTTCCCCCAGGCAGATGGCCTGGGCCAGGTCGATGGCCCCGGTGTAGTAGGCCTTGCCGATGATGGCCCCGTGGACCCCGGCGGCCTTCAGGGCCCGGATGTCCTCCAGGGAGGACACCCCGCCGGAGGCGATGATGTCCATGGAGAACCGCTGGGTCAGCTCCTTGTACAAAGCCCGGTTGGTCCCCTGCATGGCTCCGTCCTTGGAGATGTCCGTGCAGATGATGGTTTTGACCCCCAGGGCCTGCATCTTTTCAAAAAAGACCTCCCAGGTGTCCTGGCTGGTCTCCAGCCAGCCCTTGATGGCCACCTTGCCATCCTTTAAATCGGCTCCTACGGCGATTTTCTCCCCGTACTGAGCCACCGCCTGGGCGGTAAAGTCCGGGTCAGTGACGGCGGCGGTGCCCAGGATCACCCGGCTGGCTCCGGCGTCCAGATACCGGCGGACGGTGTCCATGTTCCGGATGCCGCCTCCTACCTCAATGAAGAGGCCGGTGCTTTTGGCCAGCTTCTCAATGGTGGGCAGGTTGGTAGTCTGGCCGGTCTTGGCCCCCTCCAGGTCCACCAGGTGGAGGTTGCTGGCTCCGGCGGCCTCGAATTTGCGGACGGTGTTCAGGGGCTCCGGGTCGTACACCGTCATCTGGTCGTAGTCCCCCTTGTACAGGCGGACGGCCTGACCCCCGAAGAGGTCAATGGCGGGAAAAATCTTCATCCTCACCACGTCCTTTCGCAGAAGGTCCGGAGGATGTTCAGGCCCACGTCCCCGCTCTTTTCCGGGTGGAACTGGCAGCCCATCACGTTGCCCTTGGCAACGGCGGCGGTGAGCTCTGCCCCGTACTCCGCCGTGGCGATGACCGCATCGTCACAGTCGGTGGCGTAGAAGGAGTGGACAAAGTAGACGCAGTCCCCCTCCTGGACGGTACCCAGCAGGGGGTGGCGGTCTTTCTGGGGGAAGTGCAGGGCGTTCCAGCCGATGTGGGGGATCTTGTAGTCGGCGGGGATGACCCCCTCCATGGGGACCACTTTCCCGGGGATGAGGCCTAAGCCCTCCCACTGGCCGAACTCCAGGCTCTCCTCAAAGAGCAGCTGCATCCCCAGGCAGATGCCCAGGATGGGCTTTCCCTTGGCGGCCTCCTCCCTGATGACCTGGTCCAGACCGGTCTGGCGGAGCTTGGCGATGGCGTCCTGGAAGGCGCCCACGCCAGGCAGGAACAGCCGGTCCGCCTGGCGGAGCAGGGCCGGGTCCCCGGTGACCACCGGCTGCTGGCCGATGGCCTCTAAGGAACGGCAGAGGGAGAAGAGATTCCCCACGCCGTAGTCGATAACTGCTATCATATGTATCCTCCCTGTTGGGGTTTGTCGTCCTTTCTACAAAGGGGGTGATCCCCTTTGGGTGCGGCTGGATGAGGGCATCCCGCCCTACAGTTTGCGTAAAACGTTTCGGCCGTGCGTTTGTAGGGCGGGGTGCCCACACCCCGCCGTTACGCTGCGTTACACCAGCATTCCCTTGGTGGACGGGACCTCGTCGGACCCGTTGCGCTTCACGGCTGCTTTCAGGCTGCGGGCAGCGGCCTTGAACACCCCTTCGATGATGTGGTGGCTGTTCTCCCCGGCCAGCTTCCGGATGTGCAGGGTGCAGTTGGCCCGCCGGGTGAAGGCCAGCCAGAACTCCTTGGCAAGCTCGGTGTCGAAAGAGCCCACCTTTTCCGTGGGCATGGGCACGTCCCAGCAGAGCATTCCCCGGCCGGACAGGTCCACAGCGGCCAGGATCAGGGCCTCGTCCATGGGCAGGATGCTGTGGCCGAAGCGCTCCACCCCCCGCATGTCTCCCAGGGCCTGGGCAAAGGCGTCTCCCAGGCAGATGCCCACGTCCTCCACTGAGTGGTGGTCGTCCACCCAGGTATCCCCTTTGCAGGTGACCGTCAGGCCGAAGCCGCCGTGGCGGGCAAAGCCGCTGAGCATGTGGTCGAAAAAGCCCACGCCGGTGTGAATGTCGGCCGGGCCGCCGTCCAGATTCAGGGTCAGGGTGATGTCGGTCTCTCCGGTTTTCCGGGTGATCCGGGCCGTTCTCATAGCAAGCCCTCCTCCTTCATGATGGCTTTCACCTGGGTCAAAAAGGCCTCCATCTCCTCATCGGTCCCCACGGTGACCCGGTTGTACTGGGCAATGCGGGGGTCGGAGAAGTGGCGGATCAGGACGCCCCGGTCTTTCAGCTTCTGGTAGAGCAGGCCGCCGTCCAGCCCCTCCCGTTTTACAAAGAGGAAGTTGGACTTGGAGTCCGGCAGGGTGAAGCCCAGCGCCCGCAGGGCCTGGGCGGTTTTCTCCCGGGTGGCCATGATTTTTCTGGCGTTTTCCCGGAAGTATGCGTCAGAGTCCACCGCCGCCTCTCCCAGCTTCAGGGTCAGGCGGTTGACGTTATAGGGGTTGGTGGAGTATTTCAGCTTCTCCAAATCCTCAATGATAGGCCGGCTGGCCAGGGCAAAGCCCAAGCGGGCCCCCGCCATGGATCGGGACTTGGAATAGGTCATCACCACCAAAAGGTTCTCGTACTTCTGGATGAGGGGCACCGCCGACTGAGCGCCGAAGTCCACATAGGCCTCGTCCACCACCACCACATGGTCCGGGTTGGAGGCCACGATGCGCTCCACCTCTTCCAGGCTCAGGGCCAGGCCCGTGGGAGCGTTGGGGTTGGCCAGCACCGTCAGCCGGCCGGTCCCGCACAGGCCGTCCACGTCGATGGACAGGTCCTCCCGCAAAGGAACGGTGTCGTACAGCACCCCGTGGAGGGCGGCGAACACCGGGTAAAAGCTGTAGGTCAGGCCGGGGAACACCGCCCCGTCCTGGCCGAAGGCCATGAAGGCGAAGTTCAGAATGTCGTCGGACCCGTTGGAGAGAAAAACATTCTCCGGGCCGCAGCCGTAGAGGGCCGCCAGCTTTTCCCGCAGGGCGGTTCCCTCCGGGTCAGAGTAGAGCCGCAGGTCCTCCACCTCCTGCCGGGTGAGGGCGTCCACCACCTGGGGGGAGGGGGGATAGGGGGACTCGTTGGTGTTGAGCTTGATGTATTTCTTGTCCCGGGGCTGTTCCCCGGGGGTGTAGGTCTCCAGAGAGGCGTACTTGGTGTGCAGGAATTGGCTCATGGGGACTCCTTTATTTGGTCACGTTGGGGTCATACTAAAATCTGATAAAAAGATTGAAAAGCTTTTTATAGCGCGAAGCGCGTCAGGTTTTTATGAGACGGCGCGGCGCGCGGTACGTGCGCCGCCAGCGCGCAAAGCGCGCGGGATTTCAAAGGAACGTATGTTCATTTGAAATCAGTATCAAAGCGGATATCCACGCTGCGGGCGTGGCCGGTGAGCCCCTCCTTCTTGGCAAAGTTGGACACCGACTGCTGGGCCTTTTCCAGGGCAGCGTGGGTGTAATAGGTGTACTGGGTCTTTTTCACGAAATCGTCCACGGACAGGGGGCTGGAGAACCGGGCGGTGCCGCTGGTGGGCAGGGTGTGGTTGGGGCCGGCAAAGTAGTCCCCCAGGGCTTCGGGGCAGTTGCGGCCCAGGAACACAGACCCGGCGTTCTTGATCTTGTCCAGGTAGTCGAAGGGGTCGTCCACGCACAGCTCCAGGTGCTCCGGGGCGATCTCGTTGGCAATGTCGATGGCGGTGTCCAAAGACTGGGCCACGATAATCTTGCCGTTGTTCTCAATGGAGGCCCGGGCGATCTCCTGGCGCTTGAGCTTTTCCAGCTGCTCCTCAATGGCGGCCTGGACGCCCTCCGCCAGTTCCTGGCTGTCGGTGACCAGCACGGCGGAGGCGTTCTTGTCGTGCTCGGCCTGGCTGAGCAGGTCGGCGGCCACGATCTGGGGGTTGCACTTGCCGTCGGCCACCACCAGAATCTCGCTGGGGCCGGCCACCATGTCGATGCCTACCTTGCCGAAGACCTGCTTTTTGGCCTCGGCCACATACTGGTTGCCGGGACCCACGATCTTATCCACCCGGGGGATGCTCTCGGTGCCGTAGGCCAGGGCGGCAATGGCTTGCGCGCCGCCCACCCGGAAGACCCGGTTCACCCCGCAGATCCGGGCGGCTGCCAGGATGTTGGGGGGAATCTTCCCGTCCTTGCCGGGGGGCGTCACCATGAAGATCTCCTTCACCCCGGCCAGCTTGGCGGGGATGCAGTTCATCACCACGCTGGAGGGATAGGCGGCAGTGCCCCCGGGGACGTACAGCCCCACCCGCTCCAGGGGGATGACCTTCTGGCCCATAACGATGCCGTCCTCCTCGTTCACCAGGAAGCTGTTGCGCACCTGGTGCTGGTGGAAGGCAGCCACCCGCTCGGCGGCCCGGTAGAGGATATCCACCAGCAGGGGATCGGCCCGGCGGAAGCCCTCATCGATGGCTCCGGCCCCCACCTCCACGGTGGGGATGTCGGCGCCGTCAAATTCCTTGGTGTAGTGCTTCAGGGCGGCGTCACCCTGCTGGCGGACGTTCTCTATAATCTCCCGGACGGGGGCTTCCACGCTGCCCACCGGGTCCTCCCGGGCGAAAATCTGGGCCCGGTCGGTTTCTGCTTCCTTTAAAATACGGATCATGCCTTCTGTTCCTCCTTGGCGGCCACCTGCTCCTTTAAGCTCTCGTAAAGGGTCTGGATGGCCGCGTGCTTAAACTTAAAGCTCACTTTGTTGGCGATGAGCCGGGCGCTGATGGGGACGATGGTCTCCACAGGGGACAGATTGTTCTCCCGCAGGGTGGTGCCCGTCTCCACAATGTCCACGATCACGTCGGTCATGCCCAGGATGGGGGCAATCTCAATGGAGCCGTGGAGGAGAATGATGTCAATGTCCCGGCTGCGGGCGCTGTAGAACCCCCGGGCGATGTGGGGGAACTTGGTGGCCACCCGCAGGGTGCGGTCGGGGTCGTCCCGGAAGCCGTTCTCGGCGGCCACGCACATGCGGCACTTGCCCACGTTCAGGTCCAGCAGTTCGTAGATATCCGGGGTGTACTCCAGCAGAATATCCTTGCCCACAACCCCCACGTCGGCAGCGCCCCGCTCCACGTACACCGCCACGTCGGAGGGCTTCACCCAGAAGTAGCGCACCCCGGCCTCGGGGTTTTCAAAGATCAGCTTGCGCTTGGGGTCCAGCAGCTCGTCGCAGGGAAAGCCCGCCTGGGCAAACATGGCGTAAACCTTCTCCCCCAGCCGGCCCTTGGGCAGGGCCACGTTCAGAAATTCCTTGTCGCTCATGCCTGCTTACCCCCTCTCATGTCAATGGTCTCCCGCGTCCGCAGGTCGCCGTCCTCCCGCCGGGCCAGCACCCGCTTGCCCTGGGCGGTAAGCTCTGCCAGCTTGCCGGTGAGGGCGGTGAGATCGGTCTTTTCGTCGTAGCGCACCAGCACGTCCGCGTCCCACTGGGTCTGGGCGGGACGGAGCCGCTCCAGCTCATCCAGGTAGATAGCAAAGCCGATGGCGCCGCAGCACTTGCCCATCTTCTCCACCATCTTGTCATACTGCCCGCCGGAGAGCACCCCTGCGGACAGGCCCTTGATGAAGCCACGGAACACGATGCCGCTGTAATAGTCCATGCCGCCCTCTACGGAGAAGTCCAGGTACACCCGGTCCGCCAGGCCGTTGGCCTTCAGAAGATCCCGGATGCTGCTCAGCTCCTCCCAGGCTTCCCGGGTGCGCTTGCCCCCCACGCACAGGGGAGCCAGCTGGTCCAGGACGGTGTCGATGGTGCCGTAGGTGGTGATGAGCTTCTCCAGCAGAGTCTGGACGGTTCCGCTGAGGCCCCGCTCCCGGCAGAAGGCTGCCAGGGCGGCGGGATTCTTCTCCCGCACCGCCTCCAGAACGGCGGGGTAGTCCGCCTCGGCCACACCGGCGGCCTCCATAAACCCGGAGACCAGGCCCATGTGGGACACGTCCAGCACATAGTCGGGGCTGATGGTCTGCAGGCTCTGCACCGCCAGAGCGATCACCTCGTAGATGTGGTACAGGTCCAGGGTACCGATGCACTCCAGACCGGTCTGCATGATCTCCTGGAAGGTGTCGTCCCCCTTGCTGGTGCGGTAGATGGCCTCGTTATAATAGACCTTCCGGGGTCCGGCGTCCTCTTCCCGGGTGTTTTTGATGATGGAAAGGGTCACGTCCGGCTTCAGCGCCATAAGGACCCCCCGGGCGTCTGTGAAGGTAATCATCCGGTCGCTCACCAGAAAGTCCTTGTTGCGCACGTAGAGGTCGTATTCCTCAAACTTACTCATTTTAAACCGGCGGTAGCCGTACTGCTCGTACAGGCCCCGCAGGCGGTATATGGTCTGCTCCCCGCTGCGGAGGATGCTCCAATCAAATTCCATGGGTCCGCGCCCCTTTCTCCTTTAGTCCGTTGGATGGTTGATATTTTATCACTCTACCGTGATAAAGTAAAGAGAAAACCGCAGATCTTTTCTTGACAAAATGAAAATTTTCCCGTCAACCTGGCAGAACTTCTTGTGCATATTGGCGCGTACCGCGCAAAACGCCCGCCGCTGTTCTTCAGCGGCGGGCGGCAGGATCGCGTTACTTATCCACAGCTTCCTTCAGGGCCTTGCCGGCCTTGAACACAGGCACCTTGGTGGCGGGGATGGGGATGTCCTCGCCGGTCTTGGGGTTGCGGCCCATGCGCTCGGCGCGGGTCTTGGTCTCGAACGCGCCGAAGCCGACGATCTGGACCTTTTCCTCCTCAGTCAGGGCCTTGGTGATGCGGGCAATGGCGGCGTTCAGGGCGATCTCCACGTTCTTCCGGGAGAAGCCGGTTTCCTCCGCAATGCTCAGGATCAGTTCTGTCTTGTTCATGATGATTTTCCCTCTTTCTCTTCAGATTGTGCCTTCTCCGGGTGTTTTTCCCGGTTCCAGAGGACCATCAGCTGGGAAACTGGCAGGTCCTTCATTTTCTTTCCCTGGGCGGCGACCGCCGCTTCCACCCCGGCAAACCGGCGAATGAACTTTTCGCAGGTTCCGCCCAGAGCTTCCTCGGGGTCAATCTGGAAGAACCGGGCAATCTTCACCGCTGCAAACAGCAGGTCACCCAGCTCTTCCTCCACGTTGGACTGTTCCGCCACCGCGGTTTTCAGTTCGCCCAGCTCTTCCTCCAGCTTGTCCATGGCGGCCTGGACATCGGGCCACTCAAACCCTGCCCGCTCGGCCTTTGCCTGGATTTTCTCCGCCCGCCACAGGCCCGGCAGAGTCCGGGCCACGCTGTTCAGGGTGTCCGTGTCCGTTGCCTGGCCCTTTTCCTTCCGCTTGAGCTCCTCCCAGTTGGTGAGCACCTGGCCGACCGAGTCGGCCTGCTCCTGGGCGAACACATGGGGGTGGCGGTAGATGAGCTTTTTGCAGATCCCGTCGGCCACGTCGTCCAGGTTGAACCGCCCTGCGTCCTCCTCAATGGAGGCATGAAAGAGAACCTGGAGGAGCACGTCCCCCAGCTCTTCCTTCAGGTGGTCCGGGTTCTTTTCGTCGATGGCCTCGGCAACCTCGCAGGCTTCCTCAATGAAGTTCCGGCGGATGCTTTCATGGGTCTGCTGGATGTCCCAGGGGCAGCCCCCGGGGGCGCGGAGGATGCGGACAATTTCCCGCAGATCCTCCACGTTGTACGATTTTTTATATTCAAAATTTATCATATGACGCTGTTTCCCACAAGTCCCTCTGGGACATTTTCTCGGTTTTTATTCGTTCTTATCCGTATTTTTACTTAATCCGGAGGAGTTTTGCAATTTTATCCCCCTTAGGCATCAGGGACAGATCGTCCTTGGACACGGCCCGCAGGAGGATCACCAGCACCGCGTAGATCACCACGCCCACCACAATGGCGCCGCACACCGCCAGGGTGTTGCCCAGGCGGGAGGCGAACAGACCGTAGCTGGCCCAGGCTGCCGCGCCCATGGCCAGGGCGGCGATGAGGGGCTTCACAAACACCCGCAGGTACTTGGGGGGGTAGGGGGTGACCTTCTTGATGGCGGCCAGCTCCATCACCGCCACCAGGGAGAAGCACACCAGGGTGCCGATGGGCGCGCCCTTGATGCCCACGGCAGGCTGCTGAACCAGGCAGAAGTTCACCATGAGCTTCAGGACGCTGCCGATGGCGATAAACAAGATCGGCAGGGACGCCCGGCCGTTGGCCTGGAGGATGGCGTTGCACAGGAGCATGATGCACACGAAGATAGAGGCGATGCCCAGGATGAACATGCAGGCGGAGGCCACTTCCTGGTTGGTCTCAGGATAGAGCAGCTGGATGATGGAGCCGGAGAGGGCCGCAAGGCCGACGCCGGCGGGGATGGCCAGCATGGCCCCCACCCGCAGGGCGGACTCGGCCACCTTGCCGGCGCCCAGCTTATCCTTGGTGGTCAGGGCGGCGGAGACCGCGGGCACGATGCAGGCCGTCAGGGAGACCATGAGGGAAGAGGGCAGGTTGTAAATGGCCACAGCCTTCTGGTAGGAGCCGTAGAGGCTCACAGCCATCTCCTCGGTGTAGCCCAGAGCGCTCTGGAGGAGGTTCTGGACCTGGATGGTGTCGATATAGGTGGTGATGGGCACCACGGAAGAGCTCAGGGTGATGGGCACGGCAATGACCAGCAGGGTCTTTAAGATCCTGCCGGCGGTGTCCGGCTTGTCGTCCCCCAGGGCCTTGGCGGGGGGATTGGTCCGGTGATGGCGGATAATCAGGTAGATGAGGGACACCCCGCTGCCGGCGGCTACGCCGCCGATGGCGCCGGCGGCGGCAATCTCACTGCCGAAGCCCAGATAGAGCAGGTACCAGGCCAGAACCAGGCCCACCACCAGCTTGGCGACGGCTTCGATCACCTGGGAGACCGCCGTGGGGACCATATCCGAGTGGCCCTGGGCAAAGCCCCGGTAGGCCGAAACGGTGCACAGGAAGAAGGCTGTCAGGGACATGACCCGGATAGCGGGAGCGGCCATGCTGTCCCCCTGGAGGCTGGCCAGGGGCTGGGCGCCGAAGAACATAATGCAGGTGGTGATAAACCCCAGAATAATAAAGGTGATCAAACACACCCGGAACACCCGGTTGACCTGGTTGCGGCGGCCCAATGCGTTGGCCTCCGAAATGGTCTTGGACATGGCCACGGGCAGGCCCGCAGTGGAGACCATCAGCAGCAGGTTAAACACCGAGTAGGCGTTGTTGAAGTGGCCGAAGCCCACGTCCCCCAGGATGCGGCCCAGAGGAATCTTGTACAGGGCGCCGATGAGCTTGACGATCACAATGCCCGCAGCCAGCGTCGCCGCCCCACCGAAAAACGTACTTTTTTGCGATGATTGTTTCAAAGGTAGATCCTCCACAGATTATCCAAAAATCAGGGGCATGGCGTAGTTCTTCACCTGGAACTGGATCTTCTCCAGGTCCAGGGTGAAATAGGTCCCATCCTTGTATATGACGTTGCCCCGGGCCATATTCATCACCACGTCCCGGCCGCAGGCGGAGTAGACCAGGTTGTCCGTAACGCTGTGGCAGGGGGTGAGGTTGGGCCGGTCAAAGTCCACCAGAATCAGGTCGGCGGTGTACCCCGGGGCGATGCGCCCGGTCTTGCGGCCCAGAGCCCTGGCCCCATCGCAGGTGGCCATGCTCAGAGCGTCCAGAGGCTGAAGCGCCAGCGGGTCCCGGCTCACGCCCGGGTGGAGAACGGCGGCAAACTTCATCTCCTGGAACAGGTCGGTGCTGTTGTTGGAGGAGACGCCGTCGGTGCCCAGGGCGATGTTCACCCCTGCCTTTTTCATGGCGGGAATCTGAGCCACACCGGAGCCCAGCTTCAGGTTGGACACCGGGTTGTGAACGCAGGAGATCCCCTTGGCGGCCATGATGGCCCAGTCCTCCGGAGTGGTCCAGACGCAGTGGGCGGCAATGGCCCGGGTGTCCCACACCCCGTACTGGTCCAGGGTCTGGATGGGGGTCTTGCCGTTGCGGTCCAGGCTGCCCTGGTGCTCGGTCTGGGTCTCGGAGACGTGAACGTGCATTCCCAGGCCCTTCTTCTGGGCGTAATCCGCCATCCACTTCCACAGGGGCGCATTGGAGGTGTACTCCCCGTGGATGGAGGCGTCCACCAGAATCTGGCCGTCCCCGGCCCCGTGCCACTCCTCGGTGAGGCGGATCTGGTTGCCGCAGTCCCCGCAGGTGTCGGGGCTGAACTGGTCAGGGGCACCGAAGTACACCCCGCCCACGGACAGGTTGGCGCTGATCCCCGCCTCCAGCACCTGCTGGGCGATGGCGGGGGTGTGCATGTACATGTCCGCAATGCAGGTGACGCCGTTGGCGATCATCTCCGCCAGACCCAGAGCGGTGCCGGCAGCCACGGCCTGGTCGTCCAGCTTGGCCTCGGCGGGGAAAATCCACTGGTTCAGCCAGGTCTGCAAATCGCAGCCCCCGCCGTAGCCCCGGAGCAGGGTCATGGGGATGTGGGTGTGGGCGTTCACCAGGCCAGGCATGAGGACGTTCCCCTTGCCGTCAATCTCCTGGTCAAAGGGGCCCTCGGGGCGGGTGGTGCCCACGGAGGCAATCTTGTCCCCCTCCACCGCCACAAAGGCGTTGTTCAGAACCGTACCCTCCTCATCCATGAGGAGGGCGCGGCAGTTGTAAATGAGTGTTTTTTTCATGGCGTCACCTTACAGGGCCTCCAGACAGGCCAGCAGCAGGGAGGAGAACTTCTCCCGGGCGGCGGCAGCGGCCTCCAGGACCTCCTCCTCGCTGAGGGGCTGGGGCAGAACACCGGCGGCCATGTTGGACACCAGGGTGAAACCCAGCACCTGCATGCCGCAGTGACCGGCGGTGATAACCTCTGGGGCCGTGGACATGCCCACGGCGTCCGCCCCCAGAATCCGGGCCATGCGGACCTCGGCGGGGGTCTCGTACTGAGGGCCGGGGAAGTACATGTAGACCCCTTCCTTCAGGTTGATGTCCAGCTTCCGGGCCTGCTTCCGGGCCAGATCCCGGAGGGCAGGGGTGTAGAGGTAGCTGGAGTCGGGGAACCGGGGACCGAACTCGGGGAGATTCTCGCCCCGGAGGGGGGACTCCATGAAGATCTTGATCTGGTCGGTGATGAGCATCAGGTCCCCGGCCTGGAAGTTCCAGTTGACGCCGCCGGCGGCGTTGGTGACGAAGAGGGTGTCGCAGCCCAGCAGGTGGAGAACCCGGACGGCGTAGCTGACCTCCTCGTAGGAGTAGCCCTCGTAGTGGTGCATCCGGCCCTGCATGACGGCCACAGGCTTGCCCGCCAGGGTGCCGAAGACCAGCTGGCCCTTGTGCCCGGGGGCGGTGGAGTGCTTGAAGTGGGGGATTTCCCCGTAGGGGACCACGATGGGGTTTTCCACCTCATCCCCCAGATACCCCAGGCCGGAGCCCAGGACCATGGCCACCTTCGGCACGAAGGCGCCCAGCTTGGTGCGCAGGAAGTCCGCGCTCTCCTGATATTGCGCATAGGTAAAGTTCATGTGATAACCTCCGCGTTGATGTTCCGGCGGAAACCGGGTAAATTTCTGGTCATATTAAGGTATCTTACACCCGCTGGGGAAAAAAAGCAACGATTTGCCCGGATTGTTCAAGGGTTCTTCACATTTACCCTGCTCCTCCTCTGGGAGAGCCAAGGGGGTCCGGGAATACCCCCATACCCTCAGTGTCCCCATAAAAAAGCCAGGGGAACGCCAATTTCCCCTGGCCTACTGTTTTTTCTGCTTGCTATTTTCTTCAATATCTGCTAAACTTTTCTCGAAAAACAGAATATGCGGCAGCTTTCAGAGAGGTAGGAGCCTCTGAAAGCCTGCGCAGGTGGACGAATCACCTACACAACGGCCCTTTTTAGGGGGCCGCACCGCATGAGCAATATTATACCTTTTTTCAAACCGCAATGCAAGGGTTTGCTTTTGTGGGCGTGGGAAGAGGTTTTTTGTCGCAGGCATTTGCGGCAATGCAATTGCGTTGTTGTGTGCATGAGAGGTCTTTACCTCTTCCAACGCCGTGTAGGTCATCGGATCTGCATGGCATTTTTTGTTTTTCTCCGTCTTGCCCGGGGAGAGATCTGTTCTCTCCCCGGTAACAAGCGGGAAGGCAAAAACGGGTTAATATAGGGGATTCTTTTTGTAAAAAGGGAAGGAGAGATCAGCATGAAAATTGCAAAACGGGTATTAAGCATTTGTCTCGTCTTAAGCATGATAATCGGCATTCTGCCTACTGTTTCATTTGCCGCAGACGGAAGCTCCCCCACTCAGGTTTTGGACGGGTCAACTGCTACAAGTTTCGCTGGAGGAACCGGAACAGAGGATGATCCATATCAGATAGCAACAGCCCAACAGTTAGATGCAATGAGAACTGAACCATCCGCTCATTATGAACTGGTCGCAGATATTGATCTAACCCTTTGGGGAAGTTGGATTCCTATTGGAACAAATGCAACCCCGTTTTGCGGAACACTCAATGGCAATCATCATAGTATAAAAGGCATGACTATTGATAATAGTTCCGCCACTCAGTGGAAAGAGGATAATGGCAACGTCAGTGGGTATTTTTCTCTTGGTCTGTTTGGTGTCGTTTCCAGTAATATGGGATGTCAAGATATTATCCTAAGCGATTGCAGTATCACACTCTCTATTGATGATGAGTCTTTTATGGATGGATTTATCAATAAAACTTTTACAATAGGGTCTCTTGTCGGCTATTGT
>SFPN01000026.1 GCA_004551945.1 Clostridiales bacterium | reverse complement strand
GCCTTTCGGTTTTGTCTCGGCAACTCAACCTTAATACAGGCCACTCCTATTCGCTATCTTTTTTTACTTTTTGTCACACATCATCGTAACACCTACATTTTCCCCCGCCATTTTGCACCAAGAAGAGAACAAACCTAGTGAAAAAGTTGAATTCCAGGCAAATTTGCTCTTGTTATTCTTTCTGACAGCGGGTATAATAGTTGCGGAAATTTTTTGTATATAATTTTTCTTTTGATCTTTTTTCTGCAAAAACCATTTCTGCTATTCTTACACATATTGGAGGATTGACCATGGCAGGCGTTATTTCCAGAGGCATCCAGGCCCCCATCATCCGCGAGGGCGACGACATCGTGGAGATCGTCGTAAACAGCGTGTACGCATCCGAGAAGGAGGACAACTACACCCTGAAGGACCGCGACATCATTGCCGTGACCGAGTCCGTGGTGGCCCGCGCCCAGGGCAACTATGTGACCGTGGACCAGGTTGCCCAGGATATCCGCAATAAATTCGGCACCAAAAAGCTGGGGCTGGTGTTCCCCATCCTCAGCCGCAACCGCTTCTCCATGTGCCTGAAGGGCATCGCCCGGGCTGTGGACGAGGTGGTCATTCTGTTCAGCTACCCCAACGACGAGGTGGGCAACCCCCTGATGGCCCGCTCCGCTTACGTCAAGCACAAGTACAGCGAGGTGACCTCCTACCAGGAGAAGGACTTTGTGGAAACCTTCGGCTCCCCCGTCCACCCCTTCACCGGCGTGAACTACCTGGACTTCTACCGTCAGGTGATTGAGAGCGAAGGGGCCAAGGCCACCTTCCTCTTCTCCAACGACTGCCGCTACATTGCCACCGCCTGCGATGACATTCTCTGCTGCGACATTCACACCCGGAACGAGACCCGGGACACCCTGAAGGCCCTGGGCAAGAACGTCTGCACCCTGGCTGACGTGATGTCCGCCCCCGTGGACGGCAGCGGCTACCACGATCAGTACGGCCTGCTGGGCTCCAACAAGGCCACCGAGGAGAAGCTGAAGCTCTTCCCCCGGAACTGTCAGCCTGTGGTGGACGGCATCCAGGCCCGCATCCTGGCCGACCGTGGCATCCACGTGGAGGCCATGGTCTACGGCGACGGCGCCTTCAAGGACCCTGTGGGCGGCATCTGGGAGCTGGCTGATCCCGTGGTCTCCCCCGCTTACACCGCTGGTCTGTCCGGCCGCCCCAACGAGCTGAAGCTCAAGTATCTGGCCGACAACGACTTTGCAGACCTGTCCGGCGAGGAGCTGAAGGCCGCCATCCGCAAGGAGATTCAGGCCAAAAACGCTGACCTGGTGGGCGACATGAGCTCCGAGGGCACCACCCCCCGGCAGTACACCGACCTGCTGGGCTCCCTGTGCGACCTGACCTCCGGGTCCGGCGACAAGGGTACCCCCTTCATCGTCATTCAGAACTACTTCAAGAATTACGCCGAATAAGACGGACCAACGCCCGGAACCCCAGGGTTCCGGGCGTTTTTTGTTGGGAAAGGATGATCAGCATGACGTATCAGCAGCCCCTTTTGGTGGTGCGGGATATGGAGCGGTCCCTGGCCTTCTATCAGGAGGTGCTGGGGCTGGAGAAAATTCTGGATTTCGGGGCCAACGTGACTCTCACCGGGGGAATTGCCCTCCAAACCCTGGACAGCTGGATCGAATTTCTGGGAACAGAAGAGATCCGCTTCGGCGGAAAGGACGCCGAGCTGTATTTTGTGGAGGAGGACCTGGAGGGCTTTCTGGCAAAGCTGGAGGGCAAACAGGTGGAATACGCCCACCCTCTGCTGGAGCACCGCTGGGGCCAGCGGGTGGTGCGTCTGCTGGACCCGGACGGCCATGTGCTGGAAATTGCCGAGCCCCTCTCCGCCGTCTGCCGCCGGTTTTTGGACCTGGGCATGACGATAGAGGAAGTCGCTGCGCGGATGGATGTGACGGCGGCGTATGCCAGGGAGCTGGCGGGGATGTGATCCCCGGGGCGGCCTGCCCGGCCAGGGCCCCATTGCCGTCCAAAAGCGCCCCCACCGGCTGGGCGCGCATCCAGTGGTCGGGCCCCTCCAGGTGCGGACGATTTTCAAAGAAAAGCTGGGCTTTCCTGCAAAGGAAGCCCAGCTTTTTTCAGATTTCTTCTGCTTCTGTGGGAAACTCGTACTCACACAGCCTCTGGAGGATCACGGCGCCCATGGCCCGGGTGGTGACCCCATTGGGTGAAAACTTCCCCTGGGACCCGTTCAGCAGGCCCAGGGCAGAGCACTGGGCCACGCCCTCTCTGGCCCAAGCGGCGATTTCGGTGCTGTCCTCATAAAGGGACAGGTCGAAGACTTCCCCTTCCGCGCCCTTCAGCCGGGCGTATCGGGCCAGGGCCACCGCCATCTGCTGGCGGGTCAGGGGGCTGTTCACCCCGAAGCGGCCCTCCTCCACCCCGGTCATCACCCCGGTCTCCCTGGCCCAGGCAGCATAGGGGGCAGCGTAGTGATCATCGGGAATATCCTGGAAGCCCGAGGAGGTCTCCCCTGCCCCCACCCCGGACAGGCGGCCCAGAATGGTGACAAACATTCCCCGGGTCAGGGGGAACTGAGGGGTAAACTCCCCGTATTCATTGCCGGTCATCAGGCCCTGCTCCATGACAAACTGAATGCTGGGCCAGGCCCAGTGGGTGTTCAGTTTGCTCTCGTCCCAGTAAAGGGCCTTCTCGCAGCGGTTCACGCCGGTGTTCTTGGCGCTGTAATAGATCTGGCCCGCCTGAGGAGTAATCCCCCGCCGCCAGAACAGGTCCTCCAGGGTCACCAGCTGGAAGCCCCGCTCCTCCAGCCTGGTGAGCAGCGCGTCCAGCCCCTGGGCGGTGGATTTGTGGGTCTCGTGGAGAATGACAATATCCCCGTCCTGAAGAACGGAGCCGGTATAGCTCACCAGCCGTTTTGCGTCCTGGTACTTCCAGTCCCCGGAATCCACGGTGCACCAGATCACCGGCACCCCGGCGGCGGCGATCACCCGACTGTTGAAGCTGCCATAGGGAGGCCGCAGATAGAACCCGGTCCCTCCGGTGCCCGTAAGCCCGGTGACCTCGGTCAGGGCCTGGGCGGTGGACTGGATCTCCTGGCGGATGAGGGTATCACTGCTCTTGGCCAGGTAGGGGTGGTTATAGGTGTGGTTGCCGATCTGGTGGCCCTCCGCCGCCATCCGTTGCACCTGGGCCGCGTAGGTCCGGACCTTGTACCCGTTCATAAAGAAGGTGGCCTTGGCCCCGTGGGCCTTCAAAACGTCCAGAATCTGGTCCGAATAGGGACCCGGGCCGTCGTCAAAGGTGAGGCAGGCCAGCTTTTGCCCCGGGCGGTCATAGGCAGAGGCAGCCAGCGCCCCCGGGGCCAGACCCACGCAGAGCACCAGAACCAGCAGGACTGCGGCAAATCGCGTCTTCCATCCCTTCATGATGATCCCCTTCTTTCTCTCTATAGTATTCTTTCTGCGGAAGGAACCTTTCAGGAAAAGAGTACCCCATCTGCCGGACAAAGTCAATGGAGAATGATCTTTGCCACAACCGCTCACTTTTTTGTTCGGCTCCAAACAGTTTCGTCAAAATGACCATTGACAAACCGTAGCCCCAAAGTTAGAATGTACGGTACCAAACAGTTCGTTTTCAAACAAACCAAAGGAAGTGAATGTTATGTTTCTTCCCGACGATCCGTCGCAGTCGGTGGGTCCCCACATCAAGCACCTAAATCACGCCTTCTCCCGAAAGTTTTCCGAGACCGTGCGGAGCCTGGAAGGGGATGACTTCCCCGTGGTCTACGGCCACATTCTGGGCTACCTCTTCGTCCAAAAGGCCAGAGGAAAGGCCGTCTATCAGCGGGACATTGAGGTGGTCTGCCACATCACCCGTTCCTCTGTGACCGGGGTGGTAAAGCTCATGGAGAAAAAGGGCTACATCACCCGCCAGAGCGTAGCCGGGGACGCCCGGCTGAAGGAGCTGGTTCTCACCGAACAGGGTACCGAGGCCTTTCTCCGAACCCGGCAGGCCATGGACCAGCTGGAGGCCCAGGCCACCCGGGGACTTTCCCCCCAGGAGAAGGCCCAGTTCCTCTCCCTCTGCCAGCGGATCGAAGCCAATCTCAGTGACAAAAAGGAGTGTATCCATGCTAAAGCCCATTTTATCCCAGATTAAAGAATTTAAGCGGGACTCCATTTTAACCCCTATTATGATGCTGCTGGAGGTCATCATGGAGATGATCATCCCTCTGCTCATGGCCTCCATCATCGACAAGGGGGTCACCGCCGGGGACCTGGGCCACATCCAGCGCACCGGCGTGCTGATGCTGGTCCTGGCGGTGTTCAGCCTCATTGTGGGCGTCCTGGGAGCCAAGTTCGGCGCCCGGGCCTCCGCAGGCCTGGCCCGGAACCTGCGCCAGTCCATGTATGAAAACATCCAGACCTTCTCTTTCTCCAACATCGATAAGTTCAGCACCTCCGGTCTCATCACCCGCCTGACCACCGACGTGACCAACGTGCAGAACGCCTACATGATGATCCTGCGGATGTGCACCCGGGCACCCGCCTCCCTGCTGGTGGCCATGGTGATGGCCTTCCTCATCAGCCCCCGGCTGGCCAGCATCTATCTGGTGGCCGTGATCGTGCTGGGTGTGCTTCTCTTCCTCATTATGTCCAAGACCATGGTCCACTTCCGGGAGGTGTTCCACCGGTATGACGATCTGAACGCCAGCGTCCAGGAAAACGTCTCCGCCATCCGGGTGGTGAAGGCTTACGTCCGGGAGGATCACGAAAACCGCAAGTTCCGCACTGCCTCCCAGAACATCTACCGGCGGTTCCTCTCCGCGGAAAAAATCCTCTCCTGGACCTTCCCTCTGATGAACTTTACGGTTTACGCCTGCATCCTGCTTATCAGCTGGCTGGGCGCTCACCTAATCGTGAGCAGTTCCCTCACCACCGGCGAGCTCATGAGCCTGCTCACCTACTGCATGAATATCCTCATGAGCCTCATGATGCTCTCCATGATCTTTGTGATGGTCTCCATGAGCATGGCAAGCATAGAGCGAATCTCCGAGGTCTTAAACGAGAAGCCTGACCTGGTCAATCCTGAGCATCCGGTCTCCCACGTTTCCGACGGCTCGGTGGAGTTCCGGAACGTAACCTTCTCCTACAAAAAGGATGCCAGCAAGCCGGTGCTCCGGGACATCTCCTTCTCCGTCCGCCCCGGGGAGACCATCGGCATCATCGGCGGCACGGGCAGCGCCAAGACCAGCCTGGTGAACCTCATCAGCCGTCTGTACGACGTGAACGAAGGCCAGGTGCTGGTAGGCGGCCGGGACGTGCGGGAGTACGACATGGAGGCCCTGCGCAACCAGGTTTCCGTGGTGCTCCAGAAAAACGTCCTCTTCTCCGGCACCATCCTGGATAACCTGCGCTGGGGCGACGAGAACGCCACCCTGGAGGAGTGCGTCCGGGCCTGCCAGCTGGCCTGCGCCGACGAATTTATCCAAAAGATGCCCGACGGCTACGACACCTACATTGAGCAAGGGGGCACCAACGTCTCCGGCGGCCAGAAGCAGCGGCTGTGCATCGCCCGGGCGCTGCTGAAAAAGCCCAAGGTCCTGATCCTGGACGACTCCACCTCCGCCGTGGACACCGCCACCGACGCCAAGATCCGGGCGGCCTTTGCCCAGGAGATTCCCAACACCACCAAGTTTATCATCGCCCAGCGGGTCTCCAGCGTAGCCGGGGCCGACCGCATCCTGGTGCTGGACGACGGCCGCATCAGCGGCTTTGACACCCACGAAACCCTGCTGGCCACCAACGAGATCTACCGGGACGTGTACCAGTCCCAGACCAGCGGCGGCGGCGACTTTGACGAAGGAGGCGACGACTGATGGCAGCACAAGCAAAAACCCAAGGCGCCCCCCGTGGTCCCCACGGTCCCCGGGGCCGGGGTCCCAGACCCAAGCTGGATCACCCCATGCAGACCCTCGCCCGGGTGCTGGGCTATGTGATGCGAAAATACCGGATCCACATTGTGGTGGTGATTGCCTGTATCTTCATCAGCGTTCTGGCCTCCGTGCAGGGAACACTCTTCATGAAGACCCTCATCGACAGCTACATTCTCCCCCTGCTGAAGGCTGTGCAGGCCGGTGGGCAGGCGGACTTCTCCGGTCTGCTCCGGGCCATCACCCGGGTGGCTCTCTTCTACCTGTGCGGCGTGGCCGCGAGCTTCGCCCAGAGCCGCCTGATGATCTACGTCACCCAGGGCACCATGCGGGACCTGCGCAACGATATGTTCCAGCACATGGAGTCCCTGCCCATCCGGTATTTTGACTCCCACCCCCACGGGGATATCATGTCCATCTACACCAACGATATTGACACCCTGCGCCAGATGATCAGCCAGAGTATCCCGCAGCTGCTCAACTGCTCCATCACCATTGTGAGCGTGCTGATCTCCATGCTGGTGCTCAGCGTACCCCTCACCGGCCTGACTCTGGTCATGGTGGCGGTGATGCTCTTTGCCACCAAGAAGTTTGCCGGGCTCTCCGGCCGGTATTTCGTGGCCCAGCAGCGGGACCTGGGCAGCCTCAACGGCTTCATCGAGGAGATGATGGAGGGCCAGAAGGTGGTCAAGGTCTTCTGCCACGAGGAGAAGAACCTGGAGGAGTTTACCCGCCGCAACGAAGCCCTCTTCCAGTCTGCCAACAACGCCAACGCCTTCTCCAATATGCTGATGCCTGTCTCCGCCCAGTTGGGCAACGTCAGCTATGTCCTCTGCGCTGTGGTGGGCGGCATCCTGGCTCTGGGCGGCATCGGCGGCTTCACTCTGGGCGGGCTGGCCAGCTTCCTCACCTTTAACAAGAGCTTCAACATGCCCATCACCCAGATCAGCATGCAGCTGAACGCCATCGTTATGGGCCTTGCCGGCGCGGACCGGATTTTCCGCCTGCTGGACGAAAAGCCGGAAACCGACGAGGGCAACGTCACCCTGGTGAACGCCAGGGAAAACGCCGACGGCTCCCTGGCCGAGACCGAAGAGCGCACCAACCTGTGGGCCTGGAAGCGGCCCGGGAAGGACGGCGGACCCGCCGAGTATATCCGGGTCCAGGGAGATGTAACCTTCGACGACGTGGACTTTGGCTACACGGATGAGAAGATCGTCCTGCACAACATTAAGCTCTACGCCACTCCCGGCCAGAAGATCGCCTTCGTGGGCTCCACCGGCGCCGGCAAAACCACCATCACCAACCTGATTAACCGGTTCTACGACATCCAGGACGGCAAGATCCGCTACGACGGGGTGAACATCAACAAGATCAAGAAGGACGACCTGCGCCGCTCCCTGGGCATCGTCCTTCAGGACACCCACCTGTTCACCGGAACGGTCATGGAGAACATCCGCTACGGTCGCCTGGACGCCCGGGACGAGGAGTGCATCGCCGCGGCCCAGCTGGCCAACGCCCACAGCTTCATCACCCGCCTGCCCCAGGGCTACAACACCATGCTCCACGGGGACGGGGCCAACCTGAGCCAGGGCCAGCGGCAGCTGCTGGCCATCGCCCGGGCCGCTGTGGCCGATCCCCCGGTGCTCATTCTGGACGAGGCCACCTCCTCCATCGACACCCGGACGGAGATGCTGGTCCAGCAGGGCATGGACGGCCTGATGTATGGCCGGACCACCTTCGTCATCGCCCACCGGCTGTCCACCGTGCGCAACGCCGACTGCATCATGGTGCTGGAGGCCGGCCGCATCATTGAGCGGGGCAGCCACGAGGAGCTGATGGCCAAGAAGGGCCGGTACTACCAGCTGTACACCGGCAACAAGCCGGAGGCATCGTAACTCCCAACAAAGCCTCGCAGAGTTTCGCCGCCGCAGCGGCGAAAGAATCTTCCATCCTGTTTCCCGGCGGCATGTACGGCGGGAAACATACTGCCCGGCCTGCAAGTGTGCCCGAAGGGCGCGCGCAGAAGGCCGCATCTCTTCCTGGAGGAAAAGGCTTGCCTTTTCCTCCAGGTTCACGCCCCCCTTTGACAAGGGGGGCGTTTCGTGTTACCCTCATAAGGTAGTTTGTATGGAAGGAGGTGCCTGCTTTGAACGGCACCTTTGACATTCTCATCATCGGCGCGGGCGCGGTGGGCTGCGCGGTGGCCCGGGAGCTGGCCCGGTATCAGCTCTCCATCGCCGTGGCAGAAAAGGAATGGGACGTGGCCGCCGGGACCAGCGGCCGGAACTCCGCGGTGGTCCACGCCGGGTTCAACAACCGGCCGGGCAGTCTCATGGCCAAATTTTGCGTGGAGGGAAACCAGGGCTTTGAAGCCGCCTGCCGGGAGCTGGACGTGCCCTACCGCAAAACCGGCAAGCTCCTCACCGCCTTCGACCAGGAGGACCTGGCCACCCTCCGCCGCTTAAAGGAGCAGGGAGAGCGCAACGGCTGCAAGGGCTTGCGGCTGCTGGACCAGGCGGAGCTTCACGACCGCCTGCCCCAGGTGGGGGGAATCGGGGCCATGCTCTCTCCGGAGACCGCCGTCTTTGACCCCTTTCTCTACACCGTGGCCCTGGCGGAAAACGCCCTTGCCAACGGGGTAACGTTCTTCCTGGGACACCCTGTCACCGCCATTCAGCCCACGCCCCAGGGCTTTTCCGTCACCGCCGGAGGGAAGGCGTTCCTGGCCCGGCGGGTGATCAACTGCGCGGGGCTGTTCAGCGACCAGGTGGCCGCGCTGGCGGGAGTGGAGGGCTATCGCATCTACCCCTGCCGGGGGGAATACTTCATCCTGGACCAGACGGACCCGCCCCTGCTCCCTCTGCCCGTTTACCCCGCCCCCAAGGCCGGGGCGGGAGGTCTGGGGGTCCACCTCACCCCCACCATCCACGGCAATCTGCTCATCGGTCCCAGCGCCGAGTACATCGACTCCCCTGAGGACACCGCCTCCACCCGGCCGGTGATGGACGAGCTGCTTCGCCAGGCCCAGCAGCTGCTGCCGGGCCTGAGCCCCGGGAAGATCATCGGCGCCTTCTGCGGCGTCCGGCCCAAGCAGGCCCCGCCAGGAGAAGGGGGATTCCGGGACTTCGTCATCCGGGAAGAAGAATCCTGCCCGGGGCTGATTAACCTGGTGGGGATCGAGTCCCCCGGCCTCACCTCCTCCCTGCCTATTGCCCGGCGGGTGGTCGAGATCGTAGGCCAGGGCATGGATCTGGTCCCCAGGGCAGACTTTCAGCCGGAGCGCCGGGGCATTCCCCGGTTCCGGGAAAAGTCCCCGGAGGAGCAGGCCGCCCTCATCGCCCAGGACCCGGAGTATGGAGACGTGGTCTGCCGCTGCCGGACCATCACCCGGGCGGAGCTCCGCCGGGCGGTGGAAAATCCCCTGGGCGTTAAGACCCTGGCGGGGATCAAGTACCGGGCCTGGGCCACCACCGGCCGGTGCAACGGGGGCTACTGCCTGCCCAAACTGGCCCAGATGCTGGTGGAGGACTACGGCCTGGACCCCACCCAGGTCACTTACCGGGGCCCGGGCTCCCCGCTGTTTACCGGGAGGGTGAAGCCATGAAGCAGGTTGACGTGATCATCATTGGCGGCGGACCCGGCGGTCTGGCCGCTGCGGCGGGCGCTCGCCAAGCTGGGGCGGACTCCGTTCTGGTTTTGGAACGGGAGGACAAGTCCGGCGGCATTTTAAACCAGTGTATCCACGACGGCTTCGGCCTGGTGCGGTACAAGTCCATGCTCACCGGCCCGGAGTACGCCAGAAAAGCCCGGCAGGAGGCCCTGGACGCAGGAGCCCAGATTCTCACCCGGGCCATGGTCACGGGGCTGACCCGGGACCGGGTAGTCACCGCCGTCACCCGCCAGGGGCTCTTCCGGGCCCGGGCCGGGGCGGTGGTGCTGGCCACCGGCTGCCGGGAGCGCACCCGGGGAGCCATCGCCATCCCCGGCTCCCGTCCAGCAGGAATCTACACCGCCGGGACCGCCCAGAACCTCATGAACACCAAAAACCTGATGGTGGGCAAGCGGGTGGTCATTCTGGGCACCGGAGACATTGGCCTCATCATGGCCCGGCGGCTGACCCTGGAAGGGGCTCAGGTGCTGTGCGCGGCGGAGATAAATCCTGTTCCCAGCGGTCTGGAGCGGAACGTCAGCCAGTGCCTCTATGACTTCGGCATCCCCCTCTATCTGCGGCACACCGTCACCAACATCTTTGGCCGGAAGCGCCTGGAGGGGGTGGAGCTGAGCCAGCTGGATGAGAACGGCCGGCCCATCCCCGGCAGCCAGAAGCAGATCCCCTGCGATACCCTGCTCCTCTCCGTGGGCCTGATCCCGGAAAACGAGGTGGCGAGCCAGGCGGGCGCGGCTCTGGACCCCCGAACCAACGGGGCTGTCACAGACGAATATTTACAGACCAGTGTTCCCGGCATTTTCTCCTGCGGCAACAGCCGGCGGGTGCTGGACCTGGCGGACTTTGTCACCCTCCAGGGGCTGGCCGCCGGAGGCAACGCCGCCCGGTTCATCCGGGGGGCGGCGCTGGAGCCCATGCCCCCGGAGACCTCCAACGCCATGGCCAAGGGCCTGCCCCAGCCGGGAGCCGTAACCTGCATCCTCTGCCCCAACGGGTGCCGGGTCACGGACAAGGGGGACGGAACCTACGAAGGGAACCGCTGCCCCAAGGGAGAGGACTACGCCCGGCAGGAGGCCGTGGCACCTAAGCGTGTTCTAACCACCACGCTGAAAGGGCGGGATGGGAGGTTAGTACCTGTGAAGACTGCCGCTGGGGTACCGAAAGAACAGCTATTGTCGTGTATGAAGACCTTGCGTCATCTCCAAGTGCCGGAGGGGACCCTGGCGCCCGGGGATGTAGCAGCAGTAAATCCCTTTGGGTTGGGGGTGGATTTGGTAGTGAGCGGGGAAGTTATTAAGAAGGCACCGCGATTCGCGTTGCCCTTTTGTGGCTTTTTGCCACAAAAGCCGTCTCATGCAGTTCTTGACGCACCTTCGGTGCTATAAAAAGCTTTTCAAGCTTTTTAACAAGAACTAGTATGAAACAGGCCCAAAAGACCGCTGGTCTTTTGGGCCTCAGTCTGTCGAGGAACCCGGCTGCGCATCAAGCGGCAGCCGGGTTCCTCGACAGACTGAAGCGAGAGAAGCCTGGCTTCTCTCGCTTTTTGTCAATCCCGAATATTTGTCATCTTATTCTTGATGAGATACAGGCTTTTCCCGTCGGAGGTGAGGCGGGCGTTGTCCAGCACCTCGGGAGCCTCCAGCATGATCTCCCGCAGCTTGTTCATGGCGATGACCATGATCCCCCGGTCGGTGGACTCGATGCCCTTTTCCTCCAGGTGGCGGAAGAAGGCATAGAAACTCCTCGACGCAAAGAAGTTGCGGCCCTCCAGGGTGATGGGACGGTACCGGCCCGATAAAAGCTGGCTGGCCTCCATCCGCTGGGCGGGGACCAAATCCCCCTGGGCCGGGCGGATAAACAGGGCATACCGCCCTAAGCCAGTGGGGTCTGCAAAGTGGTAGTCCGCCGGCTCCCGGCGAATTTTGCCCTCCGGAGTGGTCTCAAGAAACATGGCGGCTTACAGCTCGCTGTCCTTCAGCTTTTCGTCCACCACCTTCTTCAGCAGAGCGGTGAAGTCGTCGAAGGACATGGCGCCCAGGTCGCCGGCGGAGCGGTGACGGGGAGAGACGGTGCCGTTCTCCATGTCCCGGTCGCCCACCACCAGCATGTAGGGCACCTTTTCCATCTGGGCGTCCCGGATCTTCTTGCCGATCTTCTCGTTCCGGTAGTCCACTTCCACCCGGTAGCCCTGGGCGCTGAGCTTCCTGGACAGGTCGGCGCAGTAGTCAGCAGCCCGGTCGGTGACGGGCAGGAAGCGCACCTGCTCGGGGGCCATCCAGCAGGGCAGCGCGCCGGCGTACTTTTCGATCAGGTAGGCCAGGGTGCGCTCGTAGCAGCCCAGGGAGGTGCGGTGGATGATATAGGGGCGGGTCTTCTTGCCATCCACGTCCACATACTCCATGCCAAACTGCTCGGCCAGCAGCTGGTCCACCTGGATGGTGACGATGGTGTCCTCCTTGCCGAACACGTTCTTATACTGGATGTCCAGCTTGGGGCCGTAGAAGGCAGCCTCGTCGATACCGATGGTGTACTCCACGTTCAGGTCGTCCAGAATCTTGCCCATGATGCTCTGGGCCTCGTCCCACTGCTCGGGGGTGCCAATATACTTTTCCTTGTTGTTGGGATCCCACTGGGAGAAGCGGAAGGTGCAGTCCTCCAGCATGCCCACGGTGTCCAGCACATACTTGGCCAGCTCCAGGCAGCCCTTGAACTCCTCCTCCAGCTGCTCGGGGCGGAGGATCAGGTGGCCCTCGGAGATGGTGAACTGACGGACACGGATGAGGCCGTGCATCTCGCCGGAGTCCTCGTTGCGGAACAGGGTGGAGGTTTCACCCAGGCGCATGGGCAGGTCGCGGTAGGACCGGCCCCGGTTCAGGAAAACCTGGTACTGGAAGGGGCAGGTCATGGGACGCAGGGCGAAGCACTCCTTGCTCTCGTCGTTGGGGTCGCCCAGAACGAACATGCCGTCCAGGTAGTGGTCCCAGTGGCCGGAGATCTTGTACAGGTCGCTCTTGGCCATGAGGGGGGTCTTGGTGAGCTGATAGCCCCGCTTCTGCTCCTCGTCCTCAATCCAGCGCTGGAGGGTCTGAACCACTCTTGCGCCCTTGGGCAGCAGGATGGGCAGGCCCTGGCCGATGGAGTCCACGGTGGTGAAGTACTCCAGCTCCCGGCCCAGCTTGTTGTGGTCCCGCTTCAGAGCCTCTTCCTGCTTTTTCAGGTACTCGTCCAGCTCGTCCTTCTTGGGGAAGGCCACGCCGTAAATCCGCTGGAGGGTCTGGCGGTTGGAGTCGCCCCGCCAGTAAGCGGCGTTGCAGGCGGTGAGCTTGATGGCGTTGCCCTTCACCCGGCCGGTGGAATCCAGGTGGGGACCGGCGCACAGGTCGGTGAACTCGCCCTGCTTGTAGAAGGAGATCACAGCGTCCTCGGGCAGGTCGTTGATGAGCTCCACCTTATAGGGTTCGCCCTTCTCCTCCATGAACTTCACCGCCTCGGCCCGGGGCAGCTCGAACCGCTCCAGCTTGAGCTTTTCCTTGCAGATCTTGCGCATCTCGGCCTCCAGCTCGGCCATCTGCTCGGGGCTGAAGGGGGTGGGGGTGTCAAAGTCATAGTAGAAGCCGTTTTCAATGGACGGGCCGATGGCCAGCTTCACGTCGGGGTGCAGGCGCTTCATGGCCTGGGCCAGGATATGGGAACAGGTGTGCCAGTAGGTCTGGCGGTACTCAGGGTTTTCAAAGGTGTACTGATTTGCCTCAGACATGGTCGTTTCCTCCTATTTGTAAATGGGGCGCGGTTTCGGGCATACAAAAATCCCGCCCCTGATGGTTTTGGTCAGGGGCGGGATGATAACATCTCGCGGTTCCACCCTGCTTGCACAGCGTGAGCTGTGCCGCTTCGTTTCCGCTGTAACGGGCGGTGCCCGGCCCAGCCTACGGATTGCTTCGGTGGGCGGCTCGGGGATGGTGCTTGGTCCGGTCCGGTCCGGCAGGCGCTCTTCCAGCCCATGAAGCGCCCTCTCTGTGCCTGCGGTTCCGCAAGGTTCCCGTCGTTGCCATTTTGACGAAAATATTATAGGCCGGAAGAAAGAGAAAGTCAAGGGGGGATTTGGGGATAGCCGGCTGTGTTTTTTGGGGATAGCCGGCTGTGTTTTCTGCAGAGCGTGCCAGGAATTGCGCTTTTCTGTCCCTTGACAGGTCGGCCGAGCATGGTATAATAAAAGCACGGGTACTGCGACAAGCGGTTTTAGCCCGAGTGATTAAAGTTAATTAACAAAGTAAGAAACCGTCACTTGGCCGAGTGGCGGTTTCTGCCTTTAATACGGATCGTTACAGTATATCCAAAGATATGTAACGTGATCGTAATTGGCATGGCCTCACCCCCTTTCGGAGGGTGTGGCTAAAACCGCCTGCCGTTGCTGCAGTACCTGTGCAGATTTACTTTAGCATGTTCGTCATTTTCTGTCAATCATGAGAAAAAGCTGGAGGTCAGACGCTTGCTGACCTCCAGCTTTTTGGTTGTTCTTATTCCGCCAAACTCTGCACCGTGCCCTGACGGCAGTCCATGGAGACCTTCATGCCGTCGTGGAGCTTGCGGGTGGCGCCGATGGCGCCCACAATCACCGCCTTGTTCAGGCTGAGGCCCACCACGGCGGCGTGGCTGCCCAGGCCGTTTTCCTCGGCGATGATGCCCGCGGCCTGGCGCAGGTAGGGCAGCATCTCGTTGCTGGTGTGGGGCACCACCAGGATCATCCCCGGATGGAACTTGCTGCGGATATCGCTCACCGTTCGGCAGACGCACAGAATGCCCTTCACGTTTTCGTTGCCCACGCCGGCCCCGGTGATCAGGCTGCTGCCCACCAGGTGGACCTTCATCATATTGGTGGTGCCGGCGATTCCCGCGGGAACGCCGGCGGTGACCACAGCGATCTCCCCGTCCTGAATGAGCCCCGCCTTCTTGGCGGCCGCCACAGAGCCGTCGATCATCTCGTCGGTGCTGCCCACATAGCCCATAATGAGGGGGGTCACACCCCAGGTCAGGGAGAGCTGACGGCGGATGTCCTCGTTCATCACGCAGGCGATGATGGGGGTGTCCGGCCGGAAGCGGCTGATGAGCCGGGGAGTAGCCCCGGAGGTGGTGACGGTAATGATGGCCGAGGCGTTGGTGTCCACAGCGGTGGTGCAGGCGGCGTGGGCAGTGGCCCCGCCGATTCCCAGGCGAATATCCGCCGTCATTTCCTTCATCCGGCCGAAGTAGTTGATGTCTGCCTCCGTGCGCTTGGCGATGGCCGCCATGGTGCGCACCGCCTCCACCGGGTACTTGCCGGCGGCGGTCTCCCCGGAGAGCATCACGGCGGAGGTGCCGTCGTACACGGCGTTGGCCACGTCGGTGATCTCCGCCCGGGTGGGACGGGGGTTGGTCATCATGCTGTCCAGCATCTGGGTGGCGGTGATCACGTGCTTGCCCATGGCCAGGGTGTGGCTGATCAGGTCCTTCTGGATCACGGGGATCTCAGTGAAGTCGATCTCCACGCCCATGTCGCCCCGGGCGATCATGATGCCGTCAGCCACCGCCAGAATCTCGTCCACATTGTTCACGCCCTCCTGGTTTTCCAGCTTGGCGATGATGCGCATGTTGGACTGGTGCTCGTCCAGCAGACGGCGGATCTCCATCACGTCCTGGGCACTGCGGCAGAAGGAGGCGGCCACAAAGTCAAACCCCTCCTGAATGCCGAAGAGCAGGTCCTCCCGGTCCTGGGCGCTCATGTAGGGCATGGACAGGTGGACGCCGGGGACGTTGACCCCCTTCCGGTCCTTGATGGGGCCCCCGTTTTCCACCCGGCAGATCACGTCGGTCTCAGTAAGCTCTGTCACCGTCATGCGGATGAGGCCGTCATCCAGCATAATGGTGGTGCCCACCGCCACGTCCTGGGCCAGGTTCCGGTAGGTGACGCTGCAAATTTCCTTATTGCCCACAACCTCCCGGGCGGTGAGGGTGAAGGTCTGGCCGGTCTCCAGGGTCTCCTTGCCAGTTTCAAATTTCTTCAGGCGGATCTCCGGACCCTTGGTGTCCAGCAGAGCGCCCACGGGAATATCCAACCGCTCCCGGACCTCCTTCAGCCGGTCCAGGCGGGCTTTATGCTCAGCGTGGGTCCCGTGGGAGAAGTTAAAACGGGCAACATCCATGCCGCTCTGCACCATGGCCTCCAGAATCTCGGTGCTGTCCGTGGAGGGGCCCAGGGTACAGATGATCTTGGTCTTTCTCATAACGCATACCTCCCTTTGTCATCAGCGGGTAACTGGAATGAATCTTGTTTCCTCTGTATTGTACACGGAACGACTGCGGATTGCAAGGCTCCCTCACAGCCGGTCCCGGGGATTCATGGCCTTGCGCAGGCTCTCGCTGAAGAGCAGCAGGGCGAACACCGTAGCCACAATGCACAGGCCCGGGGGAATCCAGGCCCAGGGGCGGGTGGTGAGGGTGACCAGCTCCATGGCGTTCTGCATCAGGTTGCCCCAGGAGGCCTGGGGGGTGCGCAGGCCCACCCCCAGAAAGCTCAGGCTGGACTCCCACAGAATGGCCCGGACCACCTTCATGGGCAGGGCCGCCCACACGGGGGCCACCACATTGGGCAGGATGGTGCGCAGGAGAATGTCCTTGTCCGAGGCACCCAAAGCCCGGGAGGCCTCCACATATTCCTTTTCCTTCACCGAGAGGGTGCTGCCGTAAACCAGCCGGGCGATGGAGGACCAGCCCAGCACCCCCATCACCAGGATAATATTCCACACAGAGGGGCCCAGCAGGGACACCAGGCACAGCACCAGAATGATGCTGGGGAAGGCCTGGAAGGTGTCGCAGGCCCGCATGATCCAGTATTCCCACTTTCCCCCTTTATAGCCGGCCAGCAGCCCCAGGGGCACCCCCAGCAGGGCGCTGAGCAGGGCGGTGGAGTACCCCACCAGCAGGGAGACCCGGCCGCCGTACAGCAGCCGGGCAAAGATATCCCGGCCCACGTCGTCGGTACCCAGAAGATGCCCGGGCCCCGGCGCGGACCAGAAGCCGGCGGCCTTGTCCGTCAGGTTGGGGTCCTGGTTCAAAAGCAGGGGAAGCAGCAGAAGCAGCAGAACCTCCAGGCAGAGGAAAATCAGGCAGGCCACGCCCCGCTTGTCTGCCAGAAACCGGGTGAGAGCAGGATAACGGGTCTTTTTCACCGGTCCTCACCTCCCCAGCCTACCCCGGGGTCTGCCAGGCGGTAGACCAGGTCCATTAAAATACCGGTGAGAAGCACCGCCACAGCCACCACAGCGGTGATGCCCATAATCACCGTATAGTCCCTGCTGCTCACCGAGGTGAACAGCAGGCTTCCCATCCCCGGCCAGCCGAAGATCCGCTCCACCACCATGGACCCGCCGATGATATGGGGGATGTGGTTGAGAATGGTGGTGAGCACAGGGATGAGGGCGGTGCGGAAAGCGTGCTTCCACAAAACCGCCCACTCAGACAGGCCCTTGGCCCGGGCAGTGCGGATATAGTCCTCTCCCAGCACCTCGCTGCAGGCGCTGGTGGTCTGGCGGATGAGATTTCCCAGGCTCCCCAGACATACCACCGACGCCGGCAGGGCCAGGTGGCGGATCAAATCGCTCAGGGAACCCCCCATGCCGGAGGTATACATCCCCGCAGCAGGAAGCCAGCTTAGCTTTACGGAAAAAACGTAGATCAGCACCAGGCAGAGGAAGAAACCTGGTGCGCTGAAGCTAAAGAGGGTCAGCCCAGAGGCCAGGCGGCTCCAGCGGGAGCCGGGCTTCCAGGCCGCCAGAATGCCCAAGGTGACTCCAATCAAAATGGCCAGGACCACCCCCGTGCCGGTGAGAATCAGGGAGGGTGACACCCGCTGGGCAATCATCCGCAGAACGGGCTGACCGGTGCGGTAGGAATTTCCCAGGTCCCCGGTGAGCACCGACTTCATCCACAGGATGTAGCGGATGACAATGGGCTGGTCCAGGCCAAGATTAGCCTCCAGCGCGGCCCGCATTGCCGCGCTGGAGGCTTCTCCGCCCCCTGCCGCATCTGCGATGGTGCCGGGGGCCATATTCATCATGAAGAAAACAATCAGGGTGATGCCGAAAAACACAGGGACAGCACCCAGGATGCGTTTGGTGAGATAGTGTGCCATGAAGGTTCCTCCTGCACTTCCGGCCCCAAGGGGCACAGGCTTCGCGAAAAGCCCTACGGAGGTTATTCTTGTGTTGGAAATCCCTTCGCTCCCCCGCCGGGGGAGCGAAGGGCTGTTTTGTTTTTCTCAGTCAGCGGGGAAAGCTCAGACGGTCTTTTCCCAATCCCACACGTTTTCGTTGCTGAACGCGGCGGCGGGATAATCGATACCAGTGACGGTCTTGGACTCCACGTGGAGAGACGAGGTGAACCACAGGGGCACGAAGGGCATCTCCTGGTTCAGATAGGCTTCCAGCTCGTCCACCAGGGCGATGCGGGCTTCCTGGTTGGTCTCCTGCTGGATGGAGGAAATCAGGCTCTCATACCGGCTCAGGTCTGCCACCCGGAAGAGGTTGTTGTCCGCGTTGAACCGGCTGCCCACAAACCACAGGGGCAGGTTGGTGGGGGTGTGGCTGGCCAGGGCCATGTCGTAGGTGCCGTCGTACATGCCGGCAAACATGGTGGAGGAGTCCACGGTCTCGATTTCCACGTTGATGCCCACCTCGGCCAGGTTCTGCTGGATGAGGGCGGCCAGGCTGGCCCGGGCGCTGGTGCAGGCCAGGCTGAAGGTGCGGCCGTCATACCCGGACTGGGCTGCCAGATCCATGGCCCCCTGGGGATCGTAGGTTCCGGTGGTCTGGGCCTGAGAGTAGGGGGTGTCCGGCAGGATGCTGGAGTTGGTGACCACGCCCAGGGTGCCGCTGCTCTGCTGGCACAGCAGCTCCTTGTCCAGAGCCATGTTGATGGCCTGGCGCAGGTCCACGCTGTCGATGGTCTCGTTGTTGAGCATCAGCTCATAGAAGGTGGAGGGGACGGTGCCCTCCAGCACGGTGAAGCCCGCTTCCTCGGCAATGGGCCGGTTTTCCTCGGAAATGCTGCCGCCGATGGCGTAGTAGTCCAGGTCGCCGGAGATGAGGGCGGTGAGCAGGTTTGCCTTGTCCATCACTGTGATGGTCAGGGTGTCAAAGCCGGGGGCGCCCAGCTGGTAGTCCTTGTTGGCCTCCAGGATCAGGCTGCTGCCTGCCAGTTCGGAGACGAACTTGCAGGGGCCGGAGCCCACGGGGTTCAGCCAGAAGTCGTGGGTCATCAGCTCTTCCTTGGGGATGTCCGTCAGCAGGTGGGTGGGCAGCACATAGATTTCCCGGTTGTAGTCCACCAGGAACTCCTCAGGGATCACGGGGTTCTTGAAGGTGAGCTTCAGGGTGTACTCGTCCACGGCCTCAGCGCCCAGGGTCTGACCCTCGATGGCAGCGCCGGTGTCGTCGGTGCCGGTGAGAACCGCGAAGGTGGAACGGCCCAGGGTCTCGCAGGCGGGGTCGGTCACCAGGGCGATGGTGTCTGCCCAATGCTGGGCGGTGACGGGGGTGCCGTCGTGGAAGGCGGCCTTCTCATCCAGGTGGAAGAGGATGGCCATGCCGTCGTCGGCGCTCTCCCAGCTGGAAGCGGCCCGGGGCAGGCAGGTGCCGTCGGTCTGGACATAGGCCAGGCGGTCGTAAATCTTATCGTAGATGATGCGGGAGTAGTTGCTGCCGGAGACGGTGTAGTAGGGCATCAGGGAGTCCCAGGCGTTGGAAATGCCGTAGCTGATGTTCACCCCTTCGGTGGTCTCCTGGGCAGGGTCGCTCTCTGCCTCCTGGCTGCCGCAGGCGGACAGCAAGGTGAGACCCATAGCCGCAGTGAGCAGCAGGGCCAGAATCTTTTTCCATGTTCTGTTCATAGTATTCCTTTCTCGCCGCCGAACATACCGGGGCATTTACTTGAATGGGGAGAGACTCAGTCCTCTCCGTTGGCGCTGAGGTCGTCGTACTCGTCGTAGTCGTCGGCGGCGTCCATCTGGGAGTCCTGCATCATCTGCTCGAAGTGAGCGTCCAGCTGCTTGGCAAACTCCTTGGCGGCGTTGTGACCCATGCGCTTGAGGCGGTTGTTCATGGCGGCCACCTCCACGATGATGGCCAGGTTCCGGCCGGGCTTCACGGGGATGGTGATGGCGGGGACCTTCTTGTCCAGAATGGTGGTGTACTCGTCGTTGGTGCCCAGGCGGTCGTAGAAGGCGTTTTCGTTCCACTGCTCCAGGTTGACCACCAGGTTGATTTCGCTGTCCTCCCGGACGGCGGACATGCCGAAGAGCTGGCGGATATCCACCACGCCGATGCCCCGCAGCTCGATGTAATGGCGGATCAGCTCCGGCGCGGAGCCGATGAGCTGGGTGCCGATATGACGGATTTCCACTGCGTCGTCCGCCACCAGCCGGTGGCCGCGCTTGACCAGCTCCACGGCGGTCTCGCTCTTACCCACGCCGGACTCACCCATAAGGAGCACGCCCTCGCCGTTGACGTCCACCAGGACGCCGTGGCGGGTGATCCGGGGGGAGAGGGTTGCCTTCAGCGCGGCAGTCAGGTTGGGGATAAACAGGGAGGTGGCCTCCCGGCTGCGGAGGATGGTGCGCTTGTGCTTCACGGCCATCTCCATAAGCTCGGGGAAGGGTTCCAGCCCCCGGGCCAGGATCAGCGCGGGGATGGGCTTCTGGAAGAAGGCGTCAAAGCACTGACGGCGCTCTTCCTCCGGCTGATTGCTCAGGTAAGTCCACTCCACCTTACCCATGACCTGGATACGGCTGGGGTTAAAGTAGTCGAAGAAGCCCAGAATCTGCAGGGCGGGACGATTGATATCGTCTTCCCGGATCAGGCACCGTTCGTAGTTTTTTCCTTGGTTGAGCACTTCCAGCTCAAACCGTTCTACCAGCTTGGTAAGCTTTATGGACGATTGGGATACTGCCACGGGGATTCCTCCTCTTCTTTATGTATATAAGACAGATTGATCTATTATAGCATACACGACGGGGATTTTGCAAGCCGCAGTATGGACCGCACCGGCTGCGGGCAGAAAAAAGAAAAGAGCACGGGCCGGATGGCCTGTGCTCTTTTTTACTTGCGGACTTGTCAATCAGACAGCGCGGGTAACTTTGCCCGAACGGAGGCAATGAGTGCACACATAGACGTGCTTGGGAGTGCCGTTAACAATCGCCTTCACACGCTTGACGTTGGGCTTCCAGGGACGATTGGAGCGGCGGTGAGAGTGGGAAACCTGAATGCCGAACACGACGCCCTTGTCACAAAATTCACATTTAGCCATTCGCTTGAACCTCCTCGCTGGTTTATGATTACACCGGAACGGTGCATTGATATCTAAAAAGCATCGGTTAGTATGATAGCAGAAAAGTGAGGAAAATGCAAGGCCTATTTTGCAGTTTTCTCAAAAACCGGAGATTTTGTTCTTACAGCCAGCCTTCCTCGGTTTCGTGGCGCTTCTCCCGGCGCATCAGCTGCTGGAACAGGGTCTGGGGGTCGCCCCCCTCATAGAGAACCTGGTAGGCGGCCTGGGTGATGGGCATCTCCACCCCCGCCCGCTGGGCCAGCTCCCGGGCAGAGTCCACAGCGTAGTAGCCCTCCACCACGGCGCCGATTTTCTTCACCGCCTCGGGCACCGGCACCCCCTGGCCGATGAGCAGGCCCGCCCGGTAGTTCCGGGAGTTCATGGAGGTGCAGGTAACGATGAGATCCCCCATGCCGGCAAGGCCGGCGAAGGTATCCTTCGTGCCTCCCAAGGCCACCCCCAGGCGGGCAATCTCCGTAAGGCCCCGGGTCATGAGCATGGCCTTGGTGTTGTCCCCGCAGCCCATGCCGGTAACGCAGCCGGAGCACAGGGCCATTATGTTTTTCAGGGCGCCTCCCAGTTCCACGCCGATCACGTCGGAGGAGCTGTAAACCCGGAAGCGCTCATTGAGAAACAGGTCCTGGACCCGCTCCGCCGCCGCCCGGTCCGGGCAGGCGGAGACCACTGCCGTGGGCGCGCCCCGGGCCACCTCCTCCGCGTGGGAGGGGCCGGACAGGGCCACCACCGGGCAGATTCCCCCGGTGGCCTCCTGGATGATCTGGGTCATCCGCAGGGAGGTTCCCTTCTCAATCCCCTTGGACACGGACACCAGGGTCATGTCCGGGGTAAGAAACGCCTTAATTTGACTTGCGGTGGACCGCACCCCAAAGGAGGGGGTGGCCATCACCACCACCTGGCAGCCCCGGACGCAGGACAGGTCCCAGGTATACCGGATGGAATCCGGCAGCTTCACCCCGGGAAGCAGCGGGTTCTCCCTGGTTTCCTGCAGGGTGCGGGATTCCTCCTCCAGGTAGGACCAGAGGGTCACGTCATGGCCGTTGTCTGCCAGCACCATGGCCAGGGCAGTGCCCCAGCCGCCGGAGCCCAACACCGCAGTTTTCATGGTTCCGCCTTCTTTCTGCGCAAGGATAATTTCGGCTCCTCCCCATGGATCAGCCGCTGAATATTGCCCCGGTGCTTCCAGTCCAGCAGGACTGCTGCCATCACGCCGGGCAGAATCAGGGAGGGAAGGGGATAAAACAGGATGGTGGTCACCGCCACGGAGGATGCCGCCAGCACCGAGCCCAGGGAAACCCACCGGGTAATCACCACCGCCAGTAGGAACAGGCCCCAGGCCACAAGGCCCACCCGCCAGTCCACCATCAGGGTGAACACGCCGCCGCAGAGGATGCCCTTGCCCCCGTGGAAGCGGAGGGTGCAGGGGAACACATGCCCCAGAATGCAGAAGCAACCGGCCCAGTAGGTGACAAACAGGGGCACTGCGTCCGGCAGGACCAGGGCGAACAGGCCCCGGGAAATCCACACCGACAGGAGCATCTTCACCACGTCCACCCCGATCACCAGCAGGGTGAAGCGGCTGCCCCCGTAGGTCCGCTGGAAGTTGGTAAGGCCTCCGTTGCCGCTGCCGTGCTCCCGCACGTCGTCTCCCAGCAGGAGCCTGGAAACCAGAATGGCTCCGTTGCAGCAGCCCAGCAGGTAGGACAGCAGGGCGGTGAGAATCAGAAGCCCCGCCGCTGTGCCAGGGGAAAGCGCCCCCAAGAGGGCGGAAAGCCCGTTTTCCATGGTGTCAGCCCTCCTTATCGCCCTTTTGCCGGATGGTCAGCCGGATGGGGGTACCCTCCAGGCCAAAGGTGTTGCGGATCTGGTTCTCCAAATAACGCTGGTAGGAAAAGTGGAAGAGCTTGGCGTCGTTGCAGAAGCAGACGAAGTGAGGCGGCCGGGTGCCCGCCTGGGTCATATAGTAGATCTTCAGCCGGCGGCCCTTATCGGAGGGGGGCTGCACCCGGGCGGTGGCGTCGGCCAGAAGGCTGTTGAGCATACCGGTGGTGATGCGCATGGCCGCCTGGTCGTCCACATATTTGATCAGCTGGAACAGCCGGGGCACCCGCTGGCCGGTGAGGGCGGAGATGAACACAATGGGGGCGTAGGACATATAGGCCAGGTCCCGGCGGATGTTCTCCCGCATCTTGTCCATGGTCTTGTCGTCCTTCTCCACCGCGTCCCACTTGTTCACCACAATGATGCAGGCCTTGCCCGCCTCGTGGGCCATGCCGGCCACCTTGGTGTCCTGCTCAGTGACGCCCTCGTTGGCGTCGATCATAATAAGGCAAACATCTGCCCGCTCGATGGCCATAGCCGCCCGGAGGACAGAGAACTTTTCGATCTGGTCGTTGACCTTGGACTTTTTCCGCATACCGGCGGTGTCGATGAAGAGAAACTTGCCCGTTTCGTTTTCAAAGTAGCTGTCCACCGCGTCCCGGGTGGTGCCCGCCATGTTGGAGACGATCACCCGCTCCTCCCCCAGAATCTTGTTGATGAGGGAGGACTTGCCCACGTTGGGCTTGCCGATGACCGCCACTTTAATGAGGTCAGTTTCCTCTTCCTCCTCCTCTTCCGGGGGGAAGTGCTCAAAGCAGGCGTCCAGCAGGTCGCCGGTGCCGTGGCCGTGGACGGCGGAGACGGCAATGGGGTCTCCCAGACCCAGGTTGTAGAACTCATAGATATCCGGGTTGGTCATGCCCACCTGGTCCATCTTGTTCACTGCCAGCACCACGGGCTTCCGGGCCTTCAGGAGCATGTTGGCCACGTCCTGATCTGAGGCGGTCAGGCCGGTTTTAATGTCGCACAGGAAAACGATAACGTTGGCGTGGGAAATGGCGATCTCTGCCTGCTTGCGCATAAAGGTCAGGATCTCCGTGGTGGTGCCGGGTTCGATGCCCCCGGTATCCACAATGTCAAAGGTCCGGCCCCGCCACTCGCACTCGGCGTAGAGCCGATCCCGGGTGACGCCAGGGGTGTCCTCCACGATGGACAGCCGCCGGCCCACCAATTTGTTAAACAGCATGGACTTGCCCACGTTGGGCCGGCCCACGATGGCTACCAGAGGTTTGGACATATTCAGGTAACCTCCTTCATTTTATAATAATCAAAAACATCAACACCCAAACACCGCCTCAAACAGCTCGAAGCCGTCCTGGGCCACGGGAATCACGGGAACGCCCAGGGCAGCGGAGAGCTCCTCCAGGGACAGATCGTCCAGGAACACCGTCTCCCCGTGGCGGAGCATGTTCTGAGAGATGAGCAGGCGGGTGCCCAGGTCCTTGTCCTTCAGCTGGGCCAGCAGGTCCTGGCCGGTGAGCAGACCCGCCACGGTCACCGTCTCTCCGAAAAAGCGGTTTACAATGGGGTAAACATGATAATCTAATTTAGTATGACATTTTGCGGCCGCCCTGTCAATGATTTCTCGCAGATATGGGGCGGCGGCCACCCCGGTGGCAACGGAAAAGGGCTCCACCGGAATGTTCTCCGGGGCGCCGAAGCAAGCCCCGTTCATCTCCACAGCCAGCAGCCGGAGCATTCCCACCCCGTTTTCCAGCTGGGTGTACTCCTCGTAGTATGCATCCTCCGGCAGGTCCAGGCCACCCTGGATGTAGAACTCGTCCGAGCACCAGAAGATGCGGCTGCCGGTCTTCTCCAGGCACGCTGCCGCAAAGGCCTCCACCTGGGCCACCACCGCGGCAGCAGTCTCCCGGGTGTAGGGCTTCAGGGGGTACAGCCCCTCCCGGTGACGGGTGAGGCCCACGGGAACCACAGAAACGCTTTTCACCTGGGGATACAGGGCCGCCAGGTCCTCCATGCTCTTCTTGAGCACCTCCCCGTCGTTGAGCCCGGGGCAGGCCACGATCTGGCAGTTCATCACAATCCCCGCCTGGGCAAAGCGGGTCATGATGTCCATAATCTCCCCACCCCGGCGGCTGCCCAGCAGGAGCTTGCGCACCTCCGGGTCGGTGGCGTGGACGGACAGATTGATGGGGGAAATGTGCAGGTCGCAGATCCGCTGAAGCTCCCGCTTGCTCAGGTTGGTGAGGGTAATATAGTTGCCCATGAGGAAGGACAGCCGGGCGTCGTCATCCTTAAAATATAAGGTATCCCGCATCCCCTTGGGCAGCTGGTCCACAAAGCAGAACACGCACTTGTTGGCGCAGGACCGGGCCTTGTCCATCAGGTAGGTGGGAAACTCCAGCCCCAGGTCCTCCCCCACGTCCTTGGTCAGGGAAACGGTGCGGGTGCTCTCCCCTTCCCGCAGCTGAACCTCCAACTCCGGGTCGTAGGAATAGTATTTGTAGTCCAGCACGTCTACTATCCTGTGGCCGTTGATGGCCACCAGGGTTTCTCCCGGGCGCAGGCCCGCAAGCTCCGCCGGGCTGCCAGGGGTGATGCTCTGGATGATGGTCAGGGACATAGCGCGTCCTCCTTCTTGGGGTGGTGATTTCCACGGTCCGGGGCTTTCAAGGGAAAAAACCGGACAAAAAAAGAAAGAGGGGCGATCCCCTCTTCTTTTTCGTATTAGTTCTCCTGCTGAACCTGGCCGAACACCTTGCCGTCGTAGGTCATGCAGGCCTTGCACAGCCGGTGGGGCAGCCGATACGCGCCGCACTTGGGGCAGGTCGTGACTGCGGGAGCTGCCAGCTTCCAGTTGGCACGCCGCTTATCCCGTCTCTGCTTAGAGACTTTACTCTTCGGAACCGCCATTTCGAGACACCTCCTTGGTGATGCCCTCTCGGGCACGTGGTTACTACTCAGTTTTTATTAAGTAGCTGCTCGAGAGCGGCCCATCTGGGATCGGCCTGCTTTTTGCACCGGCAGGGCTCCTGGTTCAGGTTCACACCACAGCCGGGGCAAAGCCCCTTGCAGTCTTCTGAGCATAGATGTTTTGTGTCCATATCAAGGACAAAGGCTGTGTAGGCCAAATCACCGACGTCGATCTCGCCGTCGTCCAGAAGAACGATCTCACCGTCTTCTTCCCCCTCCAGATCTTCCGCCAGAAGGAAAGACAGCCTGACAGCCTTCTCCCGGCTGAATCTGCCCATACACCGGTCACAGGTCAGGTCCAGAAGGGACTTGGCCTCCCCCTCCAGCACCAGAACGTCGGCGATGTTTTTCACACTGCCGCTCACCTGGACGGGACGGGTAATGGGGTACTCCCCAAAGAAGTCCTCTTGGGTCAGATCAAGAGAAAACTCAAAGGGAATACTGGCGCCGGGGACATGGATGATTTCTCGAAGATTCAGTCGCATAGCACAATCCTCACATGGTACGGAAAGCATTTTACCAAAAAACATGGCGCTTGTCAAATACTTTCTTCATTTTTTTCAAATCTATGGTATAATGGCTTCTGTCAAAGCCACCTCATGTAGTATACACTGGAAAGCCCCCGGTGACAAGTGGCTGGAACGAGAAAAGATTCGGAAAGGTTGGCAAATCTATGCGGGAATTTACCATCGGCCCCAACGACGCGGGCCAGCGGCTGGACCGCTGGCTGAGCAAAACCCTCCCCCTGCTCCCGGCGCCCCTGGCACAGAAATATATCCGCATCAAGCGGGTCAAGCGCAACGGCAAGGGGGCCAAGCGGGACGACCGGCTGGTGAAGGGCGACGTGCTCCAGCTCTACATCAACGACGAGTTCTTCGACGCGCCCACCCCGGAAAATGCCTTCCTGTCGGTGTTCAAGCCCCAGCTGGACATTGTCTACGAGGACGAAAACCTGCTGCTGGTGAACAAGCGGCCGGGGATCGTGGTTCACCCCGACGAGCACGAGCGGGTGAACACCCTCATCACCCACATCCAGGCCTACCTTTATCAAAAGAAGGCGTGGTCCCCCTACTGGGAAAACTCCTTCGCCCCCGCCCTGTGCAACCGGATCGACCGGAACACCGGCGGCATCGTCATCGCCGCCAAAAACGCCGAGACCCTGCGGATCATGAACCAAAAGATCAAGGACCGGGAGATCGAAAAGTCCTACCTCTGCGTGGTGCTGGGCTCCATGAACCCGCCCGAGGGCAAGCTGGAAAACTTTTTATTAAAGGATGAGGCCAAAAAACAGGTCTCCGTCCACAAGCGCCCCGTGGAGGGGGGACGCACCGCCGTAACCCTCTACCGGACCCTGGCCAGACGGAACGGGCTGTCCCTCATGGAGTGCCGCCTGATTACCGGCCGGACCCACCAGATCCGGGCCCAGTTCGCCGCCGCCGGCCACCCCCTGCTGGGGGACGGCAAGTACGGCCGGGAGCGGGAGAACAAAAAGTGGGGCCGCACCTCCGGCCAGGCCCTGTACTCCTACAAGCTCTCCTTCCCCTTCCCCACGGACGCCGGGTGTTTGGAGGGGCTGCGGGGCAGGACCTGGACGGTGACCGACGTGGACTTCGTCCAGACCTATTTCCCGGGAACAGAGGTGAACTAAGCAGCCTGCCATTTGCGCGAAAAAAGCCTCCGACTTTTTTCGCTCCTGTTGACAGGGGAGTTTTTTTCTGCTAAACTAATTCCACATCTTAAATTGGAAAACAGGATCAAGAGTCTTTCCAAAGCAAGACGCGACCGCTGTCGGCTTTCCCCGTGTCCCGGCAGCTAAGGCCACACGGACAGCCGGGTCGAATGCCGAGTTCCGCATGATGCGGCGGCAACTTCTGTTGCCTTATTGATTGGGTTAAAAGCCCAAGTTTTATAAGTTGGTAACTTAGAACCAAACCAGTGCTTTTGGGCATGCAAACTTGTGAAATGATCAATAAGAGTAGTAAAAGTAAGTTTCTTTGCTATATAGACTCTCATATCCCTGATTTTCCACCAGAATCCCTTATCTTGTGGTGTTTTTCCAAGTGACGGCATGCCTGCGGGCATACCGTCACTTTTTGTTTTTTGGAGGGGGCCGCCCATGAAAAAAATCATTGAGCTGAAAAACATCACCAAATCCTTCGACGGGGAGCAGCCCGTCCTGAAAAATATCAACCTGGACATTTACGACAACGAATTTCTCACCCTTCTGGGTCCCTCCGGCTGCGGCAAAACTACGCTCCTCCGGCTCATCGGCGGCTTTGAAGCCCCCAACGAGGGAGACGTGATCTTCCTGGGCGAGCGCATCAACAACATGCCCCCCCACAAGAGAAATGTCAACACGGTCTTTCAGAAATATGCCCTTTTCCCCCACCTGAACGTCTTTGAAAACGTGGCCTTCCCCCTGCGGGAGAAGAAGCTCCCCAAGGACGAAATCGAAACCCGGGTCCGGGAGATGCTCTCCCTGGTTGCCCTGAACGGCTTTGAAAAGCGCAGCGTCACCCGGCTCTCCGGCGGCCAGCAGCAGCGGGTGGCCATCGCCCGGGCCCTGGTGGCCCATCCCCGGGTCCTGCTGCTGGACGAGCCCTTGGGCGCTCTGGACCTGAAGCTGCGCAAGGACATGCAGGTGGAGCTGAAGAAGATTCAGAAGCAGACGGGCATCACCTTCATCTTCGTCACCCACGACCAGGAGGAGGCCCTGTCCATGTCCGACACCGTGGTGGTCATGTCCGAGGGCAAGATCCACCAGATCGGCACCCCCGTGGACATTTACAACGAACCGGTGAACGCTTTCGTTGCCGACTTCATCGGGGAGAGCAACATCCTGGACGGGGTGATGCTGTCTGACTACAAGGTTCGCTTTTCTGGCCAGGTCTTTGAATGCCTGGACAAAGGCTTTGGAAAAAATGAACCGGTGGACGTGGTGGTCCGCCCGGAGGACGTGGATATCGTCCCCCTGGAACAGGGCCAGCTTACCGGCGTTGTCACCTCTGTCACCTTCATGGGGGTCCACTACGAGATCATCGTGGACGTGAGCGGCTTTAAGTGGATGATCCAGACCACCGACTTTGTGGACGTGGACGAGACAATCGGCATCCAGCTGGAGCCCGACGCCATCCACATTATGAAAAAGTCCGAGTACTCCGACCTGTACGGGGACTACTCCTCCTTCTCCAACGAGCTGGATGAGCTGTCCGACGCGGAAGCAGAGGAGGACGAGGCATGAAAAACAACCTGACCCGGGAGGAAAAGCGCATCGCCTGGGCAGACCACGCGGCCCTGGGACCCTACTCCCTGTGGGCATTGCTCTTCATTCTGGTGCCCCTGGTGTTCGTGGCCTACTACGCCTTCACCGACAACAGCTTCAACTTCACCCTGGAGAACATTCAGCGGTTCTTCACCGCCACCTCCTCCATGGCCCAGGACGACGGCTCCATGCGGGAGGTCCGCACCTACCTGGTGATCTTCTGGCGGTCCCTGAAGCTGGCCATTATCTCCACCATCATCTGCCTGGTGCTGGCCTACCCCCTGGCCTACATCATGGCCCGGGCGGAGGCCAAGGTGCAGAAAACCTTCATGACCATCATCATGATCCCCATGTGGATGAACTTCCTCATCCGAACCTACGCCTGGATGACCATACTCCAGGACACAGGTATTCTGAACAACTTCCTCACCGCCCTGCATTTGCCGGCGGTTCACATCATCGGCACCGAAGCCGCCGTGGTCATCGGCATGGTCTATGACTACTTCCCCTATATGGTCCTGCCCCTCTACTCCATCATGGCCAAAATGGATATCAAGCTCATCGAGGCCGCCCGGGACCTGGGGTGCAGCAACGCCGGGGTCCTGCGCCGGGTAATCTGGCCCCTCAGCCTGCCCGGGGTCATCAACGGCATCACCATGGTGCTCATTCCCTCCATCAGCACCTTCTATATCTCCCAGAAGCTGGGCGACGGCAAGTTCTTCCTCATCGGCGACGCCATTGAGGGGCAGTATGTGGCCAACAACCTGCACTTTGCCGCTGCCATGGCCTTTATCCTGATGGTGGTCCTGCTGGTGTGCATGGGCCTTATGCGGGTGCTCACCAACCGTCACATGGAAGGAGGGGTGTAAGCCATGAAACCCATTGCCAAACTGTATACCGCCCTGATCTTCCTCTTTCTCTTCGCCCCTATCATCATCCTGCTGGTGTTCTCCTTCAACAGCGGCAACAGCCTGTCGGTGTTCTCCGGTTTCTCCCTGTACTGGTACAAGGAGCTCTTCCACGACACCAACACCCTGGGCGCGCTGAAAAACACCCTGGTGCTGGCTGTGTGCGCCGCCCTCATTTCCACCGTTATGGGCACAGCCGCCGCCGTGGGCATCAATAAGCTCCGCAACAAGTATATGAAGGCGGCCATGAACACCGTCACGAATATTCCCATGGTAAACCCGGACATCATCACTGGTATCTCCCTGATGCTCATGTTCGTCTTTGCCGGGCGGCTCATGGGTCTGTCCACCAGCCTGAACTTCTGGACCATGCTCATCGCCCATATCACCTTCTGCCTGCCCTATGTGATTCTCCAGGTGCTGCCCAAGCTGCGGCAGATGGACAAATCCCTCCCCGAAGCCGCCATGGACCTGGGCTGCACCCCCATGGGAGCCTTTGTGAAGGTGGAGCTGCCGGAGATCATGCCCGGCATCCTCACGGGCCTTATCATGGCCTTCACCCTCTCCCTGGACGACTTTGTCATCAGCTACTTTACCGCCGGCAACGGGTTTGAGACCCTGCCCATCCGCATCTACAGCATGACCAAAAAGACGGTCACCCCCAAGATGTATGCCCTGGCTACCATTACCTTCTTCGTGATTCTGGTCCTTCTGCTCATCACCAATCTAATGGACGACGACGGCGAGGAGGGCAAACAGCGCCGGGCAGAGAGAAAAGCCAAGCGCCATCACGCCCTGGGCAACCGGGGCAAGGAACGGCTGGCCGCCGGGGTCATCGCCGTGGCCTTAGTGGTGGTAATAGCGGTGTCCGCCCTGGGTACCGGCCAGAAAACCCTGGAGCTGAACATCTATAACTGGGGCGAGTATATCTCCGACGGGTCTGCCGGTTCCCTGGACACCATCAAGGCCTTCGAGGCCTGGTATAAGGAAACCTACGGCCAGAAGATCAAGGTGAACTACTCCACCTACGCCAGCAACGAGGACATGTATGCCAAGCTGAAAAGCGGCGCAGTGAGCTACGACGTGATCATCCCCTCGGACTATATGATCGCCCGACTAAAGGACGAGGGGATGCTCCTGCCTCTCAACTTCGACAACATCCCCAACTATCAGTATATTGGTGAGCAGTTCCGGGGCCTGTATTACGACCCTGACGATCAGTACTCCGTGCCCTATACCTACGGCATCGTGGGCATTATCTACAACGCAAATGTGGTGGACGAGGAAGACATTGGGAGCTGGGATCTCATGTGGAACCCCAAGTACGCCGGGTCCATCCTCCAGTTCAACAACTCCCGGGACGCCTTCGGCACCGCCATGTATAAGCTGGGCATCGACGTGAACACCACCGACAAGAGCCAGTGGGACCAGGCTCTCCAGGAGCTCATGACCCAGCGTCCCCTGGTGAAGGCCTACGTTATGGACGAGATCTTCAACGCCCTGGAGTCCGGTGAGGCCGCCATCGGCGCTTACTACGCCGGGGACTACTTCACCATGGCCGACGCCCAGGCCGACACCGTGGACCTGCAGTTCTACTATCCCGACGTAACCAACTACTTCTTCGACGCCATGTGCATCCCCTCCTGCTGCGAGAACAAGGAATTGGCCGAGATTTTCATCAACTACATGCTCAGCGAGGAGCCCGCCATCGCCAACGCCGAGTATGTTTACTACGCCTGCCCCAACTCCCTGGTCTATGAAAACGAGACCTATATTGAGGATATGGGAGAGGACGTGATGGAGATTCTCTATCCCCCCATGGACGGCTTTGCCGAGAAGTACAACCAGTACGCCTACCAGAACTTGCCCGATGAGATGTTAAGCTATATGAACACCTTGTGGGAGAGTCTGAAAATTAACTGATCTGTAAAACACCGCCCGCTGGGTTTTGGCCTGGCGGGCAGTGTTTTTTCGCCCGCTGCCGGGCGCGCACCCTGTGGGTTTCTTGCTCTTTCTCCTGAAATCCGCTATACTGCTTCCAGAGGTGATGGGCATGAAACGCATGATCGCGTCGGATCTTCACGGCTCCCTGGTTTACTGCCGGAAGCTGCTGGAACTGCTTCAGAAAGAAAACGCCCAGGAACTGATCCTCCTGGGCGATCTGGTATTTTCCGGGTCTTACGACCCTCTGTATGAATTTAACCCCCAGGGGGTGATGGACCTGCTCAACGCCCAGGCCGGGCAGGTGCTGGCCGTGGAGGGCAACTGCGACTGGGGCATTCAGCAGCTCTCCCCCCAGTTCCCCTTCTACCGGAAGTACCGGCTGGAGACCCGGGAGGGGCGGGAGGTGTTTCTCACCCACGGCCACCGGTACTCTCCCCGGAACCCGCCGCCCATGGGCATGGCCCAGGTAATGCTCTCCGGCCACACCCACCGGCCGGACTTCCGGCAGGTGGGGGACCTTGTCTGTGTCAACCCCGGCTCGGTCTCTCTGCCCCGGGGCGGCTCCCCCCACAGCTGTCTGGTCTGGGAGGATGGACTGCTCCGGTGGCTGACCCTGGAGGGGCAGGAATTTCACCGGGAGAGGCTGCCCTGACCGCCCAGCCCCGGGGACAGGGGCCAGTGGGTCAGGCTCTGCCGGAGCATACCCGCCACCACCACCAGAGAGGGCACGCTGATGCAAACGGCGATGAAGCTGTCCCCATACCGCAGCAGCCAGGGGAAGCTGCCCCCCAGCCAGGCGCACAGGCCGTAGGCCAGGAGCATGCCGCCGCAGCCGGCGGTGTCGATGGCCCAGCTGATGACCTCACTGCGCACCGCCGGAGACCGGGCGCCCCAGGCGAAGTGGGCCAGCAGTCCCGTGACCCCCAGGGCCAGCAGGCAGAGGGCGGCCTCCATCCCCCCCACCTGGCAGGGGTCGATCACATGCCCACCGGTAAGCAGCAGGTGGACGTTTTGGCCGATGAGGACCAGCAGGAGCACCAGAAGCAGCAGGTTTTTACTCACCGTAAAGACCCGGCGCACCCGGTCCCGCCGGACTTCCTCCCGGACAAACACCATAAGGCCGGTGAACAGCCCCAGAAACAGGGTCTCTCCCAGGTCAAACCAGCTGTCCGCCCACACCCCTTGAGACGAGGTCGCCAGGGCAATGGCCAGCTCCGTTCCTAAAAACAGCACGCCGCTGACAAGGGATACCGTCAGGGCAAGTTTCTCCCGCGTTCGCTCCATAGATCGGTCGGGTTCCATAGAAAAAAGGCCTCCTTGTTTTGTTCCTGTCTTGCCATATGAACCCTTTTTCCATGAAAAAAAGAGTATGAAACGCCTGCGGCGTCTTCATACTCTTTGTCCGTTTGCCTGTTGGTTATCTCCTCATCGGCGGCGCAAAGGCGCTCTCTCCAAAGATTTGTCCGATCTCCTTCCTTTTACCTGCTCAGTTTCTCCGGCCGGGAAGACGGTACCCGTCCGCATTGCTTCTTCGGTGCCTTTCGGTCTCTCGGGAGATCATCAGCCATATCATATTATGGTTAGTATAACACCGCTGGACTGGCTTTGTCAAATGGAATAGCCCGCCGTCGCTCAGTTAAACGAGCGGCGGGTTCTTTTAGCCTTTGGTAATGACGCCAGTGGGAGAACAAGAAATTTTCATGTCAACAGGAACGTTGAACGGGAACTTTTTCAGGTCACCCGTCAAAATTGCCGTACCGCCAGTCTTCTTAATGTTAGGACTATTAAAGGTCCATCCCGAAGCAAGATTCTCGGTATAGCTGGCGCTGACCACACTCACACCCGAAGCGCTGTAAGAGAAAGTTGCTGTAAGTGCAAGCGTAGCAATCCAACTTCCATCCTTCTGATAGTCCCGGGTAAGGGTTGCCGTCTTCGTAGAGCTACGCTCCACAGAAGGATGAATAACCAAAGTAGTTTCTACTGTAATGCCATTTCCTAAGTCTTCCACAGTAGACATAGATTCTGTCGCAGGCTCTACGGCAAGTGTCTTAGGAACAGGCAACAGAGAAAAAGCAAGAATACCAACAAGTATAACAGAGAAAAATTTCTTTGCTATGAGCTTCATTTGAATACCTCCTGTTATTCAGTTTTTTCGTTTTGTTCATTTGTGTCATCCTCAATTACAAGGTCTTCACTGTACGTAAATTGGGCCTCAGATTTCAGTTGAACGACATAAATAGAAAAGATAGATAAAGCAGCAATCAAAGCCACCACAAACGCAACGATACTGATACGAATTCGTTTTTTCTTCTTTTGGTACGCTTCCACCTTCGCCGGGTCCATGCGCTCCATGAAGGTGCTGGCCAGTTCCTGGGGTTCTCCTAAGAAATCCACAACATCAGAATAGCCCAGGTTGGGATTACTTTCCTGCAGTTCCACAACCATCTGGTGGGTCTGCGCAAGGAGACAATCCTGCTCCCCCTTGGGACAGGTCAGATGACGGCGGACCTCCTGATAATACTGATTCAGTTCCTTAGTCATTGGTTTTGTCCTCCTGGGGGTTGCTGGCCGCCCTGGGCCAGAATCCGGTTTACAGAGTCGGTAAACGAGTAGTACTCAGCGATGAGCTGCTGGAGATAGGTATCTCCGGTTTCGGTGACGGCGAAATAGATGCGAACCCGGTTATCCTCGGAAACCATCTTCTCCTTTTCGTAGATATACCCAAAATCTTTCAGGCGGTAGATGGCCTGATAGAGGGTGTTGAAGGTAATCTTACCTTCGCTCATCACCTCGATAGCCTGCATCATTTCGTAGGTATACATAGGTTTTTGGAGTAGCACAAAGAGCAGCAGCATCTCTGTGGTTGCCTTCTTCAGTGCCTCACGTATGCTGGCGGGAGTCCCGCTGGTCTTGTTGGATTTTTGTTCTGCCATGGTT
>SFPN01000006.1 GCA_004551945.1 Clostridiales bacterium | reverse complement strand
ACCAGGCCTTCTTCACCCTGCTGAAGAAAAAGAGCATCCGGCAGATTTCCATCCGGGAGCTGTGTGAAATTGCCGGGATCAACCGGACCACGTTTTATAATCACTACGGCAGCCAGTACGACGTGCTGGCGGAGATGGCAGACAACTACCTGGGGGAGATCGCCAAAGCCATTGAAAATACGGATGTGAAGAACAAGGAGCGCGTTCACAGCCGGGTGGCCCTGGTTCTCCATGTAATCCAGGACAATCCGGAGTTGTCCTCCATGCTGATGAACAACGACCCGGACGAGACCTTTGCCCAGCGCCTGTTCTCCCTGCCGGAGATTGAAGAGATGCTGAACGCGGCTCTGGCGGAGATCCAGGACGAAAAGGAAAAGGCCGCCACCATTGCCTTTGCCATCCACGGCAGCTATAAGGTCCTCCAGGACTGGATCAACGACCCGGAACGGGTCAGCCCCGAGGAGGAAACGGAGCTGATCCTCACCCTGGCCGGACGGGTGTGCGGCTGGAAAAGCTGAAACAACCCGCACGGAATCAAAAAACGATTCCGTGCGGGTTGATTTTTTAAGGTTCCGGCCGTCTGCACCGGTCCAACAGGGGGGAACATCCGGGGGTCAATTGAGGCGTGGTTTTCCCAACGGGCGGTTACCCCCTCTGTCCGGCCAGGAACCGCCGCTGGTATTTCAGGTTGGCGTATCCGCTGATCTGCTTCATGTACACCAGGTTGAACACCCCGCCCACAGTGCCCACCAGGGGGATGCCCTGGAGAAACTTCATGTACAGCAGCTCCCTGGACAGGCCGCCGGCGGCGCGCTGGATCTGCACCTGCTTGTCGTAGTCCGGGGGCAGGGAAGGGGAGCGGATGTAGTCGTTCACCAGCCGGTCCGTCTCCAGAAACTCCTCCCCGTGGGAGACCGCTCCCTGGATGAGCAACAGAATAAAATACTGCTCCTCCTGGCTGTCGTAGTCAAAGCCGTACTCCAGGGCGATCTTGTAGACGGTGCGCAGGGCCATGGCGGTGAACAGGGGAATGTCCGGCAGACCGATGCCCAGCAGGCCCATGCCTACCCCCGAGGCCCCGGAGAGGAGCACGCCCCTGGTCCCGGTGGACCTGGCCCCCTTGGAGAAGGTGCGCAGGGTCTTTTTGCTGGGGGAGAGCTGGTGGGCGTATTGGTTCACCTGGTAGGTCTGCCGGACCTGATCCCGGCGATAGGTCTTTTCGATGACGCCGGTGCCCTTTTCAAAGATCAGGTGGAAGGCCTTGCAGAAGGCGGTGTCCAGGGTGCCCTGGAGGCCGTCGGGAACCTTTTCCGCCAGCAGCTGGTTCAGGCGGCTGTCCGCCTTTTCCGTCCGGCTGGCCAGGAACCGGGCCTCTTTCTTTTCCAGGGCGGCCCATTCTTTTTCCAGTGGAGTCTTTCGGATGCCCATGGCGGTTTCCTCCTCGTTGTTTGCTGCTTATAGTATACGGCGGGGAAGGCAGGGAAGTCAACGGAGCGGGAGAAACAGAAAATTTTAGCCAAATGAGGACAAAAGCCATTCTTTCTCTCGCAATTTTTTCAGATTGTGATATAATACACCCATTCAGGGGGTTTTCCTCCCTCCAGGGGGGGAAGCCTAAGGACAAGAAACTTTGGAGAGGAGAACGATATATGAAGCAACTCTACGATGGAAAGACCAAGACCGTTCTGCTGGATGAGGCCACCGGCGTGGTGAACCTGTTCTTTAAGGACTCCGCCACCGGCGAAAACGGCGTGTTCGACCCCGGCTCCAACTCTGTGGGCGGCAGCGTGGAAGGCAAGGGTAAGATCGGCCTGAAGATTTCCAAGCATTTCTTTGAGATCATGGAGAAGAACGGCATCCCCACCCACTACCTGGCAGCGGACATCGACCAGAACCTGATGCAGGTGCGCAAGCTCACCGTGCCCAAGCTGGAGTTCGTGCTGCGCTACTTCACCGCCGGCAGCATGTGCCGCCGCTTCGACCTGGAGGAGGGCATCGTTTTTGATCCCCCTTACACCGAGGTCACCCTGAAGAGCGACGCCCAGGGCGATCCCCTCATCAGCGAGCGGCTGTGCATCATGAAGGGCATGCTGGCTCCCGGCCAGTATGACGAGGGTCTGAAGATTCTGGCCCAGGTGGGCGAGGTTCTGAAGAAGGAGCTGGCTCAGATGGACCTGACCCTCATCGACTTCAAGATCGAGGTGGGCTACGACGAGAACGGCAAGATGTACGTGGTGGACGAGATCACCCCCGACATCTGGAGAGTCCGTGACAAGAATGGCAACATCCCCAACCAGATCGACTGCGCCAAGATGATCCTGGAGAAGATCTGAGTTCCGACAACACCAAGGGCGGCACAGCGGCTTGCTGTGCCGCCCTGCTGCTTTCAATCCCCCAAAACAGCAAGTGAGATCAAGCGGAGCGCGGGAGAGTGTGCTATACTCCAGGAAAGGAAAGGGGGCGCGGCCCATGTATCAGTGGCAGCGGCAGATACAAACCATCGTGGACACCATCGACCGGGGGATTCAGGCCGGGGAGGAGGAGTTCCTGACCCTGGGGGCGCTGGCACAAAGCCTGGGATACTCCGAGTTTTACACCACCCGGAAGTTTAAAGAGAGCTCCGGCATGTCCTTCCGGGATTACCTGCGGCGGCGGAAGCTGGCCTTTGCCCTGAAGGAGGTCCGGGACAGCGACCGGAGCCTGCTGGACATTGGGGTGGCCTACGGCTTTTCTTCCCAGGAGGCCTTCACCCGGGCCTTCAAGGGAGCCTACGGGGTGACCCCGGGGGAATACCGGAAGCACCCCGCCCCTGTGGTCCTCCGGACCAAGATCCAGCCCTTCGACCGCTACTTCTTCGGCCTGGGGGAGATCGGCATGGTGCGCTCCGAGGACCATGTGAATATCTACTTTATCACCATCCCCGCCCACAAATTTCTCCATGTGAGAAACCGGGAGAGCAACGGATACTGGGACTTTTGGGAGAAGCAGAGCCGGATTCCGGGGCAGGACTACGAGACCGTCTGCGGCCTGCTGGACAGCATCAAGGGCAAGCTGGACGACCACGGGGGCAGCGAGGTCAATTGCGGCAGCGGCCAGATCATGGCCTATCTCAACGACCCGGCGGGGCGGCTGTGCGGCTGGGGCATTCCCCGCACCGAGTGCTGGGGGGTGCGGCTTCCGTCGGACTACCAGGGGGAGGTCCCACCCCAGATGATCCTGTCGGAGATCCCGGCGGGGGAGTACCTTGTCTTTGAGCACGGCCCCTTCGACTACGAGCAGGAGAACCGCACCGTGGAAGAGCGGATCGAAAAGGCCATGGCGGACTTCGACTTTTCCGGGACCGGATACCGCCTGGACACCACCCCCGGCCGGATCATGTACTTTTATTTTAATCCGGAACAGTATTTTAAATATATCCGGCCGGTGAAACGGGAAACGGGCCTGACTTCCCTGGTTTGATAAAAACAAAAAGCCTTCCTTGTGCAAGGAAGGCTTTCTTCGTTGGTACAGATTCATTCTGGGGTCACAGCGCCCTGCTCGCACCGGTTGCCCCAGGCGTCGATCAGGCGGCTGCCCTGGTAGACGCAGATGATCTCGCAGTTGTTGGGGCAGCGGCCGCAGGTGGCCTCCCGGGTGTGAAACTCCAGGTCCTCAATGGCAAAGTCGAAGGCCTTGCGGACCTGGCTCCGGCGGGCCAGGATGGCTGCCCCCAGAGCGCCCATCAGGTGGCCGTTCTTGTCCACCAGCACCTTGCAGCCCAGGGCGTCCTCAAAGGCGGCCACTACCCCGGCGTTTTTGCTGACTCCCCCCTGGAACACCACGGGGGAGAGAATCTTCTTTCCTTTGCCCACGTTGTTCAGGTAGTTGGCCACCACCGCCCGGCAGACCCCGGCGATGATGTCCTCCCGGGGGTGGCCCATCTGGATCTTGTGGACCAGGTCAGACTCGGCAAAGACGGTGCACCGGGCGGCGATGGGGGTGGGGTGCTGGGAGCGCAGGGCGTAGTCCCCGATTTCCTCCACCTCCATGCCCAGCCGCTTGGCCTGGCTGGAGAGAAAGGCCCCGGTGCCGGCGGCGCACAGGGTGTTCATGGCGTAGTCCACAGCCACCCCGTTTTCCACCAGGATAATCTTGGAGTCCTGGCCGCCGATCTCCAGAATGGTGCGCACGTTGGGGTAGAAGGTGGTGGTGCCCACCGCGTGGGCGGTGATCTCATTTTTCACAATGGTGGCTCCCACGATGGTGCCCACCAGCTTTCGGGCGCTGCCGGTGGCCCCGGTGCCCATGACGGTGTAGGTGTCCTTGGGAAAATCCTGCTCCAGCAGCCGCAGCAGCCGCTTCACCGCGCCGATGGGGTCGCCCTCGGTCCAGATATAGGAGCTGCTGAGAATCTGGTTGTCGTCGTCGATAATGACACCTTTGGTGGAAATCGAGCCCACGTCGATGCCAAGGTATGCTTGCTTCATCGTCTCACCCTCTTTTTCGCGTCGATCATGTCGTAAAAGGCTTCCAGCCGGGTCATAAGACCCACGTCGCTGGTCTGGGAATCGTAGGTCAGGCACAGCAGGGGAATCTTGTAGTCACTGCTGATGTTCTGGAGCACCGGCATAATGTCGATCTCCGGGGTGCAGTTGGCGGACTTAATGTGGATGAGTCCGTCAAAGCCCTGCTGGGCGTACTTTTTTGCGCACCAGATGTTGGCGGTGGAGGTGGGGCCCATCTCGTAGGTGCACAGGTCCCGGATCTCAGGGTTCAGGTTGTTCTCCCCGGGGTAGTGGACCAGCCGGTTGGTGATGGACATCCACCGGTGAATCTCCACTCCCATGTCTGCCAGCTTCTGCTCCAGCTCCAGGTTAGAGAAGGGGTCCATCACCGTGTAGAGCTCTCCCACAACGCCAACCCGCAGGGGATGGGCGGGCTTGTCCAGGGGAACCCGCTGGAACTTGTCCATGGCCCGCTGGTAGACCACCTGGATATCCTGCTTGGAGGCCGCCGTGTACATGCCGGAGATGAACTGTTGATAGATCTGCTTGTACTGGCCGCCTGTGGCGTCAAAGCCGCAGTTCTGGTAGTAAAAGTCGGTGACCTGGTCCAGATACTGGGCCATTTTGATGGTGTCCCAGGCCCGGAGGGTGAGCTTGCCCAGGTTGGGCTTGGGGTTCACTCGCTTGATGGCCCGGAGCCAGTCCCGCTTCTTGCCGGTGCTGTACTCGGCCAGGTTCACAAAGTCAAAGGTATACCCCAGGTCCCGGAGGATCTGTTCCTGGAGCTCTCCGAAGTACCCCAGGCGGCAGAGGCCGTGGGTCATGAAAATGGTGTCCGCTCCGGCCTCCAGGGCCTCAATCATGCTGCCCAGAACGGTTTTGAAGGGGGTGCAGACGAGGTCCGGGCTGTACTTGGCTCCCAGCTCCTCCGTTCGCCGGGTGAGGGCGGGCTGGAGGATATAGGTGGCGTCCAGCCCCTGCTCCACGAAGTATTTCAGGGCGCAGTTATATTCCGCGTACCGGGGGAAGGCAACGCGCTTGGCAATCTTCATTACAGGCTCCCCTCCTTAAAGCGGATGATGTCCACAAAGCTCTCCAGCCGGGTTTCAACTCCGGCGGTGCCGCTTTGGCCGTCCAGGACCATGTTCAGCACGGGGATGCCCTTCAGCCGCCGGACCAGCAGCTCGTTGACCATGGCGTCGGGCCCGCAGGGGAAGGCGCTGAGAAGGATGATGCCGTCCACCTGGTCCCGGTGCAGGGCGATGCTCCCCACCAGCTCCCGGCTGTACTCCCACTTGCAGGTGGGGGAGAGCTTGGGGCTGGCCTTCAGGGCAGCGTTCCGGTCCACAATGTCCGCCCGGATGGGGACCACGTCGGCCTGCTTGAGGGCGTCGATGATCACCTTGCCCACGAAGGGGTCGTCCAGGATGTAGCTGTGTCCCACCAGGAGAATTTTCAGCCCTTGGGCCCGGTAGAGCTGGTCCTGGGCCCGGAGCTTGGCCTTCCACACCTGCTGCTCCTGCTTTTTGGCGGCGGCATAGGCCTTTTTCACGCCTTTTGGAGGAAAACCCAGGGACTGGCCCAGGGTGAGAAAGGCGGCTTCCTCCTCCAGCTCCTGGAGCACGTCCACATTGTAGGACAGAAACTCCTGGCCGGAGCCCCGGAAGATGCTGCGGGTGGCGTCGTACAGCCCCTCAAACCGGGTGCACATGTTCCGCCACCGGCCGAAGTTGCTGATCCGGGGGATCAGGATGTAGTCGCAGGTTCCGACAAGCTCCTGGACATGGCCCAGGAAGATCTTGGCGGACAGACAGGTTTCGTCCTGGGCCAGGGCGGTGCCCTGGTCCAGAATTTTCCGGCTGGTGGGCGGACTCACCACCGTTTTCAGGCCCAGGGATTGGAAGAAGGTACGCCAAAGGGGGCCGTACCGATAGTAAAGAAGGGCTCTGGGCAGCCCAATGGTGACGGGAGTGGATGCAGTCAAAACAATCACCTCAGGAGACAGGGGGGCCGCCGTCCCGGTCGGAGGACGGCGTCGGGGGTTCGGATTTCTTTTTCGTTTTCTTTTTGTACAGGTAGTAGAACAGGGAGGAGGAGACGGCAATCAGGATGGTGAGCAGCAGAGCCAGAATAAACTTGGGGGAGAGGGGGTCGGAAATGCTGCTGCCCAGGACCGTTGCGCAGATGGTGCTGGGCAGGCTCCCCAGCATCTGCCCGGCCAGGAAGGTGAGATAGGGCGTTCCGGTGGCCCCCAGATACATGCTGATCACGTCTCCGGGCAGGCAGTTAATCACCCGCAGGAAGAAGGAGAGGAAGAAGGTGTTGTTCTGCTGGATGCCCAGCAGCCCCTCCAGCTTGGGAAACCGCTTGGTCAGCTTCTGGATGAGTCCGGAGCCGGAGGCCCGGCCAATCCAGAAGGGGATGGTCAGGTCCACCACCAGGCCCAGAAGGTTCACCACCAGGGCGACTCCCGTGGGAAACAGGTGCCCTGCGGCCACCTGGAGCAGGAGAATGGGGAAGACAATGGTTAAGCTCTTGACTCCGTACAGGGCCAGCAGCAGCAGGGCGGCCAGCACCGGGTTCCTGGGGGTATAGGACAAAATGGTATCCACGGAGATCCCGTCACCGGCAGCCAGAAACCAGATAAGCAGCAGGACGCAGACCAGAATCGGGGCGGCCTTGAGCAGGGTCATCCATCTTGGGCGAGAAGTATCTTTCATCGTCTCATCCTTCCATGGTGAAAATTGCACGGCAAATCCGTGCAGTATGTTTACGAAGAGCGGAACCTGACAAACAGACTTTTCCGGGGCAAATCTTGTCAGAACCCCACTATTCTGCTATAATTACTAAGGTGTACCTGAAAACGCCGCTGCGGAAAGCGGCGCGGCGCGGAGAGAAAGGAGCTGAAGCTTTGCCAGATTCACACATCACAAAACGGGCCCTTGCGGCTGCGCTGAAGGAGCTGATGGAAGAGCATCCCTTCCAAAAGATCACGGTGGCGGATATTTGTGAGCGGTGCGATATGAACCGAAAGAGCTTTTACTATCATTTCAAAGATAAGTACGATCTGGTCAACTGGATCTATGATACGGAATTTATCGCGGCAGCCTTGGGCAAGACCTACAACAGCCAATGGACCCGCATGGAAGATATCTGCAAGTATTTTTATGAAAACCGGGGTTTTTACTGCCGGGTGCTGGACATCGAGGGGCAGAACTCCTTTTCCGAGCATTTCCGGGAGATGATCCTCCCAGTGTTTGCGGAGGAGCTGCGGGAAGAGCTGCAGGGCGTCCTCAGCGAGCAAAAGGCGCTGGAATTTCACGTCATCTTTTTTACAGACGCGTTCATCTGCAGTCTGAAGCGATGGCTCCGGGACAAGGACTGCATGCCCCCGGAGGAATTCGTGGCCCTTCTCCACTCCTGCGTGAACCTCGGGGGCGCCCTGTAAGCTGCGGACCAAAACAGAACACAAAGAACCGGACGGTTAGGGAGCGCATCCCTGACCGTCCGCTTTTTATCCTGCCGGGGTTATCCCTGGGGGAAGGCCTCCCGGAGCAGGGAGGAGAGGGGCTGGTCAAACAGCGTGTGAGTGGTGAGGCCCTGGCCGTCCGCCATAGAGCGGAGCTGGCCGGCAGAGTCGAAGTACACCGGGACGGTGTCCCGGGCTACCAGGCGGTCCACCGTCTGGCCGTCCTGGAGCAGATCCCAGGGGATGGTCCGGCAGGGCTGGCGGCAGCGCAGGGCGGACATCCGCTCGTAGACCTGCTTCCGGACTGTGGGGGGACAGCCGGGCTGGGGGAGAAGAAGGGTCAACGGAGCGTGGAAGTTCTCCGCCAAGCAGAGAAGATCCTCCCCGGGGCCGGGGCCGATGTCCGTTCCGTAGGGGTAGTAAAGGGCGTAAAGAAACTGTCTGTCCCGCAGCTTCTGGCAGGCGTCCTCGGCCTCTTCCCGGCAGCGGATGGCAGGCACCAGGTTGGGCAGGGCTTCCGCTTCCTCAAGAAAGGCGGTGGTGATGTCTTCCGGCTGGCAGAAGAAAACAAAGGCGCAGTCCGGGTGGGCCTCCGCCAGGGGGAGAAAGGCCCGCGGGGCGCCGCTGGGGAGCAGGGCGTAGGTGTTGATCCCCAGCTGTTTCCCCTGCTGGATCAACGACTGATAGGCCTTTTCCACATAGGTGTCCGTCCGTCCGCCGGTGTCGAGGGTCAGAAACCAGGGCACCCGCAGGCCGTCCTCCGCCAGCGACCGGATGGTTTTGGACCCGGCGATGCAGCCGTTGTAGCCCAGCGCCATGCCGAAGGACACCAGCCGCTCCTCATCCACATGGAATAGAAGATCCCGGACCAGGGAATAATAGGCACTGTGTTCATCGCGCAGAATCTGCCGGGCCGTATCAAAGAAACGTTCCTGGGCGGGGCTCACGGAAAAGTGCAGCGCCAGATCCACCACATTCCGGAGACTGCGCTCCGGGGAATCCTTGGCGTCCCGCAGCATTTTTCGAACCACGGTCTCGATCAGGCGTGGGGACAGGGTATGAGACATGGAATGGCCTCCTTAAAATATTCAAAGCCTGGGCACAGGCACGGTACCCATCCGATAGTTTAATGTTCCAAAGGGGAATGGGGCAAGGGACAAACCTCCAAAAGTGTCCAAAAAAGTAACAAAATTTTTGTTTGTCAAAAAATATGACAATTTAAAAAAGGTGTCCCGTGACAGTAACAACCCTTTTTTTTATAATTTTCTCATACTGATTCTTGATTAAAAAATTGAATCAAGAATCCCGTGTGCTGCGCACACTCGCATCGTGCTCACGCACGCTGCGCCGTCTCATGCAGTTCTTGATAAAAAGCTTTGAAAGCTTTTTTATCAAGAACTGGTATCAAACGTGATCCCCTGGGCTCCCCTGGACCGGAGGGGATGCTCAGCATAAAAGCAAAGGAGTAATATGAAATGGGAAATCTTGGCCTTAAAGAAACGGTACGGGCCTTCGCGGTGAACCAGGCCCTGAACTATTTGGAAAACGACCCGGAGACCAACATCCCCAAGCTGATGAGCCTGGTGGACAAGCTGGTTCCCGACGACTGGTATACCGGCCAGAGAAATGCCATCCGCGGGGCCATCAAAGAAAAGAACAACTGGTATCAGCTGATCCTGCGCCTTTATGAGCTGGAACCCGGCGTGCGCAAGGCCTTCTTCCGCAACTTTATCGTCAACGCCAGCCTCAACGGCAGCGCCATCCAGCATGAAGTTTCCGAGAAGGAAAACTGCAACGTGCCCTGGGCCATCCTGCTGGATCCCACCTCCGCCTGCAACCTGCACTGCACCGGCTGCTGGGCTGCGGAGTACGGCAACAAGCTGAACCTGAGCATGGAGACCATCGACTCCATCGTCAAGCAGGGCAAGAAGCTGGGTACCTATATGTACATCTACACCGGCGGCGAGCCTCTGGTGCGGAAAAAGGACCTGATCAAGATCTGCGAGATGCACCCGGACTGCGAGTTCCTCTCCTTCACCAACGGCACCCTCATTGACGAGGACTTCTGCCAGGAGATGCTGCGGGTGAAAAACTTCGTGCCCGCCATCTCTCTGGAGGGCTTCGAGGACGCCAACGACGGCCGCCGGGGCGACGGCGTGTTCCGGAAGGTGAGCCACGCCATGGAGCTGCTCAAGTCCCACAACCTGCCCTTCGGCATCTCCGCCTGCTACACCAGCAAGAACTATCAGGATCTGAGCAGCGAAAAGTTCTTTGACTTTATGATCGACAGCGGCGCCCTCTTTGTGTGGTTTTTCCATTATATGCCCGTGGGCAGCGGCGCAGCCCCCGAACTGCTGCTCAGACCGGAGCAGCGGGAGGAGATGTACCACAACATCCGCGCCATGCGCCAGAAGAAGCCCATCTTCATGATGGACTTCCAGAACGACGGCGAGTATGTGGGCGGCTGCATTGCCGGTGGCCGGCGCTATCTGCACATCAACGCCAAGGGCGACGTGGAGCCCTGCGTGTTCATCCACTATTCCAACGCGAACATCCACGACTGCACCCTGCTGGAGGCCCTGAAGAGCCCCCTCTTCCAGGCCTACCACGACAACCAGCCCTTCAACGACAACATGCTCCGTCCCTGCCCCATGCTGGAGAACCCCCAGCGGATCAAGGACCTGGTCCAGAAGACCGGGGCAGTGAACACCGACTACGAGTCTCCCGAGACCGTGGAGGCTCTTTCTGACAAGTGCGTGTCCTATGCGGAAAACTGGGCCCCCACCGCAGAGAAGCTGTGGGAGGAAAGCCACGGCTGCGCCCACTGCGCTGGCAAGTGTGCCGCCCAATAATACGAATTTTCAATATTCCCTCCTCAAACCACCGAAAGGCCGCCCATTCCGGGCGGCCTTTCGGTGGTTTTTTCTTGCAGGGCCAGGGGCTCCTTCTTCGGGAAAATCGGGGGGGGGTCAGTGTACTCTCAGCTGCCAGAAGGCCACGGCGCTGGCTGCCGCCACGTTCAGAGAGTCCACCCCGTGGGACATGGGGATGCGCACCGTGTAATCGCACTGGGCGATGGTGGCGGGAGCCAGGCCGTCCCCCTCGGTGCCCAGGACAATGGCCAGCTTGTCCTCTGCTGCCAGCCTGGGGTCCTCCAGGCTGACGGAGGTGTCGCTCAGGGCCATGGCGGCGGTTTTGAAGCCCAGGCTGCGGAGTTTGTCCAGCCCGGACTGGGGCCAGTCCGCGGGCTGGCTGCCGATGCGGGTCCAGGGAATCTGGAAAACCGTCCCCATGCTCACCCGGGCCGCCCGGCGGTACAGCGGGTCCCCGCAGGAGGGGGTGAGGAGCACCCCGTCCATCCCCAGAGCCGCCGCCGACCGGAAGATAGCCCCCACGTTGGTGGAGTCCACAATCCCCTCCAGCACCGCCAGGCGGCGGGCCCCGGTGCACAGCGCCTCCACGGTGGGGAGCTTGGGCCGGCGCATGGCGCAGAGGATGCCCCGGGTGAGAGGGTAGCCGGTGAGGGAGGCCAGCGTTTCCCGGTCCGCGGTGTACACGGGGATCTCCCCGCACCGGGCCAGAATGTCCCGGGCCTGTCCCTGGATGTGCCTGCGCTCCATGAGCAGGGAGACGGGGGTCAGCCCCGCGTCCAGGGCGCACTGGATCACCTTGGGACTTTCCGCGATAAAGACGCCCTTTTCCGGCTCCAGCCGGTTGCGCAGCTGGGCCTCGGTGAGCCGGGCGAACACGTCCAGCTCTGGTTGGGCCAGGTCGGTAATTTCAATGATGTGGGGCATGATGGGTTCCTCCTGACGGTTCAGCTTGGGTGCGCCTGTCCTGAATCAGGGATACAAACCGGCGCACATCCTCCGGCGGCTCCTTGGCGTAGAGCAGGCCATAGGGAATGGCGTGGTCCCAGTCCACGGGGATGGTGACCAGCCCGGGGTGAACGTCCCGCCAGCACTCCAGGGTGACCATCACGTGGCCCGTCCGGGCGCAGCGGTTGAACACCTCCATGTCGTAAAACTGGGGGGTGTCCTCAATTTGAATCTGGGGGTGGGACTGGATCTCCGCCCGGATGCTGTCCACCACGGAAGAGTCTCCCTGCTTGACCATCATCAGGGTCTGCCCATAGAGATCCTGGATGGTCAGGCGCTTCTTTTTTGCCAGGGGGTGCTCCCGGGATACGGCGCAGCAGTGCTGGAAGGTGCCCAGCTGGTAGAAGTTGCACCGGTCCAGCCAAAGCTTGGAGTCGCAGACCCCCACCAGAAAGTCAAACTTTTTCCCCAGGGAGGCGATCTCCGCCAGAATCCCCTGATGATTGTCCTCAAAGGGGACGATGTGCAGCTTGTAGCCGGGGAAGGCCTGGCTCACCTGGTACCACAGGTCCATAAAGGGCTTGCAGGGGTTCAGAATGGAGCTGCCGATGCAGAGGGTGTTCTCTGCCTGCACCGACGCCCGCCGGGCCTCTTCCAACGCCCCGGCGGCAAACCCAGCCAGCTCCTTGGTGCGGCGGTAGAGGACCTGGCCCGCGGCCGTCAGCTGGATGCCCTGGCTGGTGCGGGTAAACAGGGTCAGCTCCAGGTGTTTTTCCAGGGCGTTGATCTGTTTCATCACCGAGGGCGGGGAGATGTACAGCCGTTCCGAGGCCCTGTTGAAGCTGCCGCAGTCGGCCACGGCGAGAAAGGTGGTCAGGTTGGGGTTGAGCATGAGGGCACCTCCTGCGCAGCAATTGGGTTTTGCCTTTTGGTTCATACGATGTTACCATATCTGTTCTTCCGGGTCAAGCGGGGAAGGGGTACAATACAGGCAGAAGAGGAAACAAACCCGCTGACACAGGGAGGTTACACCATGGAATATGTCACACTGAACAATGGCGTAAAAATGCCCATGCTGGGCTACGGGGTCTATCAGGTGGACCCTGCCGAGACGGAGCGCTGCGTGCTGGAGGCCATCGAGACCGGCTACCGCAGCATCGACACCGCCCAGGCCTACGGCAACGAGGAGGGGGTGGGCCGGGCGGCAGCCCGGTGCGGTCTGCCCCGGGAGGAGCTGTTTCTCACCACCAAGGTCTGGATCACCAACGGAGGATATGAGAAGGCCAAGGCTTCCATCGAGGACTCCCTGAATAAGCTGCAAACCAATTATGTGGACCTGCTGCTGATCCACCAGCCCTTCAACGACTACTATGGCACCTACCGGGCCATGGAGGAGGCCTGCCGCGCCGGAAAGGCCCGGGCCATCGGGGTGTCCAACTTCTACCCGGACCGGTTTATCGACCTGGCGAGCTTCTGCCAGATTCCCCCGGCCGTCAACCAGGTGGAGACCCACCTGTTCCAGCAGCAGAAGCAGGCCGCCGCCGTTTTGCGGAAGTACGGCGCCCAGCTGGAGTCCTGGGGGCCCTTTGCCGAGGGGAAACTGGATTTCTTCCGGAACCCGGTGCTTAAGGAGATCGGTGGTGCCCATGGCAAGACCCCTGCCCAGACTGCCCTGCGGTTTTTGATTCAGCAGGGGGTGGTGGTCATCCCCAAGACCGTAAAAAAGGAACGGATGCAGGAGAATTTCAACGTCTTTGACTTCACCCTGACCCCGGAGGAGATGGCCCGGCTGGAGGCCCTGGACACGGGCAAGAGCCTGTTCTTCTCCCACCAGGACCCGGAGACGGTGGAGTGGTTCATGAGCATTGTGCGGTAAATGCAGGAGGGATTGTGTATGAGAGCATTGATTGCCTATTTTTCCCGGGCGGATGAGAACTATTTTAACGGGGCCATCCGGAGCGTCAAGGTGGGAAACACTGAGATCGCCGCGAACCTGCTCCGGGCACTCACCGGGGCCGACCTGTTCCGGATTGAGCCTGTCCAGCCCTATTCCAGGGACTATAACGAGTGCATCGCCCAGGCCCAGGAGGACCAGAAGAGGGACGCCCGCCCGGCACTGAAGGCGCATCCGGAGAGCCTGGAGGGCTACGACACCATCTATCTGGGCTACCCCAACTACTGGGGCACCCTGCCCATGCCGGTGTTCACCTTCCTGGAGGGGCTGGACTTTACCGGCAAGACCATCAAGCCCTTCTGCACCCACGAGGGCAGCGGGATGGGCAGGAGTGCAGAAGATATCCGGCGGCTGTGTCCCGGAGCCCGGGTGGAGGAAGGCCTGCCCATCCACGGCAGCTTTGCCGCCCAGTCGAAGGAGGCGCTGAAGCAATGGATGTAACAGCCTTTGCGGAAACCGGCCTGCCGGAGACCGACCCGGAGTTTTGGGATCTGTTTTCCCGGTTTGCCTTTGATGAGGTTGTTCAGCAGGGAGATTTGGACGGCCGCACCCGGTCCATGGCCGTTCTGGCTGCCCTCATGGGCTGCCAGGGGACGGAGGCCTTCCGGTCCATGCTCCCCGGGGCGCTGGACAGCGGCGTGACGCCCGTGGAGGTGAAAGAGGTCGTCTATCAGGCCACGGCCTACCTGGGGCTGGGCCGGACCCTTCCCTTCCTGAACCTGACCAACGAGGTCTTCCGGACCCGAGGGATCGCCCTGCCCCTGGAAGGACAGGGGACCACCACCCCGGAAACCCGGCGGGAGGCGGGCACCCAGGCTCAGGTGGAGATTTTCGGCGAGGGGATGCGGAACTTCTGGCAGTCCGGCCCGGAGGAGAGCCGCCACATCAACCGCTGGCTGGCAGCCAACTGCTTCGGGGACTATTACACCCGCGGCGGGCTGGACGCCCGGCAGCGGGAGATGATCACCTTCTGCTTCCTGGCGGCCCAGGGCGGCTGCGAGCCTCAGCTCACCGGCCATGCCGCCGCCAACATGGGGATTGGAAATGACCGGGCCTTTCTCATCCAGGTCGTTTCCCAGTGCCTGCCCTACATTGGCTATCCCCGCAGTCTCAACGCGCTGACCTGCATCCGTCAGGCAGCAGAGCAAGGAAAGGAGCGCAAATCATGAAAGAGAACCATTCTCCCCTGTTTCCCATGGGCGGCCCCAACGACGCCTATGCCCGGTACTTTGTGGGCCAGAGCTATCTGAGCATGCTCACCACGGGGGGCGTTCCCATCGGCAACGTGACCTTTGAGCCGGGCTGCCGGAACAACTGGCACATCCACCAGGCGGAAACCGGCGGCGGGCAGATTCTGCTCTGCACCGACGGCCGGGGCTGGTACCAGGCCTGGGGCGAGCCGGCCCGGGCCCTTCGACCAGGGGACGTGGTGGTGATCCCCCCTGGGGTCAAGCACTGGCACGGGGCGGCGGCGGACAGCTGGTTTACCCACCTGGCGGTGGAGGTCCCCGGGGAACACACGGAAAGCCAGTGGCTGGAGCCGGTGGATGAAGCGGCCTACTGCGCCCTGGAGACGGAAGCCAACGGATAAGAAGAGGAGCGGGTTCCCCCCAATTGGTCAACCAGGAAGAAACACACAAAACCCACGGGATTCTGTGGTAGATTCTTCGTCATTAGGGATATTCTGGCCTCTGCCCGCCGGTTTCCCTTGACGGGGCCCGGTCTCCGGTTTTATAATGAACGCACATAAAGAGCATGGCAACGGCGTCAGCAGGACGCCGTTGCCATGCTCTTTTTTTACAAAGGATGGTGAGCAGAAATGAATGATTTAATCCGTCACGAGCAGCAGATCAACCAGCAGCTGGCCCGGTACGGGGTAAAATTCGGGATCTACAAAAATGGGGAATTTCAGGAGCGGCTCTTCCCATTTGACGCCATCCCGCGGGTCATCACAGCCCAGGAGTGGAGCAGTCTGGAGCGGGGCCTGATCCAGCGGGTGAACGCCCTGAACCTGTTTCTGCGGGACGTTTACGGAGACAAGCGCATCATCGCCGACGGGGTGGTGCCGGAGGACTTCGTTTACCGATCCCCAGGCTACCTGCCCCAGTGCGAGGGGATTCTCCCGGTGAAAGGGGTGTACAGCCACATCTCCGGCATCGACCTGGTGAAGGGCAAGGACGGGGTGTGGTACATCCTGGAGGATAACCTGCGCATCCCTTCCGGGGCCTCCTACCCCCTCATCGCCCGGGCGCTGTGCCGCCGGTGCAGCCCGGACACCTTCCGGCACAACGACGTGCTGGACAACCGGGACTATGGCCAGCTTCTTCGCCGCACCATGGACAGCGTGAACACCGGCGGCATCAACGTGGTGTTTACTCCCGGTCGGTACAACGCCGCCTATTTTGAGCACTCCTATCTGGCCGAGCAGGCCGGGGCGGTGCTGGCAGAGGCTGGGGACCTGTATGTGCGGGACAGCGTGCTCTATTTCCGCTCCACCAAGGGGGACCAGCGGGTAGGCGCTCTCTACCGCCGGGTGTCCGACGAGTACATGGATCCCCTGGCCTTTGTGCCGGAATCCCTCATCGGTATCCCCAACCTGATGGCTGCCTACCGGGCGGGGAACGTGGCGGTGATGAATGCCTTCGGCAACGGGGTGGCCGACGACAAGGGCATCTACTATTTCGTGCCCAAGATGATCCGCTATTATTTAAAGGAGGAACCCGTCCTCTGCAACGCCCCCACCTATCTGCCTTTCTATGAGGAGGACCGGAAGTATGTGCTGGAGCACATGGACACCCTGGTCATCAAGGACGTGGCGGAGGCCGGGGGCTACGGGGTGGTTTTCGGCAATAAACTGACATCCCAGCAGCTGGCGGACCTGCGGGAGACCATCCTGGCCCAGCCCCGCCGGTTCATCGCCCAGGAGGTCATCGACTTCCAGGACCTGCCCATTGTGGAAGGGGAGACCCAGGTGGAGCGGAAAGCCGACCTGCGGGCCTTTGTTCTCTCCGGCGGTGAGGAGACCAGGGTCTGGTCCAGCGGCCTGACCCGGTTCTCCCGGAACCCGGACAGCTTTATCGTCAATTCTTCTCAGGGAGGGAGGCTTCAAGGACACATGGATACTGTCACACTGAGCAAACAGAACCGCCTGTTCTGGCTGGGGCGGTACGCCGAGCGGGTGTACACCACCACCCAGTACATGATGAAGCAATACGACCGTCTCATCGACGGTAAAACGGTGGATTACCAGACCTTCTGCGCAAAAATGGGGATACCCTGCGACTATAAGGACGGCGACGACTTCTGCCGCCGGTACTTCTTCGACACCCTTTCCCCCTGCTCCATCCAGTCCAGCGTGGAGGCCATGCTGGGCAACGGTATGGTCCTCCGGGAGACCATCACCAGCGCCACCCTGGCCTATCTCCAGATGGCCCACAGCGCCATGGACCTGGCCTCCCGCAGCGACAGCCCCGGGGTGGAGCTCCAGTGGGTGCTGGACGACATTATGGCCTTCCGGGGCAGCTTCGACGACTCCGTGGAGGTGGAGGCCGCCCGGAACATCACCAAGGTCGGCGCCCTGGTGGAGCGCATCAGCCTGATGCTCCGCCTGGGCTGGCAGGCCGAGCGTCTGGAGCTGGAGCTGCAGAAGCTCCTCAACCGCCTGTATAAAACCGACCTGCCCCCGGAAAAGGACGCCCTGGAAGTGATCGCCCGCCGGACGGTCCAGGGGGAGCAGGTGGACTCCGTCACCCTTCTCCACAGCGTGGAGGGCCTGTTCCGGGTATGAAACGGGACCTGCACTTTTACTATGATATTTCCCTGACCTTCGGCGGGCCGGTGACCCAGCACGCCTTTGTCCTGCGCTGCCTGCCCCCCACCTTTCCCGGTCAGGAGATTCTGGATGTGACCCTGGACCTGGACCCCCGGGTTCCCTATGCCCGTCAGCGGGACGGATTTGGAAATTTGCTGCAAATCGGCCAGGTGGAGGAGCCCCACGACCACTTCCGATACACGGTCCAGGGCACGGCCCGGCTGGATCTGAGCCGCCGGGTGGAGGAGCCCTGCCACCCGGTCTTCCGGTACCCCTCGGCCTGCACGGCCGTAAACCCGGCCATGGAGGCCTGGCTGAAAACCCTGCCCCTGCCGGAGAACCCGGCGGAGCGGGCCTGGACCCTGGCCCAGGAGGTGCGGAACCACATGACCTACGCCCCGGGGGAGACCGGAGTGACCACCACGGCGGCCCAGGCCTTTAACACCGGGCGGGGGGTCTGCCAGGACTTCGCCCATGTCTATCTGGCCCTGGCCAGACGCGCGGGGCTGGCGGCCCGGTATGTAAACGGCCTGCCCGAGGGAGAAGGGGCCAGCCACGCCTGGTGCGAGGTCTGGCTGAAGGGCTTCTGGGTGGGCATCGACCCCACCCGGAACCGGTGGACCGACGAGAGCTACCTCCGCTTTGGGGTGGGCCGGGACTATTGGGACTGCCCCATGGAGCGGGGCGTGTTTTTCGGCCCGCCGGAGCAGACCCAGCGGGTGTTCATGCGGGTCAGCCGGCAGCAGTGAGAGAGAAAGAAGTTGGTAGTATGATCGAAAACGTGGTACAGCTTCCCCTGGCGGTGGGGGAGGACCTGGTGATTCAAAAGAACCGCATTGGCAGCGGCGGCAAACGGCTCTGTGTAGTCACCGGCACCCACGGGGACGAGCTGGAGGGACAGTATGTGGCCTGGCGGCTGGCCGGAATTCTGAACGAGCACCCGGAGCACCTCCAGGGCACCGTGGATCTCTATCCTGCCCTGAACCCTCTGGGCATCAGCACCATGACCCGGGGTATCCCCCTGTGCGACCTGGACATGAACCGGACCTTCCCCGGCAGCGAGGGCGGGTCCATGTCGGAGTATGTGGCGGCCAAACTCATTCAGGATCTGTCCGGGGCAGATGTGTGCGTGGATATCCACGCCAGCAACGTGTTTCTCCGGGAAATCCCCCAGGTGCGCATCAATGAGGACACCGCCCAGCGCCTGGTGCCCCTGGCCCAGCGGCTGAACATGGATCTGATCTGGATTCACGGCGCGGCTACCGTGCTGGAGTCCACCCTGGCCCACAGCCTCAACGCCCTGGGCACCCCCACCCTGGTGGTGGAGATGGGCATTGGCCTGCGGCTGACCCGGACCTATGGGGACCAGCTGCTGCGGGGCCTGCTCTCCCTCATGGCCCACCTGGGCATGTGGACGGCGCCGGTGATGCCGGTGGCGCCTCCCCTCGTCAGCAGCGACGGCAGCGTGTCCTTTGTAAACGCCGCCCGCTCCGGCATCTTCATCCCCGCGGTGGATCATGCCGCCCATGTGGAGCGGGATCAGACCCTGGGCGTGGTGGCAGACCCCCTCACCGGGGAGACCCTGGAGACCTTGAAAAGCCCGGCGTCGGGACTGCTCTTTACCCTGCGGGAGTATCCTGTGGTGTATGAGGGTTCCCTGATCGCCCGGATTCTGGGAGGCGGCCTATGAGAGAAGAGATTTTATTTCAGGTAGACACCCCTTACCGGCACGCCCAGCCGGTGAAGGGCTGGTATTTTGGAACGCCTGGGGAGAAGAGCCTGGCGGTGATGGGAGCCCTCCGGGGCAACGAGATCCAGCAGATGTACATCTGTGCCCGGCTGATCCGGGCCCTGGAGAAGCTGGAGAAGGACGGCCTGCTGGCGGAAGACTGCGGGATTTTGGTGGTGCCCTGCGCCAACCAGGTCTCCATGAACGTGGGCCGCCGGTTCTGGGCGGCGGACAACACGGATATCAACCGGATGTTTCCCGGCTATGACCAGGGGGAGAGCACCCAGCGGATTGCCGCCCGGGTTTTCGACGCCCTCCAGGGCTACCGGTACGGGGTCCATCTCACCAGCTTTTACCTGGCGGGGGATCTGCTCCCCCATGTGCGCATCATGGAGACGGGCTACCAGCAGGGAGAGGAAGCCCTGGCCTTCGGCCTGCCCTATGTGCTGCTCCGGACCCCCCAGCCCTATGACACCACCACCCTCAACTACAACTGGCAGATCTGGGAGACCCAGGCCTTCTCCCTGTACACCCATGAGACAGAGTGCATCGACCCGGCGGACGCCCGGCAGGCGGTGGACGCCATCCTGCGGTTCCTGGCGGTCCAGGGGCTGTCCCGGCAGAAGGTTCTGGCCCCCGCCGTGCCGCCGGTGCTGTTCCGGGAAGGGGAGCTTCACAGCGTGATTTCCGCTGCCGGCGGTCTGCTGCTGCCGGTCCGCTGGCCCGGGGACCGGGTCCGCCCGGGCGATGTGCTGGGAGAGATCGTGGACCCCTGCACCTGCACCGTGCTGGAGACCCTTCGGGCGGACTGTTCCGGCCAGGTGTTTTTCCTCCACCACGCCCAGCTCATCAGTGGTCATGAGGTGGCCTTCCGCATTCTGCCGGAGGGATGAGGTAAGAGGGCACCCAGCGGACCGGGATTACCGTCAGAAAATCATTGATTCAAGATAACCAAAGGGGCTGCCGCAGAATCTGCATTCTGCGGCAGCCCCTTATTTATAATTCATGAAAGAAAGGATGGAAGGCTGCGTATTGCTGTTTTCATCCTTTCGTTTTCTCGTTCAGAAACTCTGTCAGTCTATTGAACGCTTCCGTTGCGACCGGATCGATTCGTTCATTTGCCACAAAGCAATGGGGCTTTTTCTCCCCGTGCTCTGCAAGCGGATCGACCAGAATGTGCTCGACGGCCACCCCGTTCAGTTTTTCGGCCATCGCAATCATATCATTTCGATACTCGCTGCCCAGCAGAAACGCAGCAGGATAATCCGAAGTCATGTGCGGAATGCACTCGTAACGATGCAGCTCATCTTCATTCAAATAGATGGAACCTTTGACATAGTTGCCTACCAGCATTTTACAGCCCAGAACCATATTCCTGTAATCGATTGGGGCATCGTCAATGACCACCGCGGAAACCTGTTCCGGGTTCAATGCCGGCTCAATGCCCAGAAGCGCCGCATACGCAGGGTTTGATAGGACCGTACCGTACTGTGCGGTCATGATCGCTCCGGCGGAACTGCCCATCAGAATGATGTTGTCCATGTTGATGTGGTACGCATCCTGATGTTCCGCAATAAAGCGGATCGCATCGTTCATCTGAACTAACGGAACCGGGAAATGATGATCCGGAACAAGGGCATAATCCACATTGACAAGGTTGTACCCCTGTGCACAGAGATCGTCAAGCAGCGCCGTTGTTTCGTTGGCGGCCATGGGGTCACCCATATTCTTGCTTCCACAAAAAAATCCGCCGCCGTGGAAATAGAACAACGTGGGACGGTCGATTTCTGTATTGGAATCCGGATAGGTAATATCCAGAAAGCTGTTGGGATATTCCGTACCATAGGCAATGTCATTGAGTTTATACTGTCCAATCGCCGTTACGCCCTTGCCCGGCGTGTTCAGGGGTTCAAAGGAGTTGGGGCTGCTGTCGCCATATATCCCTTTTTGGATCATGCCGACAACGATTTGCGGCTGGGTTGTAACATAGAAATATGATCCTGCTCCAAGAGCCAAAAGGATGCTGAGAACAATGCCTGTCACTTTCAGCGCTCTGTGCTTTTTTGGTGGTCTTTTCACGATGCATTCTCCTCGTTTTTAGGTTTCAAACCGGTTTTCATTATGTCCGGTACAGGGTTCCAATCATGTTGGGGCCTGTGTTGATAGAGATCACGCAGCCAACCTGATATTCTGCTATGGGAGGCTTATCCATAATCTGCGCGCAGGCTTCCTTCAGAAACTCCAACGCTTCCGTATTGTAGCCATATACGATGGCATAGTTGGTACCTGGCCTGCGTTCCTTCCTGCACCGTTCCACCAGGGCGGAAATAGCCTTTCGCGCCCCGCGAGCCTTGCCGACTATCTTCGCATCCCCATTTTCAAAGGTGATTATGGGCTTTAAACCCACCGCATCCCCCACAAACGCTGCCGCCGGGGAGATACGACCGGATTTCTTGACGCAGCGAAGATCCAGCGTGACAAATACCGGGCGGCTGTGTGCCAGCCATTCCTCGATATGATCGATCACTTCCTGGGCGGACACCCCGGACTTGGCAAGCTGCGCCCCCTCAATGACCGCGATGCCATAGCCCATGCTGTAGGTTTTGGAATCAATGATGTGGCTGGCAAGCTGCTCCTTCGCCTCCGGGTGTTCCTCGTAAAACAGGTCTCTGGACAGCACAGCAGCCTGATAGGTACCGGAGCCTTTCGAATTCAGCGTCACCTGGATCAGATCTGTGTACCCCGCTTTCCACGTTTCTTCAAACAGCTCCGAATACAAAACGGATGCCACCTGGGAAGATACTGGCAGTTCTTTGGATTCATCGATAATCCGGTAGAATTCTGACGGTGTAATATCCACGCCATCCTGGTACTCCTTTTCGCCTGCCAGAATTGACAGGGGAAGAACAGAAATATTCAGTTCCTCACAGAAGGGCTTTGGAATATCAGCAGTGGAATCAGTTCCAATTTTTATTTTTGACATTGTTTTCACCTCTTGCATTGACTTTGCAGCCTGTCCAGTTTATCATATAAAAGCGATTGATGATGCTGCATGCAACTAATGTTGCAATTGTATTGTATGCGATGTGTACCTTCTGCGCAAGGTCTCCCAAGGGAAAAGCAACTTTGAGAGGAAACTGTCGCTCAACAGGAGAGGATTTCTATGGGTGCAAGTCCAAAAACGACCGATTTTCTGAAAGAATGTATGGCCGATGCATTACTCCAGGCCATGAAGGAGAAACCATTCTCCAAAATCACAGTCAACGGGATCGCGGAAACCGCTGGGGTAAACCGTTCTACCTGGTTCCGCAATTTCAGTGACAAAAATGAAGCGATTACCTTCAAGCTGATCCGGCTCTGGGATCGTTGGGCAGACGAGCACGGAATGAAAGAGCGGCGCCGTTATACTCTGGACAATGCGGAGGACTTCTTTGCCTTTAACTACTCCATCCAGGATCTTCTTTCCGAAATTTACAGAGAAAAACTCCAGGTATGTGTCTATAACGCCTTTTATCAGGTGATGATGCCTCAGTACGGAGCAGATCCTGGCGAGTGCTACGAAGCGAGGTTCTATTCCTTCGGACTGTTCGGTTTCTTGGACGAATGGATCAAGCGGGGCTTTTATGAAACGCCGGAGGAGATTACGGCGCTTTTCCGAAAGATGATGGGCCAAAAGAAAAATCACCGCCCAAATGGGCGGTGATTTTTCTCAAAAATGGTGGACCTGAACGGGATCGAACCGTCGACCTCTCGGATGCGAACCGAACGCTCTCCCAGCTGAGCTACAGGCCCTTGTGATTACAACAACATAGTATACCATAAAAGTGGGAAAAGTAAAGAGTTTTTTCATTGGCGAAAGATTCTTGCCATAGATTCTTGATTATTTCGGGAAAATGGTGTATGATAAACAACAAAGTCTGCCGGATGCCGAGGTCGGTGTCGGGCATGGCCGCACTAGTCGGGGAGATAGCGGTGCCCTGTACCTGCAATCCGCTGTAGCAGGGATGAATCCCGGACCCCCGGAGGCCTCTTGTTCCGTTAGTTGCCGGTAAGCGGTGATGATGAATCGGTCCTGCGCAACGCAGCACTGTGAACCGTGTCAGGCGGGGAACCGAGCAGCACTAAGCAGAACGCTGCGTGTGCCGCAGGTATGCCGGTTTTGAGCTGGCTGCCGGTGAGACAGGGATAAGAGGACCTTCAAAGGCCGGTGTGCGGTCCTGCCGGATGCCGAAGCGTCCCGGCAGACTTGCTTTTTGCAAACGATGGTTCCGCAAAGGAGGAAGGCAGTTGTATCAGGCTCTTTACCGCAAATGGCGGCCCCGCACCTTTGACGATGTGGTGGGCCAGCCCCATATTACCGAGACATTGAAGCGCCAGGTGGCCGCCGGCCGCCTGTCCCACGCCTATCTCTTCACCGGCACCCGGGGCACCGGCAAGACCACCTGCGCCAAGATTCTGGCCCGGGCAGTCAACTGCGAAAACCCGGTGGACGGCAACCCCTGCAACCGCTGCCCCGCCTGTCTGGGGATTGAGAGCGGCGCCGTTCTGGACGTGCTGGAGCTGGACGCCGCCTCCAACAACGGCGTGGATCAGATCCGCGCCCTGCGGGACGAGGCCATCTACACCCCCGCTGCCGTGCGCAAGCGGGTCTATATTGTGGACGAGGTTCACATGCTCTCCACCCCGGCCTTCAACGCCCTGCTGAAAATTCTGGAGGAGCCCCCCGCCCACCTGATGTTCATTCTGGCCACCACGGAGCTGCACAAGGTCCCCGCCACCATCAAATCCCGGTGCCAGCAGTTCGCCTTCAAGCGGATTTCCCCCAAGGCCATTGCCGACCGTCTGGCCTATGTGGCGGAGCAGGAGGGGCTGACCCTCACCGCTCCGGCGGCCGCTCTGCTGGCCCGGCTGGCAGACGGCGGCCTGCGGGACGGCCTGTCCCTGCTGGACCAGTGCAGCGGCGGGGGAGGGGAGATCACCGAGGAAACCGTTCTCTCCGTCCTGGGCCTGGCCGGCAGCCGCCGCACCGCTCAGATTCTGGACTCTGTGTCCCGCCGGGATACGGCAGGCGCTTTGCAGGGCCTGGACGAGCTTTACCGGGACGGCAAGGACATGGGCGCTTTGCTGGGGGAATTATCCTCCCTGGTCCGGGATCTGCTCATCCGCAAAACCGCCCCCGAGGGCGGTCAGGGCCTGCTCACCGGCGGCTATGAGGAAAAGACCCTCCGGGCCCTCGCCGAGGGTTTCACGGCTGCGGAGCTGGTGCAGATGATGGGCATTCTCCAAAAGGCCCAGGCGGACCTGTACCGCAGCAGCAGCCGTCGCCTGGACGCGGAGCTCTGCCTTATCCGCCTGTGCGACCGCCACTTGGCGGAGGATGTGGAGGGCCTTACCGCCCGGATCAGCCGGTTGGAGGAGCAGCTGGCCCGCGGTGTTCCCGCAGCCCCTGCTGCACAGCCCGCCCAGCCGGTGAGAGAACCGGAACCCCCTGCCCCGGTCTCGGAGGAGCCGCCGCCCCCCTGGGAGGAGGAACCCCCGCCCCTGGTTGACCAGGACCTACCCCCCTGGGATGTGGAGCCTGCACCTCCTGCGGCACCTGTACGCCCGGCTCCACCCAAGCCCCAACCCCAGCCGTCTCCCGCACCGGCTCAGAGCAGCCCTCCGCCCGCCCAGGGCAACTCCTGGAACGGCTTCCTGGCGGGTTTAAAGGATCTGCCCCCCATGGCCCAGTCCTTCCTGCGCAAGCCGGACACGGTCACCGGGGTGTTCGATGAAACCAGCCTCACCCTCTGGGTGGATTCCGACCTGACCAAAGGCGTCCTCAGCAGGGGGGATACCCTCAAGCGGCTGGAGCAGGCCGCTGAAGGTTACACCGGCCAGCCCCACCGGGTCTTTGTGAAGGTGGGCAAGCCCCAGCCCCCGGAGCCCTCCGCCCCGGCGGAAGACAAGTTCAATGACCTGCTGGCCCTGGGCCGGCAGTTTGGAAATTTTACCGTCAAATAATAAACTACATGGATTAAGGTAAAGGAGCGAATCATATGGCAAAAGGATATGGACGTCCCCCGGTAAGCAGAAAGGGCAACAAGGGCGGCATGGGTATGCCCGGCCTGAACATGGACATGATCAAGCAGGCCCAGAAGATGCAGGCCGACATGGAAAAGACCCAGGCGGAGCTTCAGGAGAAGGAATACACCGCCACCGCCGGCGGCGGCGTGGTCTCCGCTACTGTAGACGGCAAGCACACCCTGAAGGCCCTGACCATCGACCCCGAGGCCGTGGACCCCGATGATGTGGAGATGCTCCAGGACATGGTCATCGCCGCCGTCAACGAGGCCATCCGGGCCGCCATGGACGACATGAGCGCCAGCATGGGCAAGATCACCAGCGGCATGAACCTGCCCTTCTGAAAAAAGGAGAGGTACTACGATGAAAATCACTCTGTTGGAGCCCCTGGGCATTCCTGCTGAGGTTATGGCCCAGTACCAGGCCAAGCTGGAGGCCATGGGCCACACCTTTGTTTCTTACGACACCAAGACCGCTGACCCGGCAGAACTCACCGCCCGCACCGGGGACAGCGACATTGCCATCATCGCCAACACCCCCTATCCTGCCTCTGTGGTGGAGGCGGCCCCCAACCTGAAGCTGCTGGACGTGGCCTTCACCGGCATCGACCACGTGGGCCTGAGTGCCTGCAAGGAGAAGGGGGTCATGGTCTGCAACGCCGCCGGGTACTCCACCCAGTGCGTGGCGGAGCTGGCCATCGGCCTGGCGGTTGCCTGCCTGCGTTTTTTGCCCGCCTGTGACCAGGCGGTCCGGGCCGGGGGCACCAGCGCCGGCCTCCGGGGCCGGGAGATCGGCGGCAAGACCGTGGGCATCGTGGGCACCGGAGCCATCGGCACCATGACTGCCCGGCTGTTCCAGGCCTTTGGGGCCAAGGTCATTGCTTACTCCCGCACGGTCCGCCCCGAGGTGCAGGCCATGGGCGTGGAGTACGTCTCCCTGGAAACCCTCATGGAGACCAGCGACATCGTCTCCGTCCACACCCCCAACAACGCGGAGACCAAGGGCCTTATTTCCAAGGACCTGATCGCTAAGATGAAGCCCACCGCCATCCTGCTGAACGTGGCCCGGGGGGCCATCGTGGACAACGCCGCTCTGGCGGATGCCCTGAACCAGGGGAAGATCGCCGCCGCCGGCATCGACGTGTTCGACATGGAGCCGCCCATCCCCGCGGATTACCCCTTGCTCCACGCCAAGAACACGGTGCTCACTCCCCACGTGGCCTTTGCCACGGACGAAAGCATGCTCCGCCGGGCAGAGATCGTCTTCCAGAACCTGGAAGCCTATCTGGCCGGAAAGCCTGAAAACGTGTGCAAGCTGTAACAGCATAAAAAATGGCCTTTGGACCTAAGTCCAAAGGCCATTTTTTATCGTTTGGTTACGAAGGAGTCGGGGCACACCTCCCGGATTTTGGCCTGAAGGCTCTTCAGATCCAGGAAGGTGTCCGGCCGTTTGGCGGGGTCCCGGAGCAGGGCGGAGGGATGGTACAGGGCCATCATGGAGACTCCGGCCCGGTCAAACCACTGGCCGTGCTGGCGTGTAATGCGAAAGTCCTTGTCAATGATCCGCATGGCGGCGATGCGCCCCAGGCAGACGATGATCTTGGGCCGGATGAGGGCGGTCTGGGCCCGGAGGTAGCCGATGCAGGCGTCCTGCTCCAGGTTCAGAGGGTCCCGGTTCCGGGGCGGGCGGCACTTGACGATGTTGGCAATGTAGACCTTGGTGCGGTCCAGGTCGATGACCTCCAGCATTACGTCCAGAAGCTTTCCGGCAGGTCCCACAAAGGGCTCCCCCTGCAAGTCCTCCTGCTCCCCGGGTCCTTCCCCGATGAACAGCACATCCGCCTGGCGGCTGCCCACCCCAAAGACCACGTTGGTCCGGGTCTCAGCCAGGGGGCAGTTTTGGCAGGCCATGCAGCGGCTCTCCAGCTCTTCCCAGGTCATCATTTTCGTCGCCCTCCCACGTCCGGCCAGATTCGGCCGTTTTCGCCATTATACCAGCCGGCGGGAAAAAAGGCAACGCGGTTCAGCGTTTGGGTTTGGACTTAAAGAGCATGGCGACCAGAGAACCGAAGAACACCGCCGCGGTGATTCCTCCGGCGGCGGCGGAGATGCCCCCGGTAAGGGCCCCCAGAAAGCCGCTCTCGGCCACCCCTGTGGCCACCCCTTTGGCCAAGGTATAGCCAAAACCGGTGAGGGGAACTGTGGCTCCGGCGCCGCAGGCGTCCACCAGGGGACGGTAGAGGCCCGTGGCCCCTAAGATGACACCTGCCACCACATAGACCACGAGAATCCGGGCAGGGGTGAGCTTGGTTTTGTCGATGAGGATCTGCCCGATGAGGCAGAGCAGGCCGCCGCAGAGGAAGGCGGCCAGGTAGGTTCCGGGGCTGCTCATTGTGCCCCTCCTTTCTGTTCGGTGGTGATGGCCACGGCGTGGCAGATGCCGGGGATGCTCTCCCCCTGCATGGTGGCGGTAGGGGAGTGAAGGGCCCCTGTGCCGCAGAAGAGGAGGTTTTTCAGCTTGCCCGCCTCCATCTGCCGCAGCAGGTACCCGGCCAGCACCACGGCGCTGCACCCGCAGCCGGAGCCGCCAGCGTGAACGTCCTGGGTCTTGGGGTCAAAGAGCAGGCAGCCGCAGTCGTCGTAGTTTTTGGTCAGGTCTATCCCGTCCCGCCGGAAGAAGTCGGTGACGATCTCCTTGCCCAGGCTGCCCAGGTCGCCGGTGACGATGAGGTCGTAGAAGCCAGGCTCCCGTCCGGTGTCCTGAAAGTGGGCCTGGAGGGTGCTGTAGGCGGCGGGCGCCATGGCGGCCCCCATGTTGTTGGCGTCGGTGATGCCCTTGTCGGTGACCTTGCCGGTGGTCACATGGGTCAGGAAAGGCCCTTTGCCGGACTGGGTGAGGATCACGGCGGCGGAGCCGGTGGCGGTCCACTGAGCGGTGGGGGGCTTCTGCCCGCCGTATTCCAACGGGTTGCGATACTGCCGCTCCGCCGAGCAGAAGTGGGAGGAGGTCAGGGCGGCAATGGTTTGGCCAAAGCCCCCGTCCAGCAGCATGGCTGACAGGGACAGGCTCTCCGCCATGGTCGAGCAGGCCCCGTACAGGCCGAAGAAGGGCACGTTCTGGGTCCGCACCGAGTAGGAGGTGGCAATGCACTGGTTCAGCAGGTCCCCGGCGAAGATATAGTCCAGCTGGTCTGCCTGAAGTCCCGCCTTCTCCAGGGCGAAGTTCAGGGCCTTTTTCTGCAAAGCGGTCTCCGCCTTTTCCCAGCTCTTTTCCCCAAAGGTGTCGTCCTGGCCGGCAAAGTCAAAGTACTGGCCCAGAGGGCCCTCCCGCTCCATCTGTCCCACGGCGCTGCCGTAGCCGGCGATGGAGGGAGGCGAGGAGAAGCGGACGGTCTGCCGCCCGATTTTTTTCGTGTCCACAGCATTCTCTCCCTTGTTTGGATTGCTTTTCTAGTGTGCGCCCCTTGGGCAGGGATTATACCAGGGCAGAAACCTCTGGACTTTCCTTTTCCCTGTGTTATATAATAATGTCTGCTGAATAAATCGCTTTGCGATTTATTCGCGCGGCGGCAGCCGCGCAATTCCATAAAAACGGCTCTTTTGAGCCGTTTTTATGGAATTCAGCCATTGTTACAATACGTATTTTCACTGGAGCGCTGCGGCGCTCCAGTGAAAGGTGCAAGGTTTTTGGACATTTTAGTCCAAAAACCTTGCACATGAACAAAGCCAACGGACTTTGAAAGCCAAGGCTTTCAAGTCTTGCGGCTTTGTTCAGTACGTATTATAATAAAAACATACTATCCCAGAAAGGAAGGAAACTTCTCATGGCAAACGCATCCTTACTGACCCAGAAAGTACAGGAACTTCACCTGAGCAATAAACTGGAAAAGTCCGGCCAGATCCAGCTGGACAGCTCCTTTTCCCTGAACGTCAGCTTCGCCCCCGACGGTACCCGCTGCGTGGGCAAGCTCCAGCAGACCCTGCGGGACAAGGAATTTGCCGGGGGCAAGTTCACCCTGACCGTGGAGCTGGTGGGCATTTTCAGCTGCACCGGCGCCACCGCCGACGAGGTCAAGCGCCAGATCCACGGGGAGGTTTACGATCAGCTCTTCCCCTTCATGCAGGCTCAGTGCAGCAGCTTGGCCGCCGCCTCCGGCATCCCCGGCCTGATGCTGCGGAAGGTGACCATCGACCCCAACAGCATTGCGGTGAACAAGGCCGGCGGCCCCGGCGGCTCCGACCGGAACCCGGACGGCGGCCCCAAGCTCACCCTGCTGTAAAAAATGACCCATCCCATTTTTGCGGACCTGTGGCAGGGAAAGGAAGCCATCCAGGACCAGCCCGCCCTGCTCTGCGGGGACCACACCTGGTCCTTCCGGCAGTTTTTTGACCAGATCCTTCGGGCGGAGGCGGGCCTGCGTGCCCTGGGCGTCCGGGCCGGGGAGCTGGTAACCATCCTCTCCATGAACACCCCGGAGACCATTGCCGCCTTTTACGCCGTGGACCGGATCGGCGCCGTGGCCAACTGGGTAGACATGAAGCTCAGCCCCAAAGAGGTGGAGGGTTACCTCACCCAGGCGGACAGCCGGGTGGTGCTGGCCCTGGAGGTGGCCTTTGCCAAAGTCTATCAAAACCGGGGACAGGCCCCGGCGAAGCACTTCGTCTGCCTGCCCCTGGGTCCCTATGTGCCCGAAAAGCTGGGGCAGAAGCTCCGGGTGGGCAGCTGGGAGGACCACCGGGGTCCCGGCTGCCTGTCCTGGGAGGAGTTTTTGCAGGACCCGGACGGCGCAGAACCGGACTGGCTCCGGTGGGAGGAGCCGGCGGCCATTGTCTACACCGGGGGCACCACCGGCCCGGCCAAAGGGGTCATGCTCTCCCGGCGGGCCTTCCGGGTCTCCCTGGAGCAGTACACCCAGGCAGAGACCGAGTACGGCCCCGGGGGGGCCAACCTGACCCTGCTGCCCCCCTTCGCCGCCTTCGGCCTGTGCCAGTGCATCCATGTGCCCCTGTGCCTGGGCATGGCGGTGATCCTGGCGCCCCTCTTCCGGCCAGACCAGCTGGGAGAGCTGCTGATGCGCTACCGGCCGGAACAGGTCAGCGGCACTACCTCCTATTGGCAGCTCCTGCTGAAAAGCCCCGCCGTCCAGGAGGCCGATCTGTCCTTTTTGAAAAATCCCCGCTGCGGGGGAGACGCCATGTCCCTGGAGATGGAGAAGCGGATCAACCGCTTTCTGGCCCAGCGGGGCTGCCCTGCCCCTCTGGTGCAGGAGTACGGCATGTCCGAGGTCTGCGGGATCATCTGTGTGAGCTACGGCCCCTGGAGAAGGGAAGGCACAGTGGGCCATCCTGTGCCCGGCTGCCGGATCGTGGCGGCGGACCCGGACACCGGCAAAGAACTGCCCCCGGGGGAGCAGGGGGAGCTGCTCATCCGCAGCGGCACCGTCATGAACGGCTACTACGGCCATCCCGAGGCCGACGGCCAGGTGCTCCGCCCCGGCCCGGAGGGCCAGTTGTGGATCTGGACCAAGGACCTGGGGTATGTGGAGTCCGACGGCAGCGTGGTGGTCACCGGGCGGATCAAGCGGATGATCTCCCGGAACGGATTTAAAATCTTCCCCTCAGTGATTGAAAACTGCCTGCTCCAAAGCCCCCTGGTGGAGGCCTGCGCCGTGGTGGCCTGCCAGAGTCCCGGGGGAGAGACCCTGCCGGTGGCCCATGTGGTGCTGAGCGGGGAGACCACCCCGGAGGAGGCGGAGCCTGTCCTCCGGGCGCTGTGCAAACGAGAACTGAACACCTATCTGTTCCCGGCGGCCTATTTCTTCCGCCCTGCCCTGCCCCTGACCCAGCGGGGCAAGCTGGACTACCGGACCCTGGAGCAGGAGAGCCATTTAACCTGACCAACTGGCAGGGCGGCTGCGGAGAGTGTTCCGCGGTCGCCCTGTTTTTGCTGTTTATGGTGGGCTTTCCTCCAAGATCTGGGCGTCCGCGTCCGGAAGCTCCTCGCCGGTGAGCTCCAGGGGCGGGGCTTGGCCCTTTTTTGCCTGCTCCTCGCAGAAGGCCCGCTGGGTGGCCAGAAAGCCCAACGTGGTGCCCAGCTGGGTGAGAAGGGAGGCGGCCTGAGCCAGTTCGTCTGTGGTCAGGCGGGCGGAGATGGCATTGGACAGAAGGGTGATGAGAGTGTTTTGCTGGCAGGGGTCCATGGTCATCACCTCAACCTAGCATATGCCGGCGGCCCTCGACAGGTTCTTTGCTAAACCACCGGTCTCCGCTGGGGTTTCCCGCCCTTCTCCCGCATATGGTAGCAGGAGAAGAATAAGGAGGGATGCCATATGATTTATGTGGTACAGCAAGGAGACACCCTGGCCGGGATCGCCCAGGAATTTGGGGTGTCCGTGGCCCGGCTGCGCAGCGACAACGGCCTGCTCACCCAGCAGCCCCTGGTGCCGGGGCAGGCCCTGGTGATCCTGATCCCGGCGGAGACCTACGAGGTTCAGCCCGGTGATGACCTGTTCCAAATCGCCGGAACAGTGGGGGTGGATGTACTCACCCTGCTCCAGTATAACCCCGTGCTGGCCCAGGGCCAGCCCATCCAGCCCGGTCAGCTGCTCACCGTCCGCTTAAAAGGGGAGGCGCCCAACCTGGGCCCCTTCATAGTCGGCGGCTACGCCTATCCCCACATCCGCCAGAGCGTCCTGCGCCAGGCCATGCCCTTTCTCACCCGACTGGCGATTTTCTCCTACGGCTTCCGGGAGGACGGCACCCTGGTGCCTCCCCAGGACGAGGAACTGCTGGGGGAAGCCCGCCTGTTTGGAGCCGTTCCGGTGCTGGTGCTCACCTCCATTGACGACAGCGGGAATTTTTCCACCGAGCGGGCGTCCCGGCTCTTTCAGGACCAGGCTTTGCAAAACCAGGTTCTGGACCGGCTGATCGGGGTGATGGAGGAGAAGGGGTACCGGGGGCTGGAGTCGGACTTTGAGTACATCCAGCCGGAGGACGCGGACGCCTACTTTGCCTTTCTGGGCAACGCCCGGGACCGGCTTCACGCCCGGGGGATGTTCCTTCAGGCCGACCTGGCCCCCAAGACCTTTGCCCGGCAGCCGGGGCTGCTGTATGAGGCCCACAACTATCCCATCATCGGGGACATTGCCGACTGGGTGCTCCTCATGACCTACGAATGGGGCTATGCCTACGGCCCGCCCATGGCGGTGGCCCCGCTGCCCCAGGTGGAGCAGGTCCTCCGGTACGGGGTCAGCGAGATCCCGGCCTATAAGATTCAGATGGGGGTTCCCAATTATGGCTATGACTGGATTTTGCCCTATGACCCGGCCCGCCGGGCCACCACCCTGGGAAACCAGGAGGCGGTGCTGCTGGCCGCCCAGATGGGCGCGGCCATCCAGTACGACGAGACCGCCCAGTCCCCGTTTTTTACCTACCTGCTGGAGGGGCAGGAGCACATCGTCTGGTTTGAGGACGCCCGGAGCATCCAGGCCAAGTTCCGCCTGGCGGAGAACCTGGCCCTGGGGGGCGCGGCCTACTGGAATCTGCTGCGGACCTTCCCCCAGAACTGGGCCCTTTTGAGCCAGGAGGTGGCCATCCGACGGGAGGAGCCGATATAATTATTCACCCCATCCATTTTGCTAAAAGGTGGAAAATAGGCAAATTTGCAAGAAATCATTCGTAATATGGCAGGAGGTATCAGAATAGCCAAAGGGTGCCGGGATAATTTCTATGGAATATAGGGGAAATGTAAGAAGATGCGCCTTGCAATCCTGACATAAATTATGTATAATGATAACTGTCAAGTCTGAAAACAGGTTTTGTATTCGGCGACATCAAAAAACAAGGAGGATTATCCAGATGAAAAAGACTCTTGCACTGATCCTGGCTCTGGTCATGGCCCTGGGCCTGGCAGCCTGCGGCGGCGGTACCACCGACGAGGGCAGCGAGACCGGCGGCGAGACCACCGGCGTGACCAAGCTGAGCATGGCTACCGGCGGCACCTCCGGCACCTACTACGGCTTCTCCGGCGTGGTGGCTCAGGTCCTGAACGAAAAGCTGGCCGACACCCTGAACATCACCGTTCAGTCTACCGGCGCTTCCGCTGCCAACATCGACCTGGTGGAGACCGGCGAAAATCAGCTGGCCATCGTCCAGAACGACGTCATGTACTACGCTTACTCCGGCACCGACATGTATGCTGACAAGACTCCCTATGAGAACTACTCCGCTGTCATGTCCTGCTATCCCGAGTACGTGCAGATCGTTGCCAACCAGAACATCACCTCCATTGACCAGCTCAAGGGCAAGAAGGTCAGCGTGGGTGACGCTGGCTCTGGCGTGGAGTTCAACGCCCGTCAGATCCTGGCTGCCTACGGCATCGACATTGACAGCGACATCATCAAGCAGAACCAGAGCTTCGCAGACTCCGCAGACTCCCTGAAGAACGGAACCATCGACGCCGCCTTCGTGGTGGCTGGCTATCCCACCACCGCCGTCTCCGAGCTGGCTTCTACTTACAGCTTCAACCTTCTGCCCATCGATCAGGAGCATGCAGACGCTCTGATGGGTGACTACGGCTTCTACACCTATGGCACCATTCCCGCCAACACCTACACCTGCGTGGCCGAGGATGTGCCCGCCGTGGCTGTCATGGCAACCATCATTGCCCGCAACGACGTGTCCGAGGACGTGATCTACGCTCTGGTTAAGGGCATCTTCGACAACCAGGATGCCATCACCGAGGGCCATGCCAAGGGAGCTGAGCTGAGCCTGGAGACCGCTGTTTCCGGCATCGACATCCCCTTCCACCCCGGTGCAACCAAGTACTTCACCGAGGTCGATGCAATGACTGCGGAGTAATCCGTGAACGGGATCCGTAAATTATCTACGGTCGCGGCCGCCGTAATGATCTTCATTACAGCGGCCGCTTTCCTTCCCGGGTGTTCCCCCGGGGGGACAAGCCTGGTTCTTTCCAACGCGGACAGCGGCCAGGTCTACGCCACATATCCTGTGGAAAATGGTGATACCTTTGCAGTGGAGTTTATCCATTCGGTGAACAAGAGCCCGGTTCGTGATGTGTATGAGATCCGGGAAGGGGAGATCTGGAACACCCAGTGCATCTACTACGGCTTCGGCGCCGGGGTGGAGGAGGAGCTGGGAGAGGGGGAGACCCTTTCCTACGGCGAGAACGGGGAAATGATTATTTCCAACATCGAGAAAAAGATAGACAACATGGTGATCGTGGTAGGCACCATTTCCGACCATACCCTGTACCTGGGAGACGAGACCATCAGCCTGCGGGACCTGTGCGGCCGCAGCAGCAAGGTCCTCTTCTCCTGTCAGCGGGGATGAGTCCTATAGAGAAAAAGAGAAAAGGAGGTAGGTAACGTGCCGCTGTTTGGAAAAAAATCAGCAAAAGACCCAGCCACTGAGTTTGAGTATACCAAGATTGCGGCAGAAGAAGAAGCCACTACCGAAGCCGATGTTCAGGCTGTTATGGAAAAGTACGACCGGGAGTCCAACGTCCGAATTTGGGACGGAATTCCCAAGGTGGTCGTGCGCTACATGCTGGTGGCCTTTGCTGTTTACAGTATTCTTCTGAATTTCGGGCTGGATTGGGAGACCAGAATCGAACGGGCGTCCTTCGTGGGGATTCTGGTGTTTCTGACCTTTATCGTGTTCCCTTCCCGGAAGGGGGCCCACAAAAAACTCAATTACATCCCCTGGTATGATGTGATCCTGGCCGTCCTGGGCGGCGGCAGCTATTTCTACTTCGTCTTTAACCTGGACAAGATCATCGCCAACACCATCCGCCTGACGCCTGTGGATCTTGTTATCGGCATCATCGGCGTGGTGGTCACCCTGGAGGCCTGCCGGCGGGCCGTGGGTATTCCCATCGTCATCGTCTCCTCGGCCTTCATTATCTACATGATCGCCTTTACCGGCAAGTCACTATCCCTGAATATCTACAACCTGTTTTACACCACCGAAGGCGTCATCGGCACCCCCATCCGTGCCTGCTCCACCTTCATCGTCCTCTTTGTTATCTTCGGCGCGTTCCTGGAGCGGACAGGCATTTCCCAGTTCTTTATTGAGCTGGCAAACTCCATCGCCGGCAGCTCCAGTGGCGGCCCTGCTAAGGTGGCCGTGATCTCCTCCGCTCTGTGCGGCATGGTCTCTGGCTCCTCTGTGGGCAATACCGTTACCACCGGCTCCGTCACCATCCCCATGATGAAGAAGAACGGCTACCGGCCGGAATTTGCCGGCGCGGTGGAGGCCGCCTCCTCTACCGGCGGCCAGATCATGCCTCCCATCATGGGCGCGGCGGCCTTCCTCATGGTGGAGTACACGGGCTTTAGCTACGGCTTCATCGCAGCCCGGGCCATCCTGCCCGCCGCCCTGTACTTTGCCGGCATCTTCATTGCCGTACATCTGGAGGCCAAGCGCATGGGCCTGAAGGGAATTTCCCGGGAAAACCTGCCCAAGTTCGGCAAGCTCATCGCCCATAAGGGCTATCTGCTCCTGCCCCTGGTGCTTCTGGTCATCATGATGATGAAGACCACTATGAGCCTGGCGGCCATCGTGGCCACCGTTGCGGCCATCGTGGTGAGCATGTTCAACAAGGACACCCGCATCAACATTCACAAGTTCTTTGACGCCCTGGAAAACGGCGCCCGGTCCACCCTCACCGTGGGCATCGCCTGCGCCGTGGCCGGCACCATCGCCTGCGTCATCACCACTACCGGCATCGGCGCTAAGCTGATCTCCGCTATCGTGAACCTGTCCGGCGGCTATATGTTTATCGCCATGCTCCTGACCATGTTGGCCTGTATCGTGCTGGGCATGGGCGTTCCCACCACCGCCAACTATGTCATCATGGCCACCACCTGCGCCCCCATCCTCATCAAGATGGGTATGGCGCCTCTGGCAGCCCACATGTTCGTGTTCTACTTCGGCATCGTGGCCGACATTACGCCCCCCGTGGCCCTGGCTGCCTACGCAGGCAGCGCCATCGCCAAATCCAAGCCAATGAAGACGGCTATCACAGCAACAACGCTGGCCATAGCGGCTTTTATCGTGCCATACTGCTTCGGCATGAACCCAGCCCTCCTGTTTGTGGACTGCACCGTACCCCAGGCCATCCAGGCCACCCTCAGCGCCTTTGTGGGCGTCTTTGGCGTGGCGGCGGGTCTGCGCGGCTACGTTTTCTCCAATTTGAGGGTATGGCAGCGGCTGGCCATTATCGTGGGCGGTCTTACCCTGGTTTATCCGGGTACCCTCACGGACCTCATCGGCGTGGTCCTGGTGGTCCTGATCTGCCTGCTCAGCAGAGCAGCCAGACAGAAGGACGTGCCCGCCGAGGCATAACAACCCATCGAAAAAAAGCGTGCGTTTTCGGAGGTTCTGAAAACGCACGTTTTTTCGCGCCTGCCAGGGCCTATCCTAAAAAGTCGAAAGGGTTTTACACGGATTTAGAATTGACAGAATTGCTGACATCTGGTACCATATGAAAAATGAGTTTCGTACATTCTGATGTGAAATCATAGGAGGAAGAGAAGAATGAAGCTCCTTCTGAATCAAATGACGGTGCTCCGAAACGGCGGGGCTGAACGGGTGTCTGTTCTGGTGGAGGATGGCCGTATTGTTTCCCTTTCCAAGGAAACGCCCGACGCTGCCGGCGCCCGTGTCATTGAATTGGATCATGGTTACTTGTTCCCCGGTTTCGTGGATGTACATGTGCATCTGCGGGAGCCGGGTTTTTCATACAAGGAGACCATCGCCACCGGCACCCGGGCGGCAGCCCATGGAGGCTACACCGCCGTGTGCCCCATGCCCAACTTAAAGCCCGTGCCCGACAGCTTAGAGAACCTTCAGCCCGAGCTGGACGCCATCGCCAAAGACGCTGTCATCCACGTCCACCCCTACGGGGCCATTACCGTGGGGGAGAAGGGAAAAGAACTGGCAGACCTGGAGGACATGGCCCCTTATGTGGTGGCCTTCTCCGACGACGGCAAGGGGGTCCAAAACCCGGAGATGATGAAGCAGGCCATGCTCCGGGCCAAGGCACTGGGCAAGATCATCGTGGCCCACTGCGAGGATGAGAGCCTGCTGAACGGGGGCTACATCCACGACGGAGAGTATGCCCGTGCCCACGGCCACCGGGGCAACCCCTCTGCTAGCGAGTGGAAGCAGGTGGAGCGGGACCTGGACCTGGTCCGGGAAACCGGCTGCGCCTACCACGTCTGCCATGTGTCCACTAAGGAAACGGTGGAACTGATCCGGAAAGCCAAGGCTGAAGGCCTGGACGTAACCTGTGAGACCACCCCCCACTACCTGGTGTTCAACGACTCCATGCTCCAGGAGGAGGGCTGCTTCAAGATGAACCCGCCCATCCGGTCGGAGGAGGACCGCCAGGCCCTCATCGCCGGGATTCTGGACGGTACCGTGGACATGATCGCCACCGACCACGCCCCCCACTCCGCCGAGGAGAAGGGGAGAGGGCTGGCCCACAGCCTTTTCGGCATCGTGGGACTGGAGACCGCCTTCCCGGTGCTGTATACCGAGCTGGTGAAGCCCGGGGTTCTCACTCTGGAGCAGCTGATTGATCGGATGGTAACCAACCCCGCCCGGCGCTTCGGCATCGGCTCCGCCCTGGAGGAAGGTGCCCCGGCAGACCTGACGGTGTTTGACCTGGACGCCAGCTACACCATCCAGCCGGAGGACTTTCTGTCCATGGGCAAGAGTTCGCCCTTCGCCGGCCGGACTGTGTTTGGAAAATGCCTGCTGACCCTCTCCGGGGGAGAGATCGCCTGGCAGGAAGAAGGAGGAAAGGGATTGTGAAACGAGGCCTCTTTACGGTAACCAGCAACGAACAACTGGCTCCCGGGACCTTCCGTATGGTCCTGGCGGGGGACACCACCGCCATCACCGCCCCCGGCCAGTTTGTGAATATCGCCCTGGAGGGCAAGTTCCTCCGCCGCCCCATTTCCGTCTGCGACTGGGGAGAGGGGAGCCTGACCATTGTCTACAAGGTGGTGGGCCAGGGCACCGAGCAGATGAGCCGGATGGCACCCGGCACCCGGCTGGACATTCTCACCGGCCTGGGCAACGGCTATGACCTGGATAAATCCGGGGACCGCCCCCTGCTCATCGGCGGCGGCGCCGGCATCCCCCCCATGTTCGCCCTGGCCAAGAAGCTCCTGGCCCAGGGAAAGACCCCTTCTGTGATCCTGGGCTTTAACCAGGCGGCAGAGCAGTTCATGCAGGCCGATTTCCAGGCCCTGGGCCTGGACGTGACGGTGACCACCGCCGACGGCTCCCTGGGGGTCAAGGGCTTTGTGACCGACGCCATGCCCCAGACGGGCTATACCTATGTTTACACCTGCGGCCCTGCCCCCATGCTGAAGGCGGTGTACGACAAGTCCGTCACCTCCGGCCAGTTCAGCTTTGAGGAGCGCATGGGCTGCGGCTTCGGCGCCTGCATGGGCTGCACCTGCCAGACCAAGTATGGCAACAAGCGCATCTGCCGGGAAGGCCCGGTGCTGGAAAAGGAGGAGATCCTATGGTAAAGACGGCCGTTACCCTCAGCGGAGTCCAGCTGGACAACCCCATTATCCCCGCCAGCGGCACCTTCGGCTTCGGCTACGAGTTTGCCCAGTGGTATGATATCAACTGCCTGGGTGCCATCAGCGTGAAGGGCACCACCCGGGAGCCCCGGTTCGGAAACCCGGCTCCTCGCATTGCCGAGACCCCCGGCGGCATGCTCAACGCCGTGGGCCTGCAAAACCCCGGCATCGACAAGGTGGTGGCCGAGGAGCTGCCCCGCCTGCGCCAGGTCTACCACAAGCCCATCCTGGCCAACATCAGCGGCTTCTCTCTGGACGAATTTGTGGAGTGCTGCGCCAAAGCGGACGCCTCCCCCTATACAGATATTATTGAAGTGAACGTCAGCTGTCCCAACGTCCACCACGGAGGCATGAGCTTCGGCACCGACCCCAACATGGTCTACAACGTGACCAAGTCGGTGAAGGAGGTCTGCAAAAAGCCCGTATATGTAAAGCTGTCCCCCAACGTCACCGATATTGTCTCCATCGCCAAGGCCTGCGAGGAGGGAGGGGCGGACGGCCTGAGCCTGATTAACACCCTTCTGGGAATGCGGCTGGATATTAAAAAGCGCCGTCCCATCCTGGCCAACACCACCGGCGGCCTGTCCGGCCCGGCGGTGTTCCCGGTGGCCGTGCGGATGGTGTGGCAGGTTTACGAGGCGGTGAAGGTGCCCATCATCGGCATGGGCGGCGTGCAGAGCGCGGAGGACGTCATCGAGCTGATGCTGGCCGGCGCCACCGCCGTGCAGGTGGGGGCCGCCAACCTGGTAAACCCCTATGCCTGCAAGGAAATCATCGACAACCTCCCCGGCGTCATGGAGCGCCTGGGGATTCACGACTTAACAGAAATCATCGGAGGTGCTCACTGATGGGAAAAGACGTTATCATTGCCTGTGACTTCAGCAGCAAGGAGGAGACCTTGGCCTTTCTGGACAAGTTCTCCGGCAAAAAGCCCTATGTGAAGATCGGCATGGAGCTCTTCTACGCGGAAGGTCCCGCCATCGTGCAGGAGATTAAGGCCCGGGGCCACCAGATCTTCCTGGACTTAAAGCTCCACGACATCCCCAACACCGTGAAGAAGGCCATGGCCGTGCTCTCCCGCCTGGACGTGGACATGGTAAACCTCCACGCCGCCGGGACCCGTGCCATGATGGAGGGAGCCCTGGAGGGGGTTACCCGCCCCGACGGCACCCGGCCCCTGGTGATCGCCGTCACCCAGCTGACCTCCACCAGCCAGGAGCGGATGCAGGAGGAGCTGCTGATTAACGCCCCTATCGACGAGACCGTCATGCACTACGCCGCCAACGCCGCCAAGGCCGGTCTGGACGGGGTGGTGTGCTCTCCCATGGAGGCGGGCAAGGTCCACGAGACCTGCGGCAAGGGCTTTCTCACCGTTACCCCCGGCATCCGCTTTGCCGACGGGGACAAGGGGGACCAGGTCCGGGTGACCACCCCGGCCCAGGCCAGGGAGATCGGCTCGGACTACATCGTGGTGGGCCGTCCCATCACCGCCGCCGCCGACCCGGTGGCCGCCTATGAGAGATGCGTGAAGGAATTTGTTGGCTGATTTGTGAATTTGTGAAAGAGGAGACGTGCGTTTATGAAAACTACCATTGCAAAGGATTTGCTGAAGATCCAGGCTGTTTTTCTCCGGCCTGACGAGCCCTTTACCTGGGCCAGCGGCATCAAGAGCCCCATCTACTGCGACAACCGTCTGACCCTGTCCGACCACCAGGTCCGCCTGGACGTGGAGCAGGGCCTGGCCGCCCTGGTGAAGGAGCACTACCCCCAGGCGGAGGCCCTCATGGGCACCAGCACCGCCGGCATCGCCCACGCCGCCATCACCGCCCACCTGCTGGAGCTGCCCATGGGCTACGTCCGCTCCGGGGCCAAGGACCACGGCCGGAAGAACCAGATCGAGGGCAAGCTGGTCCCCGGCCAGAAGGTGGTGGTCATTGAGGACCTGATCTCCACTGGCGGCAGCGTGCTGGAGGTGGTGGACGTGCTGCGCCAGGCCGGGGCAGAGGTTCTGGGCATCGCCAGCATCTTCACCTACGGCATGAAGAAGAGCGTGGACCGCCTGGCTGAGGCCAACGTGAAGAACGTGAGCCTCACCGACCTGGACACCGTGGCCTCCGTTGCCGCTGCCGAGGGCTACATCCGCCCTGAGGACCAGGCCCGGCTGATCGCCTTCCGCAACAACCCCTCCGACGAGAGCTGGATCCAGAAGTAAGGGCCATTTCGCCCCCGGAAATTTAGTGAAGTGAAAGGAATGGTCCCATCCAATGAAACGAGATTTGATCGACATCACCGACCTGTCCGTGGCGGAAATTGACGAGCTCATCGCCAAGGCCGAGGATATCATCGAGCATCCCGAGGAATACCGGGAGAAGTGCCGCTACAAAAAGCTGGCCACCCTCTTCTATGAGCCCTCCACCCGCACCCGTCTGAGCTTCGAGTCCGCCATGTACGAGCTGGGCGGCCAGGTCCTGGGCTTCTCCGAGGCCCAGAGCTCTTCCGCCGCCAAGGGGGAGAGCGTGGCCGACACCGCCCGGACAGTGAGCTGTTTTGCAGACATCATCGCCATGCGCCACCCCAAGGAGGGCGCGCCTTTGGTGGCCTCCATGAAGGCCACCGTTCCGGTGATCAACGCCGGCGACGGCGGCCACCACCACCCCACCCAGACCCTCACCGACCTGCTGACCATCAAGCGGGAGAAGGGGCGGCTGGACAACCTGGTGATCGGCTGCTGCGGCGACCTGAAGTTCGGCCGTACCGTCCACTCCCTCATCGGGGCCATGTCCCGGTATGAGAACGTCCGCTTCGTGCTTATCTCCCCGGAGGAGCTGCGGGTGCCCGAGAGCGTGCGCACCGACCTGCTAGAGAAAAACGGCATCGAGTTTATGGAGACCACCTCTCTGGAGGAGGCCATGCCCCAGCTGGACATTCTCTACATGACCCGGGTCCAGCGGGAGCGGTTCTTCAACGAGGACGACTACGTCCGCCTGAAGGACAGCTATATCCTCACCCCGGACAAGCTCCGCACCGCCAAGTGGGACCTGTCCATCCTGCACCCCCTGCCCCGTGTGAACGAGATTTCCATCGCCATTGACGACGACCCCCGGGCCTGCTACTTCCGCCAGGTTCTCTGCGGCAAGTATATCCGCATGGCCCTCATCCTGAAACTGCTGGAGGTGGAGTGAGATGATTATTGGAACCATTGTGGACGGCATCGTCATCGACCATATCCCCGCCGGCCGGGGCATGGACCTGTACAAGGAACTGGGTCTGGACAAGCTGGAGTGCGAGGTGGCCGTCATCAAGAACGCCTCCAGCGGCAAGTACGGCAAGAAGGACATTCTGAAGATCAATGAGGTCATTGACTTAAACTATGACATGCTGGGGTATATCGATCCCCACATCACCGTGAACATCATCCGGGGAGGCGAGCGGATGGAGAAGATCCACCCCCACCTGCCGGAGACCATCGTGGGGGTCATCCGGTGCAAGAATCCCCGGTGCATCACCTCCATCGAGCAGGAGCTGCCCCACATCTTCCGCCTCACCGACCGGGAGCACGGCGTCTACCGCTGCCTCTACTGCGACACCAAGGGCGGGAAAAAGTAAACAGACCAAACGAAAAGGACCTGCCCCGGCAGGTCCTTTTTCCTTGACAACCGGCCAGAATTACGATACCGTACCAATTAGAAAGGAAAGGGGGAAATGGGATGGACTACGGGATCTTGAGCCTTCTGCCAGTGGCGGTGGTCATTGTGCTGGTGTTCTTCACCCGGCGCACCGCCTTGTCTCTGCTGGCGGGAACCCTGCTGGGCGCGGTGATGCTCCACGGCGCCGGGTTCTTCTCCCCCTGGCTGGACGTGGTCTACGGGGTCATGGGCAGCGACCTGTGGATCTGGCTGGTGCTGGTGTGCGGTTTTTTCGGCAGTCTCGTGGCCCTTTTCGAGGCCTCCGGGGGCATTTACGGCTTCACCGCCCTTGCCGCCCGGGTTTGCAAGGGGCCAAAGAGCACCCTGCTGGCGGCCTGGATTCTGGGCATTCTGATCTTCGTGGACGACTGGCTGTCCATCCTCTCTGTGGGGGCCGCCATGCGCCGGGCCACGGACCGCCACGGCATCCCCCGGGAAATGCTGGCCTATCTCACCAACACCACGGCCTCCTCCATCTGCGTCATCGTGCCCACCTCCACCTGGGGGGTGTTCATGATCAGCCAGCTGGTGGCCGTGGGCATCTGCCCGGCGGAGGCGGGGATGAGCACCTTCCTCCATGTGATTCCCTTTCTGTTCTACCCCCTCATGGCCCTTCTCTGCGGCCTGCTCTTCGCCCTGGGAGGCCTGCCCAAGTACGGACCCATGAAGACCGCCTTCCGGCAGGCCCAGGCAGCAGTCCTGGCGGAGGAGGCCCAGGAGGAAGAGCGAAAGGGAAACGCCCTGAACTTCCTCCTGCCGGTGGTCCTCATCACCGCCATCACCATCGCCACCGGGGAGATTCTCTACGGAACCCTCACCTGCCTGGTGTTCTGCGCCATTCTGTACCTGCCCCAGAAGCTCATGAAGCCCGGGGAGTACCTGGACCGGATTCTCAGCGGCTTTAAGGATATGATCGGCGTGCTGTTCATCGTCACCAGCGCCTTTATCCTGCGGGATATTAACAGCCTTCTGGGGATGCCGGATTACGTCATCGGCGCTGCCAAAGGGGCCATGTCTCCCCAGATTCTGCCGGCGGCGGCTTTCCTCATCGTCACAATCTTAGGGGTGGCGGCAGGAAACTTCTGGGGTATCTGCGCCATCGCCTTCCCGGTGATTATCCCCATCGCCCAGGCCCTGGGAGCCAACCAGCTGCTCACCGCCGCAGCCATCATCTCTGCCACCGCCGCGGCCTCCCACCTGTGCGTCTTCGGCTCCGAGGCCACCCTGGCCTGCTCGGCAGCGCAGATTGATAATGTCCGCTATGCCCAGGCTGCGGTCCCTATGATCCTGCTGCCGGTGATTCTCAGCGCCCTGCTGTATCTGGCCGCGGGGATGCTGCTGTAAAAAATGAACGAACACAAGCACGCAGGCGCTGCCCGGTGGGCAGCGCCTGCGTGCTGATTATGAGGAGGATTCTGAATTATTTCAGGAACTTTTCCAGCTCTGCCTTGGATTTGACCCCCACGGACATGTCCACGGGCTTGCCGTCCCGGAAGAGCAGGAGGGTGGGGATGGCGGAGATCTGGTACCGCTGGGCGATCTCCGGGGCCTCGTCCACGTTTACCTTGCCGAAGGCGATCTCCGGGTGCTCCTCTGCCAGCTGCTCCACAATGGGGGAGAGCATGGAGCAGGGTCCGCACCAGGCGGCCCAGAAGTCCACCAGCACGGGGGAGGAGGACTGGGTGATGGTATCGTCAAAATTGTTCTGATTTATGTTCATGACAGACATGGTCGAATCTCCTTTCGGGTGATTTGTTTTTCTGGGTATAGGATACCCGGAAATGGGACTCATTTACTGTGATTTGCGCACATTTTTCAAAAAATAAGAGAAATAGAGACAGGCCGCAGGGGAATAGAGTAGGGAGTATAGGAGGTGCTGTCAATGATTTCAGCGTGGATTCTGCTGCTGCTCAACATGCTCTGCTTCCCCCTGCGCCTGGGGAGCACCAGCTCCTTCCCCCGGCCCCTGAAGGCGGAGGAGGAGCGGGAATATTTGGCCCGGTACGCCCAGGGGGATTTGGAGGCCCGGAACAAGCTCATCGAACACAATCTCCGCCTGGTGTCCCATATCCTGAAGAAATATTATGTCCAGGCCAGCGACCAGGATGACCTGATTTCCATCGGGACCATCGGGCTCATCAAGGGAATCTCCACCTTCAAGCCGGACAAAAAGGTGCGCCTGGCAACCTATGCCAGCCGATGTGTAGAAAATGCTATCCTGCCCCAGCGGCTCTGATTTTTTGCCGCCGGGCCTGCATAAAACCCTTGTCTCAGCCGCAAACTCTTTGGGTAAAGCGCCTGCCGCGCGCCATGAAACGAGATTGGAGGAGCGATCTTATGTCCCCAAAGAGTTCCGGCAAAGGGATCTATCACGGCTGGTGGATCGTGATCACCTGTCTGGCCCTGATGGCCCTGATCTTTGTCCCCCTCACGAACCTTCCCGGCCTGTTCACCGTTTTTATCACCGAGGAATTCGGCATCACCCGCACGGCCTTCACCACCCACATCACTATCAGCACCCTCACCTCCATGGCGGCGGCCCTGTTTGTGGGCAGACTCTATCAGCACCACTCCCCCCGGCTGCTGATGGCGGTGAGCACGGTGATTATCGCCGCTTGCTTTCTGGGCTACTCCCTGGCCGGGAGCGTGGTCCACTTCTATGTGATCTCCGCCATCATCGGCTTTTTCGGGATGTTTCTCACCAGCGTCCCCATCTCTATCCTTATCAACAACTGGTTCGGCCCCAAAATGAAGGGGAAGGCCATGGGCATCGCCATGATGGGCAGCGGCCTGGGGGCCATGGTCCTGAACCCCCTCTTCACCTCCATCAACACCCGGTTCGGCTGGCGGATGTCCTACCGGCTGGCGGCTCTGCTGGCGGTGGCGGTGATCCTGCCCCTGGTGCTCCTCACCGTGGTCCGCGCCCCGGAGGACAAGGGACTGACCCGGATCGGGGAGGACCCCAACGCTGCCGCGGCCCCCAGTGGGGAAGTCACCGGACTCACCGTGGGACAGGCCCTGCGGTCCAGCATCTTTTGGAGCATGGCGGTGACCTTTTTCCTCTTCTCCGCCACCGCCACCATCATCAACACCAATGCCATCCCCTACATGACCGACGTGGGGCTGGACCCGGTGACCGCTGCCCAGATGATGTCCCTGTCCGCCCTGGGGGTTATCATCGGCAAACTGATCCTGGGAGCGGTCAGTGATAAGTGGGGGGTAAAACCCGCCTCCACCGCTGCCATCCTCTGCCTGCTGGTGGGTATGGCCTGCTTCCTGGGGGTGGAAAAGACGGCCCTTCTGGCCCCGGTGGCCACCTTCGTCTTTGGGCTGGGTAACGCCAACGCCACGGTTATTATGCCCCTGCTGGCCAGCGACATGATCGGGAACCGGGACTTCGGCACCATCTTCGGTTACGCCAGCCTGGCCAGCGCCCTGGGGGCCAGTGCCGCCCCCTTGTTCGGCTCTCTGATCTATGACAGCACCGGTTCTTATGCGGCGGCCTGGGTGGGCAACATTGTGCTCATCGCGGTGAGCCTGGTGGGATTGTACCTGTGCTACCGTCTGCGCCCCGGGGTTTACCGCAAGCTGGGCCTGGAAGGGCAGAAGTAACGGCCAAAGGCCGGGGATCACTCCCCGGCCTTTGTTTCGTGCAGAATCGCGTCCACCAGCGCCTGTTTCTGCGCCAGGGAGCAGGGCAGACGGTCGATTTGCTGAAGAACCCCCTGAGCGTGAACCTGGGCGGAAAGCTCTGCCAGCGCTTGTTTCCCTGCTGCCGTCTCCGGCATCCGGAGCATGAGTGAAATCTCCAAGCGGTTCCCTCCCTTCTCCACACCCTATGTGTGATCTTCCTCCCGGAAGAACCTTCCGCCTCTCTTGTTCCCGCCCGCTTCATCCTGTATAATGAGGGCAGAAATCTGCGGAAAAGGATGCGAACCCATATGATCCATCAAAAACCAAAAGCCTCCCGCCAGTACCGGGTGGAGGAGCCGGGCACCCTGCTCCCCTTCCTCCTGACTGCGGTGGGGGACAAGAGCCGCAACACCGTGAAGGGCCTGCTTACCCGGGGCCAGGTGCAGGTGGACGGAAAGACCGTCACCCGCCACGACCATCCCCTTGCCCCCGGCCAAACAGTGACCATCCAACCGGGGACTGGGAAGAAGGGGAAACTGCCCTTTCCTGTTCTTTGGGAGGACGAGCACATCTTGGTGGTGGACAAGCCCGCAGGGCTTTTGTCCATGGCCAGCGACAAGGAGAAGGTGCGCACCGCCTACCGGCAGGTGACCGACTATGTCCGGGCGGGAGACCCGAAAGCCCGAGTATTCATTGTCCACCGGCTGGACCGGGATACCTCCGGCGTGCTGCTCTTTGCCAAGGATGAAGCCACCAAGCGGGCCTTCCAGGACAACTGGGAAAAGATTATCCACCGCCGGGGCTATCTGGCCCTGGTGGAGGGCGCGCCCCCCAAGCCGGCGGACACCATCCGCACTCTGCTTCGGGAGAACGCCGCCCACCGGGTCTACTCCGTGCCCAGCGGCGGCAAGGAGGCCATCACCCACTACCGGACGGTGAAGCAGGGCAAGCGGTATTCCCTGCTGGAGGTGGACCTGTCCACCGGCCGCAAGAACCAGATCCGGGTCCACCTCAGCGAGCTGGGCTGTCCCGTGGCTGGGGACCGGACTTACGGTGCGGCCACCGACCCGCTGGGTCGCCTGTGCCTTCATGCCCATGAGCTGACCTTCCTTCACCCCCTCACTGGCCAGGAGACCACCTTCCGGGCAGACCTGCCCCGAGGATTTGAAAAGCTGGTGTAACCCCTCATACCTGCGCGGTTTTCCCTCATACCCATAAAATACCCAAATCATGGAGCAGGGGGGAAGGACCATGGGAGAGAGCAACCAACGGCTGATGATTTACTCCCGCAAGTCCCGGTTCACCGGCCGGGGGGAGAGCGTGGAGAACCAGGTTGAGCTGTGCCGGCAGTACATCGCCGCCCATTACGGCCCGGAGGAAGCGGCCCAGGCGCAGGTCTATGAGGACGAGGGCTTTTCCGGGGGCAGCCTGGAGCGGCCTCAGTTTAAGCAGATGATGGCGGACGCCAAGGCACAGAAACCGGCGGCCATTGTGGTCTACCGGCTGGACCGGATCAGCCGCAACATCGGCGACTTTGCCGGGCTCATTGAGCAGCTGGGGGGCATGGGGATCGACTTTGTCTCCATCAAGGAGCAGTTTGACACCGGCAGCCCCATGGGCCGGGCTATGATGTACATCTCATCTGTGTTCTCCCAGTTGGAGCGGGAGACCATCGCCGAGCGCATCCGGGACAACATGCATGAGCTGGCCAAAACTGGCCGCTGGCTGGGGGGTACCACCCCCACCGGCTACCAGTCGGAGAGCGTCACCCAGGTCACCATCGACGGAAAGACCAAGCGGGCCTGCCACCTGAACCCCCTGCCCGGGGAGCTGCGCCTGGTGGAGCTGATTTTCCAAAAATTCCTGGAGACCGGCTCCCTCACCCAGGTGGACACCTTCCTGCTGGAAAAGCAGTACCGCACCAAGCGGGGCAACCCATTCACCCGGGTGGCCATCAGGAATATCCTCACGAACCCGGTCTACCTGATCGCCGACGGGGAGGCCTACCAATACCTCACCGGCCGCGGGGCGGAGGTTTTCGGGAAGCCGGAGGACTTTGACGGGGTCCGCGGTATCCTGGCCTATAACCGCACCCTCCAGCAGCCCGGCAAGACTCACCGACTCCGGCCCATGGAGGAGTGGATTGTTGCCGTGGGCCGGCACCCGGGGATTATCCCCGGGGCAAAATGGGTGCAGGTCCAGGACCGCCTGGCCCGGAACCGGGACCGGGGCTATCGCAGCCCCCGCAGCCACGAGGCCCTGCTGTCCGGCCTGCTCCGCTGCGGCTGCTGCGGGGACTATCTGCGCCCCAAGCTGACCGGCCGCACAGGGGCGGACGGGGCGCGGCAGTATGCCTATCTCTGCACCACCAAGGAGCGGAGCAAGGGCAGCCTGTGCACCATGAAAAACCCCAATGGGAACCAGCTGGACGCCCAGGTCCTGGCGGCGATAGCGGGGCTGGACCGGGACCCGGCGCAGTTTCGGGAGCAGCTGGCCCGGGGCAGGAAAGCCCTCCATGGAGCGCCAACCGTCTGCGGGGAGGAGCTGGAACGGCTCCGGGAAGAGATCGGGGCCAACAGCCGCCAGATCCAGGGCCTGGTGGCGGCTCTGCCCCAGGCCTCCGGCACCGCCGCCCAGGCGTACATCTTAGAGCAGATCGAAGCCTGCCACAGCAGGGAAGCGGGGCTGAACGCCCGCCTGAAGGAGCTGGAGGCCGAAGCGGCGGGGCAGGACCTCCCGGAAGAAGAATTTGCCCGCCTCTGTCGGCGGCTTTCGTCCTTCCGGGGGACGGTGGAGGGGATGACCATAGAGGAAAAACGGGCCGCCCTTCGCCATCTGGTCTCCCGAATTGTCTGGGACGAGGCCCAGGCCCAGGTGTTCCTGACGGGAAGTAAGCCGCAGGGGGAGGATAGCAAATGAGATTCTCATGTACTTCCGGAGCCAGCGGAAGTACCAGGGGGACGTCTCCCTGTCGGACTCCATCGACTCTGACCGGGAGGGAAACGCCCTGTCCCTCATGGATGTGATCAGCGTGGACGACGACATGCTGGAAAACCTGGACACCCGGGACTCCTGCGCCAAGGTCCGCCAATGCGTGCAGAATTGCCTGACAGACCGGGAGATCAAGGTCATCACCCTCCGCTACGGCCTGGACGGGGAGCCCCCCAAAACCCAGCGGGAAATCGCCGCCCTCTGCGGCATCAGCCGCTCCTATGTATCCCGCCGCCATTAATGTAAACGATGCCCGGAAAGCCTTTCTGGTTTTCTGGGCATTTTTATACCTATAAAATTGACACAAACGGCGGAAAAATCCGCCTATCGGGAAGGGCAGGGGTTTTGTATACTATCCATGGAAACAAAAAAGAAGGACCTGTAATTTCCCCCAACCAACAGAGAAAAGGAGACAGTACCATGCTGAGAATCGAGCATTTAACCAAGATTTATGGAGAGAAGAAGGCGGTGGACGATCTTTCCCTGCACATCCGGCCGGGAGAAATCTACGGCTTTATCGGCCACAACGGCGCGGGAAAAACCACCACCATCAAAGCCTGCTGCGGCATTTTGCAGTATGACAGCGGCGAAATTTATGTGGACGGCGTGTCCATGAAGCAGAACCCCCTGGCCTGCAAAACCAAGCTGGCCTATATCCCCGATAACCCCGATTTGTATGAGTTCATGACGGGCATTCAGTTTCTGAACTTCGTGGCCGACATCTTCGGCGTCAGCGCGGCGGACCGGCAGGCGCGCATCCGCCGGCTGGCCGACACCTTTGAGCTCACCGGCGACCTGGCCCAGCCGGTGTCCGCCTATTCCCACGGCATGAAGCAGAAACTGGCCATCATCTCCGCGCTGATCCACGATCCCCAGCTGATTGTCATGGACGAGCCCTTCGTGGGTCTGGACCCCAAGGCCTCCCACCAGCTGAAGGGGCTGATGCGGGAGATCTGCGACCGGGGCGGCGCCATTTTCTTCTCCACCCATGTGCTGGAGGTGGCGGAAAAGCTCTGCGACAAGGTGGCAATCATCAAGGGCGGCAGGCTCATCCGTTCTGGCACCATGGAGGAAGTCAAGGGTGACACCTCCCTGGAAACCGTGTTCCTGGAGCTGGAGGGAGAACAATGACAAAAACACTGTTCAAAAAACAGATGATGGAGGTTTTCTCCTGGGTTTACCGGGATAGGAAAACCAACCAGAACCGGTCCGCGAAAGGAATTGCCGGGTATGTCCTTCTGTATCTGGTGCTCTTCGGCCTTTTGGGCGTGATGTTCGGCATGGTGGCGATTATGCTCTGCGAGCCGCTGGTGAGCGTGGAGCTTGGCTGGCTTTACTTTGCCCTCATGGGCCTGCTTGCCCTGTTCATGGGGGTGTTCGGCAGTGTGTTCAACACCTATGCCTCCCTCTACCAGGCAAAGGACAACGACCTGCTCCTCTCCATGCCCATCCCCTCAGGGAAGATCCTGCTGGTCCGGCTGTCCGGGGTTTACGCCATCGGCCTGATGTACGAGGTGATTGTCATGATCCCCACTCTGGTGGTCTGGTTCATGACTGTCCCCGGAAACGCCGCGGGGGTGATCTGCTCCCTGCTCATTCCCCTGGTGCTGTCGGTGGTGGTGCTGGTGCTCTCCGCCGTGCTGGGCTGGGTAGTGGCCCTCATCAGCGGAAGACTGAAGCACAAGAACATCGTGGTGGTGATCCTGTCCCTGGTCTTTATCGCCGCCTATTACTATTGCTATGGGCACGCCTACACCATCCTTCAGACGATCCTTGCCAATCCCCAGGCGGTCAGCGCCAAGGCCCGGAGCATCCTCTATCCCCTGTACCACATGGGCCTTGCGGCGGAAGGGAACGTGCTCTCCATGGTGATTTTCACGGCCATAGCCGCCGTGGTGTTTGCCATCGTCTACCTGGTGCTGTCCCGGAGCTTTCTGAAGATTGCCACGGCAAACCGCGGCGCCGCCAAAACGAAGTACAAGGAGAAGCGGGCGGCGGTGCGTCCGGTGAGCCGGGCGCTGCTGTACAAGGAGCTGCGCCGCTTCCTGGGAAGCTCCAACTACATGCTCAACTGCGGCCTGGGCATTGTCATCATGCTGGCCTCCGCTGTGGCGCTGCTGTGGAAACAGACCATGCTCCGGGAGATGGTGTCCGGCATCTTTGCCGGGCAGACGGAGCTGGTTTTCCTCCTTGCGGCGGGGGCGGTTTGCCTGCTTGCCTCCATGAATGATATCTCCGCGCCGTCGGTTTCTCTGGAGGGGAAGAACCTGTGGCTGGTGCAGGTGTTCCCGGTGTCCGGGGAGCAGGTGCTGATGGCCAAGCTGAAGCTCCACTTGATCCTCACCCTGGTGCCCACGCTGGTCCTGGTGGCGGCTGTGGAATGGGTGCTGAAGCCGACGCTGGGCTTTGCCATCCTGATTCCGGTGACGGCGGCGGCCTTTGTGGTGCTGACGGCGGCTTTCGGGCTGTTTCTCAACCTGAACATGCCCAACCTGAACTGGACCAGCGAGATCATTCCCATCAAGCAGAGCATGGGCGTGATGATCGCCCTGTTCGGCGGCTGGGTGCTGGTTGCGGCCCTGGCGGGGCTGTACTATCTGGTGGCAAGGCTCCTGGGCCCTCTGACCTACCTGCTCTGCGCCGCTGTGCTGCTGGCAGTCCTGTCGGCCCTTCTTCTGCGGTGGATTCGGACCAGGGGCGCGGAAATCTTTGAGGCCCTGTAAGAAAAAACAAAGGCCCGGAACGTCTTGTGGTTTAAGACGTTCCGGGCGTTTTTTATGTCCGGGTTATTCTGTTGTCTTGAGGCTCTCCACCATGTCCACCTTCTTCAGGCGGAAGTGGGCCGCCACGTTGACGATCACGGAGAACAGCGCGGTGAGGGCCGCCGCCAGCAGGTAGGCGTAAGCCGGCGCGGTGCGGCCGAACATCACCATGTCGATCTCCACCGTCAGCACCAGCCAGGCGTGGAGGAACCGGCCCATCACCAGGCCCAGGAGGATGCCGAAGATGGTCAGGAAGATGTTCTCCCGGTAGACATAGGCGGAAATCTCCCGGTCGTAGAAGCCCAGCACCTTCAGGGTTGCCAGCTCCCGCACCCGCTCGGTGATGTTGATGTTGGTCAGGTTATACAGCACCACAAAGGCCAGCGCCGCCGCCGCCGCGATGATGATAATCACTGCGTAGTCAATGGCGCTCATGCTGTCGGTAAAGGACTCCCGGATGGTGCCGATGTTGGAGTAGGAGCTGACCCCGTCCAGTTTCATAAGAGCCACCGAGGTGTTGTCCTGAGCCCCGGCATCCACCCCGTCCCCGTAGGCCAGCAGGATCACGTTTTCCTCCGCCGGCTCCCGGAACAGCGCCTCGTAGAAGTCCTCCGTCATATACACATAGTGGTGGACATAGTTTTCCGCAATGGCGGTAACGGTGGCGTCCACCCGCCGGTCTCCTTCCAGGGTGATGGTGTCTCCCACCTGCAGATCCAGCAGCTCGGACAGCTTCTCCGTGATGACCACGCCGTCAGAGGAAATCTCTATATGGTTGCCGCTCTTGCGCTCCCGCAGGTCAATGAGCTGGCGGAAGGCCTCCTGATCCTCCACGGCGAAGATATACGCGGTGTTGGTCAGATCCCCGGCGGAGGCGTCTGCCGTGATTTGACGGCAGGACAGCCAGCGGTCTACGTTCTCATTGCTGTCCAAATAGAAGGTCACCTTGTCCATTTCCTCGTCGGTGATGTGGGCGTCCAGCCCCACGGTGGCGTCGTAGACCGACACCTCGTCAAACTGCTTATCCAGAATGGCGAAGATGGAGTCGTGAAGGCCGAAGCCGGTGACGATCAGGGCCGTGCAGCCGCCGATGCCGATGACGGTCATCCAGAACCGCTTCTGGTAGCGGAACAGGTTGCGCATGGTCACCTTCCAGGTGAAGGACAGGCGGCTCCAGAGGGGCCTAATATGCTCCAGAAATACCCGGCGGCCCGCCTTGGGAGCCTTGGGGCGCATCAGGTTGGCTGGGGTGTCCATCAGGGTAGACAGGCAGGCCCACAGGGCAGCCCCGGTGGTGCACAGCACTGCCGCCGCCACCGCCGCCACGCACAGTCCCGGTTGAGGCTTCAGCTCCAGGCCGGGGATGTCATACATGATGCGGAAGGCGTTGGCGATCACCATGGGGATGAGGGTGCAGCCCACGATCAGGCCCAGAAGACCGCCGCTGAGACTGGCGAAAAAGGCGTAGCCCAGATATTTTTTGGAGATGGCCAGCCGGGAAAAGCCCAGGGCCTTCAGGGCGCCGATCTGGGTGCGCTGCTCCTCCACCATGCGGGTCATGGTGGTGAGACAGGCCAGGGCCGCCACCAGGAAGAAGATGATGGGGAAGATGCTGGCCAGGTTGCTTACCCGTTCCGAGTCCTGGGAGTAGCCCACAAAGCCGCTGTTGGTGCTGCGGCCCAGCACATACCACTCACATTCGTCGATTTCGTCCACCTGAGCCCGGGCGTCGTCCAGCTTGGCCTGAGCGTCGGCGATCTCCTGATCTGCCTCTGCCTTGCCCTCCTGGTAGTCCGCCTGGCCGCTGGTGTAGTCTGCCTCGCCCTGCTGGAGCTCAGACAGGGCGCTTGCCAGCTCCGCGCGGCCCTCTTTTTCGGCTTTGTTCAGCTTGGCGGTGCCGCTGTTGTAGTCTGCCCAGCCGCTGGTGATGGAGGCCTGGGCCTCGTCCAGCTGGGCCCGGACCTCGTCCAGCTCTGCCTTGGAGGCGTCCAGTTCCGCTTTTGCGGCGTCCAGCTGAGCCTTGCTCTCATTTAGCTGCTGGCGGCCGGCGTCCAGCTGTGCCTGGGCCTCGTCCAACTGTGCCTTCTGGGGTGCCATCTGGGCCAAAACTTCGTCGTAATAGGGGGTGCCCACATATGGGGCTAAGGCGGCCTCGTACTGAGCGTAGGCTTCGTCCAGCTCCGCCTGCTGGGCCTCCAGAGGCGCGGCGCTCTGCTCATACTGAGCAAGCCCCGCCTCATACTCTTCCAGCCCGGCGTTGTACTGGACCAGACCGTCGTTATACTGAGCCAGGCCGGCGTCATAGTCCGCCTGGGCGTTGTTCAGGGTTTGGGCTGCGCTGCTCAGCTCCGCGCGGCCGCTGTTTATCTCCTGGGTCAGGGTGGTCTGGCCGTTTTTGTAGTCCCGCCAGCCCTTGTCCAGCTGGGCCCGGGCGTCCTTCAGCTCTGCCTGGGCGTCCGCCAGCTGGGTTTCCGCCTCGGTCCGGGCGTCGTCCAGCTCTGCCTGAGCGTCATCCAGCTCCACCTGGGCGTCGCCTACCACCTGGTCATAGCGCAGCTGAGCCCGCTGATCCCCCAGGGATTCCAGCTGGTCCAGCAGGGCCTCCGCCGCGTCGTCGTACTTGTCGCTGTAGCTGTCCATGGTTGCCAGACCGGTGCCGGTCAGATAGGCGATGGAGTAGTAATCTGCTGTAAAGTTTTCCGCCGGCACGAACACAATGCCGTACAGGGAGCCGTCTCCCAGGGAGGTGGTGCCCCGGTCGGTGCCCGCGTACAGGGGACAGATGACGGTACCCACCACAGTGTAGGCGGTGCGGGCCAGGGCGTCCTCGTCGTCCTCCTCCAGGGTGACGGTGAGGGTGTCGCCGATCTCCAGCCCCAGCTCGGCCAGAAGGAGATGGTCGGTGACGCACTCGTCTGCCGTCTGGGGCAGGCGGCCCTTCTCCACCTCCAGCAGGTTCAGCTTCTCCGGTATGGAGCGGATGCTGACGATGCGGTCGGTGGCGGTTACGTCCACCGTGCGCACCCCTTCCACCGCCTCCACGCCCTCCGCCGCAGCCAGGGCTTCCAGATCCTCGTCGGTGATGCCCAGGGTGGAGATGGCGTAGCCGTCCATCATGTGGGTGCGGTCGAAGTAATTGTCCGCGGTGTATTTCATGTCAGGGGCCGTGGCCCGCAGGCCGGAGAGAAAGGCCACCGCCAGGGCGGACAGCACCAGAATGGACAAAAACCGGCTGAAGGTATTTTTGACCTCCCGGACTGCGTCGGTGGTCAGGCGATTTTTCCGCTTCACCATTCGATTTCCTCCACCGGCGTGGGATGCCTGTTGAGCTGTGTGCTCTCAACCTTTCCGCTCTTGATGTGGATGACCCGGTCCGCCATGGGGGTCAGGGCAGTGTTGTGGGTGATGACCACCACGGTCATGCCCTCCTGCCGGCAGGTGTCCTGGAGCAGCTTTAAAATCTGCTTGCCGGTCACATAGTCCAGGGCGCCGGTGGGCTCGTCGCACAGCAGCAACTTCGGGTTCTTGGCCAGGGCCCGGGCGATGGCCACCCGCTGCTGCTCGCCGCCGGAGAGCTGGGCCGGGAAGTTGTTCAGCCGGTGGCCCAGCCCCACCTGTTTGAGCACCTTCCGGGCGTCCAGGGGGTCGTCGCAGATCTGGGCGGCCAGCTCCACGTTTTCCAGGGCGGTCAGGTTCTGCACCAAGTTGTAGAACTGAAAGACAAAGCCGATGTCATGCCGGCGGTAGCCGGTGAGCTGCCTGGCGTTAAAGTCGCTGACCCGGGTGCCGTCCACCATAATGGTACCCCCGGAGCAGGCGTCCATGCCCCCCAGCATGTTGAGCACGGTGGTCTTGCCTGCGCCAGAGGGCCCCACGATGATGGCAAATTCTCCTTTTTCAATGGAGAAGTCCACTCCGTCCACGGCATGGATGGTCACTTCTCCCATCTGATAGGTCTTTTTTACTTGTTCAAAGGTAATGTAGCTCATGCTGTTCTCCGCTGTCACTGTTGTGTCTCTGTATAAGTATACCGGAATTTTACTCCCGCTAAAAAAACAGCGCAAGATTTTCGGGGGGAATTTATAAAAAATTTACACAAACGGCGGTTCATGGTACAGGCAAGATGCAGGATGCTCTTTCATAGGATGCATCAAGGAGGTAGCGCGTATGAAAAAGGAACTGCCAACCGTGCACTGTGTGTATGCTGAAGTGGAGGAGAGCCTGGAAACCCTCATCCAGTCGTCCTTCCGGCTCTATCTGGCCCGCATGCTTGCCATGCATGAAACTCTTGGGGAATGGCCGCCCTTTTCCGGAGAGCAGGAATGTACTTTGAAATAGAAAACCCCGGGGCGTACCGGGCGGCGCTGTACATCCGATTGTCGAAGGAGGACGAAAACGAAGGCCCCTCCCAGAGCGTCACCAACCAGCAGTCCCTGCTGAACGAATTTGTCCGGCAGCAGGGACTTTCCGTCCACGATACTTACATTGACGACGGCTGGAGCGGCACCAGCTTCGACCGCCCGGCCTTTCAGCGGATGATCGGGGACATCGAGGCGGGGAAGGTGAACCTGGTCATCACCAAGGACCTCTCCCGCCTGGGCCGTGACTACATCATGACCGGCCACTACATGGAGCGGTACTTTCCGGAAAAGGGGGTGCGGTACATCTCCCTGCTGGACGGCATTGACACAGGCGTTGAGTCCACCGCCAACGACATCACCCCCTTCCGGGCCATTATGAACGACATGTACGCCAAGGACATCTCCAAGAAGATCAGGAGCGTCAAGGGGGATAAGCAGCGGAAAGGCCAGTTCATCGGCGGCAAGCCGGTCTATGGCTACAAAATGCACCCCACGGAGAAGAACAAAATCGTCATCGACGAGGGGGCAGCCCCAACGGTCCGCCGAATTTTCGCCCTGGCCCTGGAGGGCATGAGCTGCCGCCAGATCGCGGCCCGGCTGAACGCGGAAGGGGTTCCAACCCCGGCCGCCTATGCGGGTTTGCCGGTTGCCCATCCCGGCCCTTACACTGGGCTGTGGTCCAGCGAGCGGATCTCCGAGCTGCTGCAGAACGAAACCTACATTGGAAACATGGTCCAGGGCCGCAGCGTGAAGATCAGCTACAAATCCAAGAAGTGCCGGAAGCAGCCCCGGGAAAACTGGGTGGTGGTGGAGGGTACCCACCAGCCGCTGGTTGACAAGGAGACCTTCCAGCAAGTCGGCCTGCTGGTGAGCAGCCGCCGGCACACCCGGAGCCGGACCTATGATTTCTTGCTGAAGGGCCTGATCTTCTGCCGCGAGTGCGGCCGTCCCCTGGGGGTGCTCAACCGCAAAAACGCCGCTGGGGAGGATGTGCTGTATTTCGTCTGCCGCACCTATCAGCGGTTCACCAAGGCAGGGGCGTGCACCAGCCACACCATCAAGGAGAAAACCGTCACCGACGCTGTTCTATCCAGGGTGCAGGAGGTCTGCGAAGCCTGCCTGAATCCTGCCCATCTGCTTCCCATCGCCCGGGAAGCGGTGGAGCAGGCCCGAAAAGAGAATCCATCGGAGCGGGAGATCCAGGCAATCCAAAGCAGGATTGACCGCTTGACCGCCAACCTGGACCAGATGTACAGGGACCGCCTGAGCGGCCTGCTGGCTGAAGCGGATTTTGCGCGTATTTACCGAAGCGTCCAGCTGGAGCGCAATGGGCTGGAGGAAAAATGCGCGGAGTTAGAACGCCGAAGGGTCTCCCCTGCGAAGGAAGTGGATGCAGCAGACCTTCTGGTTCAGCAATTCATCGGCAGCGCCTGCACCAGCCGGGAATTTCTGGTCACGCTTATAGAACGAATCGAGTTGACCAAAGACAAACAGATCATCCTCAAATTCCGCTTCCGGGAACAGGAAGCGAATGTTTAGGGGCAGCCGCTTACAATACCAGCGGCGGGAAGTATCTCGCCTGGAGAAAAAGGCGCTGGAAAAGCTGCGGGAAGGAATGGAGCAGCCCAATGGATAACCCCCCGGAAAAGGGCAAACGCCGGCGGCCTTGCGAAAGAGCAAAGCCGCCGGCGTTTCTTTATCTGCGTTTTTTGTTTGGAAGGGCGGTCTCCGGGAGAAAATACCGCCAGGGGAAGTGAACCGCCTCCTCCGCGTAGTCAATGCCGATGCGCGGGCTGGTGCGGATGTCCAAAGGCAGCTTGTCCTCCGCAGGCGTGGTCAGGCCGATGTCCTCCAGGGCATCACAGACGAACAGCTCCTCTCCCAGCAGGGAGCAGCCGTTTTCCGCCCGGGTCAGGGCCAGGGCCTTGCAGAGCTTTCCCGGCCCGTTGAGAAAGTTTTTCTTCTGGTAGGCGGTGAGCTGCTCCGGCGGTTTCCCGTACCGGCTGCGAGTGAGCAGAGACAGATTTCCCCGGGCCTGCCCGCCCCGGATGAGGACGGCGCAGGGTTCTCCCTCCGGCTCGGTGACAAAGTTCAGGCAGTGATACATACCATAGATTAAGTAAATATACGCGGTGCCCGGCGGGGCGAACAGGGTTTCCGTCCGCTGGGTCCGCCGGTAGTTGTAGGCGTGGCAGGCCTTGTCCATCCGGCCGATGTAGGCTTCCGTCTCGCAGATGCGTACCGCCAGGGGGACGCCCTCCTGCACCCGCACCAGATACTTGCCCAAAAGCTCCCGGGCCACCAGGCGGGTGTCCCGGTTGTAAAAGTCCTGGGTCAGTTTCATGGCAGGTCTCCTTTCTCCAGCCAGCAAATGGTCTCCGGAGGCTGTTCCTGGCCGCACACGGCGGCCCGCCAGCCGTCCCCGGCGTACTGTCCCCAGCACAGACCTTCCTTGGGGGGCGTCTGGCCCCAAAGAGCGCGCAGACCCTGGCCGGTGTACTTGCACCAGGCCTCCTTCCGGGTCCAGAGGGTATAGAAAGCCGGCCAGTCTCCCCCCAGGGCCTGCCAGCCCCGCTGCTCTTCCTCCGTCAGCGCGTACCGGGGCAGGGAATCCCGGCGGGGGCGGATGGTCTCTATGTCAGTCCCCACAGGGCAGGCGGACACGGCGCAGAGCACCAAGTCCCCGGTGTGGCTGACGCTGAAGTGCAGGTCGGGCCGGTCGGGAAAGTGGGGCTTTCCCTGGGGCGTCCGGGCGATTTCCGGCAGGGGAGAAAGGCCGTATTCGGCTTTCAAAACATAGGCCAGCAGAGCCTGCCAGGGGCAGCTCCGGGCGCCGAAAAGCTTCATGAAAGGGCCTCCTTCTTTTTCAGATAAAAGAGCACAGAAAGGCTTGCCAATGGACCAGGAATTGGATTATAATAAAACATTGAATTGCGAACCCAAGAATGCGGAATTTTTCTGCACTCCTATTATAATGCGTATTGAACAAAGCCGAAAGCCTTGAAGGCCAAGGCTTTCAAAGCTCATTGGCTTTGTTCAAGTGCAAGATTTTTGGACTAAATGGTCCAAAAATCTTGCACCTTCCACTGGAGCACCGCGGCGCTCCAGTGGAAATACGCATTGTAACAATGGCTGAATTCCATAAAAACGGCTCAAAGAAGCCGTTTTTATGGAATTGCGTGGCTGACGCCGCGCGAATAAACCGAAAACGGTTTATTCAGCAAACATTATTATAGCTGAATGAAAAAGGTGTGTAAACCCAATGGCAATCGATCGAATCCATGATTATATTGTGCCCGGCAAGCGGGCGCATTTGGTGGGGATTGGCGGCGTGTCCATGTCCCCTTTGGCGGAGGTCCTCCACGGCGAGGGCCTCATCATCACCGGTTCTGATATGAAAGACAGCGAGTCGGTGGAGCATCTGCGCTCCCTGGGTATTCCCGTGACCATCGGCCATCTGCCTGAGAGCGTGGAGGGCAAGGACCTGGTGATCCGCACCGCTGCCGTCCACGACAGCAACCCGGAGATTGCCGCGGCCAAGGCCCAGGGCATCCCGGTGTTCGAGCGGGCCCAGGCCTGGGGCTCCATCATGCGCCGGTATAAGAACGCCCTGTGCATCTCCGGCACCCACGGCAAGACTACCACCACCTCCATGTGCACCCACATCGCCATGGCGGCCCGGGTTGACCCCACGGTGATGATCGGCGGCACCCTGCCCCTGCTGGGCACCGGCCACCGGGTGGGGAAGGGAGAGACCATCATTCTGGAGTCCTGCGAATACTGCAACTCCTTCCTGTCCTTCTATCCCACCGTGGCAGTGATCCTGAATATCGAGGCTGACCATCTGGACTTTTTCAAGGACTTGGAGGACGTGGAGCACTCCTTCCGGGCCTTTGCGGACCTGGTGCCCCCCGGAGGCACCGTTCTGGCCAACTGCGAGGACGCCAACACCATGACTGCCCTGGAGGGGAAGGAGGGCGTGCTCACCTTCGGCCTGGACAAGGGCGACTTCCACGCGGAGAACCTGGTCTGGAACCGGGGCTTTCCCACCTTTGACCTGGTGCGTAACGGGGAGAAGGCCGCTCGCATCACCCTCCAGGTGCCCGGCGTGCACAATGTGAAAAACGCCATTGCCGCCGCCTCCGCCGCTCTGGTGCTGGGCATTTCCGGCGAGGCCATTGCCCGGGGCCTGGGGGATTACCGGGGCGCCGGCCGGCGGTTTGAGTACAAGGGCAAGGTGAAGGGAGCCGCCGTCTATGACGACTACGCCCATCACCCCGGAGAACTCACCGCCCTGCTGGACATGGCCATGAGCCTGGACTACAAGCGGGTAATCTGCGCCTTCCAGCCCCATACCTATACCCGGACCAAGGCCCTGTTCAACGAGTTTGCGTCGGTGCTGAAGCGGCCGGACGTGACCTTCCTGGCGGAGATCTATGCCGCCCGGGAGAAGAACGACGTGGGCATCTCCTCCCAGGACCTGGCAAACGCCATTCCCGGGGCGCTGGTGGCCCCCTCCTTCGCGGAGCTGACCAACTGGCTTTACCGCATCGCCCGGCCCGGGGACCTGATCCTCACGGTGGGCGCAGGGAACATCTTCACCGTGGGCGAGGCCCTGGTCCGCATGGGCCAGCAGGAGGAGCAGTAAGCGCCCGCATGTTTGGAGAAGAAAATGGAAAAGATAGCGATACACCAGATTCCCGGCTTCCGCTTCGGCCAGGTCCAGGACCTGGAGGGGGGCACCGGCTGCACAGTGATCCTCTGCCCGGAGGGGGCGGTCACCGGCGTGGACGTGCGGGGCGGCTCCCCGGGCACCCGGGACACAGACGCCCTGGCCCCCACCTGCAACCGTCAGGTGGTCCACAGCGTGGTCCTTGCCGGGGGCAGCGCCTTCGGTCTGGACGCCGCCGGAGGCGTCATGCGGAAGCTGGAGGAGGAAGGCATCGGCCGGGACGTAATGGTGACGGTGGTCCCCAACGTCTGTGCCGCCATCCTCTTTGACCTGAAATTCGGAAGCCCGGACGCCCGGCCGGACTGGGCCATGGGCTACGCCGCCTGTGAAAAGGCCCTGGAGGGGGGACCCTTCCAGGAGGGGAACTTCGGCGCCGGGGCCGGCTGCACCGTGGGCAAAATCTGTGGCCCTCAGTTTTCCATGAAAGGGGGCATCGGCGCCTGCGCCTACCGGCAGGACAACCTGATGGTGGGGGCCGTGGTGGCCTGCAACGCCATGGGAGACGTGCTGGAGCAGGGAAAGATCATCGCCGGCGCCCGCAACCAGGAAAACACCGGCTTTGCCGGCAGCGAATCCGTGCTTCTGGCCAACAGCCAGCGGCAGAAGGACATTTTCAGCGGCAAGTTCGTGGGGGAAAACACTGTCATCGGCTGCGTGGTGACCAACGCGGCCCTCAACAAGAGCCAGGCCGCCAAGCTGGCGGCGGTGGCTCAGAACGGCATCGCCCGGGCGGTCCGCCCGGCCAACGCCACCTTTGACGGAGACTGCATGTTTGCCATGTGCCACGGGGCGGTGCCCGCCGACCCGGACGCCGTGGGTATTCTGGCGGCCCGGGCGGTGGAAGAGGCCATCATCCGGGCGGTGAAAACGGCGGAGACCCTCCACGGCCGTCCTGCCCTCCGGGACCTGCCCTTTGCCAAGGAGTAAGAAAGGAAACAACATGAAAGTATCTGAATTAAAGTATGAGCGGTTGTCCATCGAGGAATTTGCCGCAGAGATCCAGAAGATCATTGCCCAGGTGAAGAATGCTTCCTCCGCCCAGGAGGTCATGGACGCCCGGAACCGGTGCAACGATCTGTATATCCGCCTGGAAACCGCCCAGGCCCTGTCCTATATGCGCTACAGCATCAACACTGCCGACGAGTTCTACCTGGCGGAAAAGGACTACTACGACGAGGTGGGTCCCCAGGCCCAGAACTATATGCTGGAATACACCAAGGCCATGCTGGAGACCCCCTTCCGCCGGGAGCTGGAGGAGAGCGGCCGGATCATCCCCCTGGTGTTCCGCTCCTTCGAGGTGGAGCTGAAATCCATGTCCCCGGAGATCGTCCCCGACCTGGTGGAGGAGAACAAGCTGGTCAGCCAGTACTCCCAGCTGATGGCGGGCATGGAGTTTGAGTTCCGGGGGGAAAAGCTCCCCCGGCCCATGCTGATGAAGTACGCCAAGTCTCCCGACCGGGCCACCCGGAAGGAGGCCTATGAGGTCCTGGGCAAGACCCTCCAGGCCCACAGCCAGGAGCTGGACACCATCTTTGACCAGATGGTCCATGTGCGGGACCGGATGGCCAAAAAGATGGGCTACCAGAACTTCGTGGAGCTGGGCTACCACCGGATGGGCCGCCTGTGCTATGGCCCGGAAGAGGTCAAGTGCTTCCGGGACAATATCCGCCGGGATATTGTTCCCGTGGTCTCCCGCCTGCGCACCGAAGTGGGCAAGCGGCTGGGCGTGGACCGGCTGATGGTCTACGACTACGACCTGATCTTCCCCCAGGGCGACCCTGCCCCCAAGGGCGGCAAGGAGGAGATTTTTTCCGCCGCCCAGGCCATGTATCACAGCATGAGCCAGGAGACCGGGGAGTTCTTCGACTTTATGCTGGAGACCGACGCCTTCGATGTGGAATCCCGGAAGAACAAGTGGGGCGGCGGCTACTGCACCAGCTTCATGGCCTACCACCAGCCCTTCATCCTGGCAAACTTCAACGGCACCTCCGGCGATGTGGACGTGGTGACTCACGAGGCCGGCCACGCCTTTGCCGATTACAAGACCGCCAACAACAAGTATGTGGTGGAGCTGAATGTGGGCGGCATGGAAACGGCGGAGACCCACTCCATGAGCATGGAGTTTTTCGCCTGGCCCTATATGGAGCACTTCTTCGGGGAGGACGCGGAGCGGTACAAATTCATGCACCTGCTGGACGCTCTGTCCTTCCTGCCCTACGGCACCATCGTGGACGACTTCCAGCGCCAGGTCTATGAGAACCCCGACTGGACCCCCGAGGAGCGCAAGGCCGCCTGGCGGCGTCTGGAGGCGGAGTTCCGCCCCCACATCTGCTTTGACGGGATTCCCTATCTGGAGGAGGGGACCCGCTGGCAGTATCAGATGCACATCTACGAGACTCCCTTCTACTATATTGACTACTGCCTGGCCCAGACGGCGGCCCTGCAGTTCCTGCTGGAGTCCCGGAAGGACTATGACGACGCCTTCCGCCGGTATGTCCGCTTCCTCTCCCAGGGCGGCGAGAAGGTCTTTACCGACCTGCTCCGGGAGGCTGGCCTGCGCTCTCCCTTTGAAGAGGGCGCTCTGGCGGACGTAGCCAAGGAGTGCGAAGCCCTGCTGAAAAACCTGGAAAAGACCGCTGGGATCTGACCCGGCCTGTGCCCCCGTACCGTTTGGCCGGGGGCACTTTTTTGGACAGCTTGTCGAAAAGGAAAGAAAAGGGCGTTTTCCTTGACTTTCTATCAGGACCGTGCTACAGTATATCTGATACCCTGAATGTTTAAAGCTGTAAAGTTCCGCTTTTTGTCCATAAAAGATATCGCCATTCAACAGGGTAAGAAAGGATTGTCACACATGCCTGTCATTGATTTTTTGGAACGCAATGTAAAACTCTATGGCAATGAGACCGCCCTGGTCGAGCTGAACCCGGAGATGAAGGACACCCGCCGAATGACCTGGAAGGACTATGACCTGATCCAGCCCACCACCGACGAGCCCTATCGCCGGGAGATCACCTGGAACGTGTTCAACGAAAAAGCCAACCGCTTTGCCAACATGCTCATCTCCCGGGGCGTGAAGAAGGGGGATAAGGTGGCCATCCTCATGTACAACTGTCTGGAATGGCTGCCCATCTACTTTGGCATTTTAAAGACCGGCGCGCTGGCAGTGCCCTTCAACTTCCGCTACTCCGCTGACGAGATCCAGTACTGCGCGGACCTGGCCGAGGTGCAGGTGCTGGTCTTTGGCCCGGAGTTCATCGGGCGCATTGAGAGCATCGCGGACAAGCTGAGCAAGGGCCGCCTGCTCATTTACGTAGGGGACAACTGCCCCACCTTTGCCGAGAGCTACCGGGAGCTTTCCGCTGACTGCTCCTCCGCGCCGCCCCAGGTGCTGATTACCGACGACGACGACGGCGCCATCTACTTCTCCTCCGGCACCACCGGCTTCCCCAAGGCCATCCTCCACAAGCACCGCAGCCTGACCCAGGCAGCGGAGATGGAGCAGAAGCACCACCGCATCGACCACGACGACGTGTTCCTGTGCATCCCGCCCTTGTACCACACCGGCGCCAAGTTTCACTGGATGGGCAGCCTCTTTGCCGGGGGCAAGGCAGTGCTGCTGAAGGGAACCACCCCGGAGATCATCCTGAAAGCCATTTCCGACGAGCAGTGCACCCTGGTCTGGCTGCTGGTGCCCTGGGCCCAGGAGATCCTGGACGCCCTGGACCGGGGGGATGTGAAGCTGTCTGATTACAAGCTGGACCAGTGGAAGCTGATGCACATCGGCGCGCAGCCGGTGCCCCCCTCCCTGATCCGCCGGTGGAAGGAATACTTCCCCCACCACCTGTACGACACCAACTATGGCCTGTCCGAGTCCACCGGCCCGGGTTGCGTCCACCTGGGGCTGGACAACATCCACAAGGTGGGCGCCATCGGCATCCCCGGCTACCGCTGGGAGGTGAAGATCGTGGACGAGCAGAACCAGCCCGTGGCCCAGGGGGACGTGGGCGAGCTGTGCGTCAAGGGTCCCGGCGTTATGACCTGCTATTACAATAACCCCGAGGCCACCGCGGAGGTCCTGAAGGACGGCTGGCTTTACACCGGCGACATGGCCATGCAGGACGAGGACGGTTTCATCTTCCTGGTGGACCGGAAGAAGGACGTGGTCATCTCCGGCGGTGAGAACATCTATCCCGTCCAGATTGAGGACTTCCTCCGGGCCTACGACAAGGTGAAGGACGTGGCCGTCATCGGCCTGCCGGACCGCCGCCTGGGCGAGATCTGCGGCGCCATCATCGAAATCAAGGAGGGCATGACCTGCACCGAGGAGGAGATCAACGACTTCTGCCTGGATCTGCCCCGGTACAAGCGGCCCAAGAAGATTATCTTCGCGGAGATCCCCCGCAACGCCACCGGTAAGATCGAAAAGCCCGTTCTGCGCAAGCGGTACGGCGCGGACTGCCTGGTGGCCCAGCAGAACAGAAGCTGACGGAGCCCGGCAGAACGCCGGGGGCAACAGAAAAGGAGCGAACCAGAAATGCCCAAAGCCAACAAGAAGGAGAGAAGCCTGGAGCTGTACCGGCACATTGTATCTCTGCAGTCTGTGGAGGAGTGCTGCCAGTTCTTCGACGACCTTTGCGCAGTGACCGAGCTGCGCGCGATGGAACAGCGGTTTGATGTGGCAAAGATGCTCCATGCAGGCAAGGTATACACCACCATTCTCAGCGAAACCGGCGCCAGCTCTGCTACAGTCAGCCGGGTCAACCGGGTGCTGAACTACGGCACGGGGACCCTGGCGGAGATCATGGACCGGGTAGCCCAGGAGGAGGGGGAGGCCCCCCAGAGCCAGGGCTGACACAAGAAAACACCACGGAGGACAGAATGAAAGAACTGATGTTGGGCAACAAGGCGGTTGCCCGCGGACTGTATGAGGCCGGGTGCGGCGTGATCTCCAGCTACCCCGGCACCCCCAGCACGGAGATCACGGAGGAGGCTGCCAAGTACCCGGAGATCTACTGCGAATGGGCCCCCAACGAAAAGGTGGCCCTGGAGGTTGCCCACGGCGCGGCGGTGGGCGGCAAGCGGGCGGCCTGCTGCATGAAGCATGTGGGCCTGAACGTGGCGGCAGACCCCCTCTTCACCATTTCCTACCAGGGGGTGGAGGCTGGCTTGGTCATCTGCGTGGCTGACGACCCGGGCATGTTCTCCTCCCAGAACGAGCAGGACTCCCGCCACTACGCCGTGGCCGCCAAGGTCCCCATGCTGGAGCCCTCGGACTCCCAGGAAGCCCTGGACTTTACCAAGCGGGCCTTCCAGCTCTCGGAGGAATACCACACCCCTGTCCTGGTGCGTATGTGCACCCGCATCTCCCACTCCCAGAGCATTGTGGTGCAGGGAGAGCGCACAGAGGTGCCCAAAAAGCCCTATGAGAAAAACCCGGAGCGGGTCATGATGACCACCAACTCTCTGAAAGCCCACTACCGGGTGGAGGAGCGCACCCGGGCCATGACGGAGCTGGCCGAGACCACGGACCTGAACCGGATGGAGCTGGGGACTGACCGATCCCTGGGCATCATCACCTCCTCCACCAGCTACCAGTATGTGCGGGAGGTCTTTGGGGAGCAGGCCAGCGTCCTGAAGCTGGGCCTGTCCTGGCCCATGCCGGTGGAGAAGATCAAGACCTTCGCTGCCCAGGTGGACAAGGTTCTGGTGGTGGAAGAGCTGGAGCCCATCATCGAGACCCACTGCCGCCGGATCGGCGTGGACGTCACCGGCAAGGAGGTCATTCCCCTGGTGGACGAGCTGACCCAGGGCCGCATTGCCCAGTGTCTGGGCCGGGACCCCAAGCCCACCCTGACCCTGGAGGACGACGTCCCCGGCCGTCCCCCGGTGATGTGCGCCGGATGCCCCCACCGGGGTGTGTTCTACACCCTGTCCAAAAATAAGTGCATGGTCTACGGGGATATCGGCTGCTACACCCTTGGGGTCATGCCCCCCCTCAACGCCCTGGATCTGAACATCTGCATGGGCGCGTCCTGTTCCGGCCTCCATGGCTTTAACCTGGCCGGCGGCGCGGAGCACGAGAAGCACAGCGTGGCGGTGATCGGCGACTCCACCTTCGCCCACTCGGGCATCACCGGCATTGCAGATATTGCCTATAACCGGAGCAACTCCACGGTGATTATCCTGGACAACTCCATCACCGGCATGACCGGCCACCAGCAGAATCCCACCACCGGAAAGAACCTCCGGGGCGAGCCTGCCGGGCAGATCGACCTGGAGGCCCTGTGCCATGCGGTGGGCTTCCGCCGGGTGCGGGTGGTGGACCCCAACCAGCTGAAGGAAGTGGACAAGGTCCTGAAGGAGGAGCTGGCTGCCGAGGAGCCCTCGGTGATCATCTCCCGCCGCCCCTGCGTCATGCTCAAGAGCGTGAAGAAGGCTCCGCCCCTGGTGGTGGACCTGGACAAGTGCAACGGCTGCGGCCTGTGCATGAAGATCGGCTGTCCCGCCCTGAGCCTGCGGGACGGCAAGGCGGAAATTGACCGGACCCAGTGCGTGGGCTGCCAGGTGTGCATGCAGATGTGCCACCGGGATGCGCTGGTCGTATAAGGAGGAGAAGAGGAATGGAAACTGTCAATATTATGATCGTCGGCGTAGGCGGCCAGGGCTCCCTTCTGGCCTCTAAGATGCTGGGTCACCTGCTGGTGAACGCCGGGTATGACGTGAAGGTTTCGGAGGTCCACGGCATGAGCCAGCGGGGCGGCAGCGTGGTCACCTACGTGCGCTTCGGCGACAAGGTCTACTCTCCCATTATCGACAAGGGCGAGGCCGATTACATCGTCTCCTTCGAGCTGCTGGAGGCTGCCCGGTGGATTGAGTACTTAAAGCCCACCGGCCGCATTGTCACCAACACCCAGCAGATGGAACCCATGCCCGTCATTGCGGGCCTGGCCAAGTACCCGGAGAACCTGGTGGAGAAGATGCGGGCCAAGGGCATCCAGGTGGATGCCATGGACTGCCTGGCCCTGGCGGAAGAGGCTGGGTCTTCCAAGGCGGTGAACATGGTCCTCATGGGCCGCCTGTCCCACTACTTCCCCGACATCGCCCCCGAGGCCTGGCAGGCCTCCCTGGAGGCCAATGTGCCCCCCAAAGTCCTGGAGCTGAACAAGAAGGCCTTTGCCCTGGGACAGAATGGATAAGAAACGCAAAGCAAACAGCCCGGCACCAGAAATGGTGCCGGGCTGTTGTTCTGAGAATAAGTTATTCCCCAAGAAGCTCTGCCTTCTTCTCCAGAATTGCGGCGGATGCGGCGCAGGCGGGGCAGTCGCAGTACTTGGCTCCAGCGGCCTTGATCTCCCGTCCGTGGGCAGCCACGCCCTTGGCGGCTTCTGCACCTCCAAACACCTTGGCGCCGGCCTCGGATTCAGCGAAGGCGATCAGCCCGTCAATGGAGGTGATGTCCTCCTCCAGCTCTGCGATGAGAGCCTTGGTCTGGGCTGCCTCCTGGTCGGTTCCCAGGGCGTCCAGCCAGTTCTGGGCGGCCTGCTTGGCCTCCGCGCAGCAGGAGGAGGCGGACATCAGTTCCTTGACCTTCTGGATGGTAAAGTCCTTTACGTTCTGTGTCATGGTGTTTCATCCTTTCTCAGCAAATGGCTTTCTCTGTCTGACTTTCATACTATACCAGAACCTTTGATTTGTAAAGACGCAGCCCCCGCCGGAACTTCCGGCGGGGGCTGCGTTCTGAGGAGAATCAAATAGGAGCGTCAGTCGCTCAGAGCATTCTTTTGGGCCACGGGAGCCTTCTTGTCGTAGCAGGCGAAGGCTTCCTCCACCATTGCCTGATCTGGCTTCCTGGTAAAGACACTGACCACCGGGACGATAAGCAGACCAGCCAGCATGGCGAAAGCGCCGCAGTTGATGGGGGACTGGAGCAGGGTGGGGAAGGCGGAGCGGCAGGCCAGGTTCAGGACCATGATGCCGGCGCCGAAGACGAAGTTCACCCAGCAAGCGGCCTTGGTGACCTTCTTCCAGTACAGACCGTAGAGGAAGGGGGCCAGGAAGGCGCCGGCCAGAGCGCCCCAGGACACGCCCATGAGCTGTGCAATGAAGCTGATGGACTGCTTGTACTGGACGATGGCGATGATCATGGAGATCACCACGAACATCACGATGAAGCACCGCATGATGAACACGGACTTCTTGTCGCTCATGTTCTTGATGACATTGTCCTTCAGCAGGTCGATGGTCAGGGTGGAGGAAGAGGCGATGACCAGGGAGGACAGGGTGGACATAGAGGCGGAGAGGACCAGAATCACCACCACGGCGATGAGCAGCTCCGGCAGGCCGGAGAGCATGGCGGGGATGACGGAGTCGTAGCCGTTGGCAGCAATGTCGATCTTGTCGGAGAACAGCCGTCCGAAGCCGCCCAGGAAGTAGCAGCCGCCAGCCACCACGAAGGCGAAGAGGGTGGAGATGATGGTGCCCTTGTGGATGGCCTGCTCGGACTTGATGGCGTAGAACTTCTGGACCATCTGAGGCAGGCCCCAGGTGCCCAAACTGGTGAGGATGACCACGCCCACCAGGTTAATGGGGTCGGGGCCGAAGAAGGAGGCGAAGATACCGGGTACCTCCCCGTTGACCATCTCCGGGTCGGAGACCTGGGCCAGGCCCCGCAGGGCCTCCATGAAGCCGCCCTGGCTGTTGAGCACCGCGCCGATGACCACACAGATGCCCACCAGCATAACGCAGCCCTGGATGAAGTCGTTGATGGCCGTAGCCATGTAGCCGCCGGCGATAACATAAATACCTGTCAGCACACCCATGAGGACGATACAGACGGTGTAGTCGATGTTGAACGCCATGCCGAACAGACGGGACAGGCCGTTAAAGAGGGAGGCGGTGTAAGGGATCAGGAAGACGAAAACGATGACGGAAGCCCCGATCTTCAAACTCTTGCTCTGGAACCGCTGCCCAAAGAACTGAGGCATGGTGGCGGAGTTAAAATGCTGGGTCATGATGCGGGTCCGGCGGCCCAGAACGGCCCAGGCCAGCAGAGAACCGATGATGGCGTTGCCAATACCTGCCCAGGTGGCGGCAACGCCGTATTTCCAGCCAAACTGGCCGGCGTAGCCCACGAAGACCACGGCGGAGAAGTAGGACGTGCCATAGGCGAAGGCGGTGAGCCAGGGGCCCACGGACCGGCCGCCCAGGACAAATCCGTTGACATCCGTGGCGTGCTTCCGGCAGTAGATGCCGATACACACCATGATGGCGAAGTATAGGATCAGTAATACGAGTTTCACGAAAAGGACCTCCAATCGAGAATCTTTAGTGCTTTCCAACTTTAGCACCAGAAAGAGGAAAAGTCAAGCTATTTGGGATAGTCTGTCGAAAAATAAGCAGAGCGCCTGTTGACACGTGCCAACAGGCGCTCTGGTTGTGTAAAAATAACAATTGACTTGCTTATTTGGAGGCCCAGATGCCGGTGGCCTGGGCGGTAAGATAGGCGTTGATGAAGCCGTCCAGATCCCCGTCCATGACGGCGTTCACGTTGCTGGTCTCGTAGGCGGTGCGGGTGTCCTTGACCAGAGTGTAGGGCATAAAGACGTAGGAGCGGATTTGGCTGCCCCATTCGATCTTCAGCTGCACGCCCTTCAGGTCGGAGATCTTCTCCGCCTTCTCCTGCATCTGCAGCTCCACCAGCTTGGCCCGGAGCATCTTCATGCAGTTGTCCTTGTTCTGGAACTGGCTGCGCTCGGTCTGGCAGGAGACCACCACGCCGGTGGGGATATGGATCAGGCGGACAGCGGAGGAGGTCTTGTTCACGTGCTGGCCGCCGGCGCCGCTGGCCCGGTAGACCTGCATTTCAATGTCCTCGGGGCGGATCTCAATGTCCGCGTCCTCGGGCAGATCGGGCATGACCTCCACAGAGGCAAAGGAGGTCTGGCGGCGGGCGTTGGCGTCAAAGGGGGAGACCCGGACCAGCCGGTGCACCCCGTGCTCGCCCCGGAGGTAGCCGTAGGCGTTTTCCCCCTCAATCATAATAGTGGCGGATTTGAGGCCGGCTTCGTCCCCCTCCTGGTAGTCCATAATTTTATAGGTAAAGCCGTGGCGCTCTGCCCAGCGGGTGTACATCCGGTAGAGCATCTGGGCCCAGTCCTGGGCCTCGGTGCCGCCGGCCCCGGCGTGGAAGGCCAGGATAGCGTTGGAGGCGTCGTACTCGCCAGTGAGCAGGGTCTGGAGCCGGGCCGACTCCATGCTGGAAATAAGGGCTGCGTACTCCTCTTCCAGCTCAGGCAGGAGGGACTCGTCCTCTTCCTCGTTGCCCATCTCGCACATGACCATCATGTCATCCCAGGAGGAGCGGCGCTTGGCCTGGGACTCCAGCTTGTTTTTCAGCTGCTTGAGCTTCTGCAGGACCTTCTGGGAGTTTTCCGGGTTGTCCCAGAAGCCGTCAGCGGCGCTCTGGGCCTCCAGAAAGTCCACCTCCCGGGCGGCGCTTTCCAGGTTCAGGGCTTTTTCCAGGTCGTCCAGCTGGGGGAGAAGGTTATTGAGCTTTACCTTATATTCATCAAATTGAAGCATCTTTCGATCACTCACATTCTTTAGTCTTAATGGGTCAAGTCATACGATTATTTATTATATCGGAAAATTCCCTCCCTGTAAAGGGAAAAACGCCGGGAAAACCGACGATTGTTCCCGTTACCGGTCGCTGACGGTAGGAACATCGGATTCCCAGCGAAAAATCAGATCGTCCAGGTCCTGAGGGACAGGAACAGGGACGGGTGGCTGCTGCCGGTGGGCACTGCTGTCTGCCATGAATCAAACCCTCCTTTCCCTGCAAAGGGATATACAACCCAGTATATGCCGGGAGGGAGGGAATATGTGCGCAAATTTTGGAAAATAAGTGACAGAGTTTTGGGGAAGTGCTATGATACTGTCTACGCACTTGAACAAAGCCAATGAGTATTGAAAGCCAGGGCGCTCAAGGCTTGCGGCTTTGTTCAGTACGCATTATAATAGGAACAAATGCTAGGAAATGAGGTTTTGCCCATGACGGAACAGGAACTGAAAGCGTTGGAGACAGCCTGCCCCCTGGTAAGCACCCTGGCGGCAGCGGAGGAAGCGGTGTGGGTCAACCCGGAGCGGGTGCCCTTTGCCCAGGCAAACGGCGGTCTGCCCCTGACCATGGCGGACGTGGACGACGCAGAGGCCCGTCTGGCCCGGTTCGCCCCCTTTATCATGCAGTGCTTCCCGGAGACGAAAGCTGCCGGGGGTCTCATCGAGTCCTCCCTGACGGAGGTGCCCCGCCTGCGGGACCGGCTGAACCAGCGCTGCGGCAGCGCAATCACCGGCCGGCTCCTGCTGAAGCAGGACAGCCACCTGGCCATCGCAGGCTCCGTCAAAGCCCGGGGCGGGATTTACGAGGTCTTAAAGCACACCGAGGACCTGGCCCTGGAAACCGGCATTCTCACCGGTACAGAGGACGACTACACCAAGCTGGCCTCCCCCCAGGCCCGGGAGATGTTCCGCCGGTACACCATTCAGGTGGGCTCCACCGGCAACCTGGGCCTGAGCATCGGCATCATGAGCGCCGCCGTGGGCTACCAGGTGATTGTCCACATGTCCGCCGACGCAAAGCAGTGGAAGAAGGACCTGCTCCGCAGCCACGGGGTGACTGTGATGGAGTATGAGTCTGACTACAGCGAGGCGGTCAAGCAGGGGAGAGCCAGCTCCGATGCCAACCCCATGAGCTACTTTGTGGACGATGAGAACTCCACCGCTCTCTTCCTGGGCTACGCCGTGGCCGCCAAGCGGCTGGTGGGCCAGCTGAAGGAGAAGAATATTCCGGTGGACGCCCAGCACCCCCTCTTTGTCTATATCCCCTGCGGGGTGGGAGGCGCGCCCGGCGGCGTGACCTTCGGCCTGAAACAGTTGTTTGGGGATCACGTCCACGTCTTTTTCGTGGAGCCTACCCAGGCCCCCTGCATGCTCCTGGGGATGGCCACGGGGAAACAGAACCAGATCTCTGTCCAGGATATCGGCCTGACCGGCCTCACCCACGCGGACGGCCTGGCCGTGGGCCGGGCTTCCGGGTTTGTGGGCCGGGTGATGATGCCCCTGCTCAGCGGGGCCTTCACCATCCAGGACGCCAAGCTCTACGACTATATGCGGGACCTGCTGGAGACCGAAAAGATCTTCATCGAACCCAGTGCCTGCGCCGCCATGGAGGGCGTTGTGAAGCTCACCCAGGCCCCGGAGACCATCGGTTATCTGCGGGACAACGGCCTGACTGAGCACATGGAAAACGCCTCCCACATCCTCTGGGCCACCGGCGGAAGTCTGGTGCCGGAAGAAATCCGGGAGGAGTATATCCACACCCATTTAGAGTAACCGGCCACCTCTTGGCTCCCACTTTGGGGGAGCTGGCACGGCGAAGCCGTGACTGAGAGGGTGAGACCGCAGCCCCCTCTGCCTGCATTAAATAACCTGCAAGGTAATCCGGTCATTCTCCCGGGCCGCCGCCAGCAACACTTTTTTCACCCGCTGGCCATAGTCCCCCAGCCCGTCCCAGTTCAGCAGGGTAATAGATACCTCCTCGCTAAGATCGGTCAGGCAGTCAAAGAGTGCATCCAGGTTGCCCCCGTACCAGTCAGGAAAAGCCAGGGTCCGCGCCAAAGTCTGGTGGAGCGCCTCCTTGGAGGCGAGAACCGCCCCGTCCAGGGTTACCGTCTTCATCCTCATTCCTCCCCGTAGAGCAGCGTAAAGGACTCGTAGTGGTCGTCCGTATAATAGATCAGCCCGTCGTTGGAGTAGACCAGCCGTTTGGCCCCCCGGCTATCAGCCCCCAGGGTGTCAATGTCGCACTCCTGGTAACTTCGGCCGTCTGCCTCGGGGAGCAGCCCCTCAAAATTGCCGAAGGAGCTGCCGCCGATGCACATCCCCGGGGCGTAGGGCTCCAGAGAGCCGCCCTCCCAGCCCAAAGCCTGGGCTTCCTTCTTGGTAATAAAGTTATCCGGCAAATGCCCATAGGTGTGTAGGTAGAGGGCTACGTCCTCCTTGGAGGTGTAGGTGCCGTCCTCGGGGATAGCAGCCTCGCTGCTGCCGGAGGTGGTGGTGATGATAGTCGTGGAGAATTGGTCGCCGCCGCCGCACCCAGCCAAGTTCAGCACCAGGAACAGGGACACCAGGGCGAGAAGGAAGGCAGAACATCGTCTTTTCATGGAAATTCCTCCTGTAAACATGATTAAGAATAGGGTGGGGGAGACCCGGACACACTAGGGCCGGGTGATCCAAATGAAATATGAAAATCCCCAGATGGAGGCATACTTTAATTCCCTGCCTCCCAAGGTCAAAGCCTTTATCAACCGGTCCCGGGCGGAGATTTCCAGTCCCGGCGAGCTGATGCTCATCGGGGAGCACTTCCGAAACAGCTTCGGAGAAACCGACGGGAACCGATAACGTGGAACAACGCCAGCCTGCGGCCGGGACCTTCCTGACCGCAGGCGGTTTTTTCTTTACAGGTCCAGGTACCCCTTCAAAACTTTCAGGGTGTTCCATACCCCGTCCAGGTGGCTGCGCTCGTACCCGTGACTGGCGTAGACCCCCGGCCCAATGAGGCCATGGCGCAGGTCAAGGCCGGCGTCCAGGGTGGCTTCCACGTCGGAGCCATAGTGGGGGTAGACATCCACCGCGTAGTCAGCCCCCTCTTTCTTTGCCGCGTCGATGAGCTTGCCCACCACGTCGTAGCTGTACGGGCCGCCGGAGTCCTTGGCGCAGATGGAGACCTGCCGCTCTGTGCACTGGAGTCCGTCTCCCACGCAGCCCATGTCCACGCTGATGGCCTCTGAGACCCCTTCGGGCACCGAAGCCGCGCCGCCGTGGCCCACTTCCTCGTAAACGGTGATGTGGGCGTATACCTTACGCTTGGGAGTGCGTCCGGTGTCCTTCATGTACTTGGACAGCCCCAGCAGGATACCCACGGAGAGTTTGTCATCCAGAAACCGGCTTTTGATGTAGCCCGAGGAAGTGATCCGGGTCCGGGGCTCGAAACAGACGATGTCGCCCACCTGAATCCCCAAAGCGCGGGTGTCCTCCAGGGAGGAAACGTCCTCGTCCAGCACCACCTCCATGGTGTCAAAGCTGCGCTTGGCGTCCCCGTAGCCGCCGTTTACATGGACGGAGGCGTTCACCAGCTGGAAGGTTCCCTCATAGACCTTGCCCTCCCGGGTGCAGACCCGGAGGTTTTCCGCCTCGGTGTTCTCCGGCCGCAGCCCACCCAGGTTGGTCAGCCGCAGGCGGCCGTTGGACTTGATCTCCGCCACCATAGCCCCCAGGGTGTCGGTGTGGGCCTCCAGCAGGAGGGCGTCCTGCCGGTCTTCTCCGCCTAAGTCAATGAGCACCCCGCCCTTTTTGGTGAGCCGAACCTCATAGCCCAACCCGGCAAAGGCCGCCTGCACCCAGTGAGCAGCCTGGCTGGTGTAGCCGGAAGGGCTGTCCACAGCCAACAGCGCGGCAGCCTGCGCGGCGGCGTACTCTGCGTATTCCCGTTTCATGGTCAAAAACTCCCATCCTATGGATTTTGCTGTGGTTCATTATAACATAGGCTGCGGCCTTTGTCAGCAGGCGGGGGACGCTGTCGGGAGGAGGGGAAAAGAAGGGAAAGAAAAAATGAAAAATTCTCTTGACAAAGCTGGCTATGCTGTGGTATAGTAATTAAGCACTAAGAAGTGCGGCCGTGGAAATGCCGGAGTGGCGGAATTGGCAGATGCCGGAGTGGCGGAATTGGCAGACGCCTGGGACTTAAAATCCCATGGGAGCAATCCCGTGCCGGTTCGACCCCGGTCTCCGGCACCATATCGCGGAGTAGAGCAGTTGGTAGCTCGTCGGGCTCATAACCCGGAGGCCGCAGGTTCAAGTCCTGTCTCCGCAACCAAATCAGTTACCGTTGTTGATACAATTTCAACAACGGTAACTTTTTATTTATTACCGTTCTGGAGATGTTTTTGGAAGGAAACCGGGGATATTTCGAACATTTCCGGCCATAAGCAAATTGTATGCCCGGATTTGATGCGGCCATGGTCTGAAAAGACAGGGCTTGGTAAAATGACAATCGTTATAAGAATATAAACGATAAATTATTATTTTCTATATACACAGAACCGTCCATGGCTGGGAGTA
>SFPN01000025.1 GCA_004551945.1 Clostridiales bacterium | reverse complement strand
CTTGCCCATATCTTCACTTCCTTTCCAAATTCATTATACTACGAAAAAAGTAGACACCCACACTTTTTTGAGTGTCTACTTTTATTTTACAGGTGCACGCTGCTTTTTGGCAGCGAGGCTTTTTGTATGCTCAGGTTGCGGGGTCCTCTTCCGTTCCGCCCGGCTTGTCGAAGTCGGGGAGGAGGAAGGTGCCGATGAGGAAGGTGAGGGAGTACAGGGCGGTAAAGAGCATGGCCAGGTACCAGCCGAGGGAGTTCACCATATGGACCACCACGGCGTAGACAATCATCTGCAGGGTATAGGCGCCCGCCCAGTACAGGGTGAGGATGACGGCCACCTTCTCCGGGGTAGCCCCGGGAAGCTTGGTGGGCAGGGTGAACAGGGACGGGGTGGAGATGAAGATCACAAAGCCCAGCAGAATGGCCGAGACGGTGGCGATCGTAGGCGAGTCCGTGAGGATCATCAGGAAGAACAGGAAGGACTGGGCCACGCCGGAGAACCGGAAGAGGCTCAGCTGCCGCTTCAGTTTCTTGGCCAGGATGATGCCGATGATGGTTCCCGGGATGCCGGTGAGGGCGATCATCAGGGAGATAAACTGGGAGTTTACTGTAAAGTCCGGGTTCAGGGGGAAGAGGTAGAGCATCACCGTGTACATCACCAGCCGGCCGGTCATGGTGAAGAGGAATTTGTAGAGGAAGGGCTCCTTCAGGCCGTCCCGGTAGCGGTAGAGCTGGGGAGCTTTCTCGTCGGAGGCCGCTTTGGGGGCCAGGGGGTAGTCCCGGCCCACGATGAGCCACAGGACCAGGAAGACCACGCTGAACGCGCCGTAGAAGATCAGTACGCTGCGCCAGTCCCCCAGCCAGGCGCGGACGGCGGAGACGCTGAGCAGGGCAATCAGGTTGCCGGTGTTGGGTCCCGCGTTGTTGATGCCGATCCAGATGGGGTGGCGGCGGGGCTCGAAGCAGTAGACCACGTAGGGGGTCATGCAGATCATCAGCAGCGCGCCGCCGAAGCCCAGCAGGAACCGGGTGACCACGAAGAAGGACAGGTTGGTGGCAAAGGCCCCCGCCACCACGGCGCAGATGAGCAGGCAGGAGACCGACACGGTCTTTTTCGGGCCTAATTTAATGAGAATCCAGGCGGCCACGAAGTTGCCCAGAATCTTGGCGGCGGAGATGGCGTTGTTCACCGAGGAGGGAAGGGAAGAAAGCCCAAACTCGTGGCACATGTCGGTGGTGACGATGGAGCCCACCATCCAGGAAGCGCTGAAAAAGCAGTAGGCGAGAAACAGCAGAGCTTCGATGGCGACGGCCCGGCGGGGGCTGATGACCTTAGGCGGCACGGGAACTCCTCCTTTCCAAAGGGGCACACAATGAAGGTTAAAATTCATTTTACTCTGATATTTCCGGTTCGTCAAGGCGGACGGGGGAAAAAACTGTTGAAATTGGCAAGGAGGATGGGGAGAAACTGAAAATTTTCCAGCAAAACGGCAAAACTTGGACGCTGCTCCTGGGCAGACACGAAGGGACTCCGCCAATGGAATACTAAAAAACGCGCCCTACTCGACAGCAAGAGGTTGGCATCACTGCGGCATTGCCCGGAAATCTGAATGAAAAGGAACAAACCAGCGGGTACAGGAGCTTCCCCGCAGCAAACGCAGACAACTCACACAAGCGCAGCGCAGGATGGAAGAACTTGCCCGACTGTTCAAATGGAAGAACAGAAATTGAAGTTCCATTTTTGCAAAGCAGCTTAAACAAAAGCGTGGTATACTGCAGACAGTACAGGGGCTTGGTTCTCATGTTTTTTCAATACGGGACCGCGAAAGATCCTGTTTAGCTGCCAAAGACAAGGGCCTTGATCAGGCGATACAACAAATCAGACACATCGACCGAGAAGTGGATTCGGAGCTGTTTTCTGCCATTGTGCATCCTGTCATCGGACAGCAGAGATGATTTTAACATTTGTGAGAAAATAGAAAGGTTTTTACCATGTACTTATGGATCATCGCGGCAGCTGCGGCATACTTCATCAAGGGTCTGTGCGGCTTTGCCAACACACTGGTCTTTCCCTCTATTTTGAGTTTTGGTGCATCAAACGCCAATATTTCGCCCATTGATCTGCTGCTGGGCTATCCGACAAACCTGGTTCTCACTGGGAAAAACCGCAAAAGTCTTGACCCGAAGGGATATCTTCCGTTGGCAACTCTGGTGCTGGCGGGCATATCGTTGATTCTAAAAAATCTGTAAGGGGGTGCGAAGCAATGACAGAACAGGAAATGTGGGAAGCTGTGCAGCACTCGGACGCAAGCTATGACGGTCTGTTCTTCTATGCTGTCAAAACGACAGGCATTTTCTGCCGCCCCTCCTGCAAGTCCAAACCGCCGAAGAGGGAGAACCTTATACCGAAAGGAGCATCAAGCGCCATGAAAGGAACTGCCATTTATCATTCAACCGTGGGGGACATTCAACTCGATTATGAAGACGGCACGGTCACGGCACTGAAAAACGCAGACGCGGATGCAAAAGCCGACGCGCCGAACGAATTGACAGAGCTGGTGTTCCGGCAGCTTGACGAATATTTTGCTGGGACGCGCAAGACGTTCGATTTCCCGTACCGGCTGCATGGAACGCCATTTCAGGAAAAAGTCTGGGCGGCGCTGCGGGAGATTCCCTACGGCGAAACACGCAGCTATAAGGATATTGCGGAAGCCATCGGGCACCCGAAAGCATTCCGCGCAGTGGGGATGGCAAATCACGCAAATCCTATTTTCATCGCGATTCCATGTCACCGTGTTATTGGGGCAAGTGGAAGTCTTGTCGGTTACGGCGGCGGATTAGAGATGAAAAGGGCGCTGCTGGAACTGGAAAGAACCAACAGCAAATGAGCTGAAAAACGACATTTCTTTGGCCTATAAGCTGCGTTTTCCCTATCTTTTTGCGCCGCTTACAAGCGAAACAACCCGAAATCGCACAAAAATCTATCCTGTCCATCTGCGGGACAACCACCAAAACAAAGGGGTATGTACCGTTAAAGCACATACCCCTTTTGGCAGCAGCCGTCGTCTGGCAGCTGCCATATTATTTGTTTCTCGAACCCTGTTTTGTGGACAGCTGCCCGAAGGGTGCGTTTTTTAGTACTCCATCTGAAAGAGAGCTCGGCTCATGGGGAGCTTGTCCGGGTCGCTGTTGCGGAAAACAACGGACCCGTGGCCCCGGCGGGTGGTGAGCAGCTCCCGGGCTGCCAGCTGACGCTTCAGCTGCCGGGCGGTGCCGCCGCTGCCGTCGATGATCTCCACCGGCCGGCCGAAATTTTTGCGGATGGCCCTGCGCACAAAGGGGTAGTGGGTGCAGCCCAGGACGATATACTCCACGCTGCAATAGCGGAAGGGGAGCAGCAGCTCCTGGAGGTAGGCGTCCAGCTCCGGCCCCTCCAGTATGCCCTTCTCCACCATCTCCGCCAGCCCCTTGCAGGGCAGGGAGATTACGTTGGCCTGGTCCCGGAAGGCGGCGGCCAGCTTCTGGTACTTGTCCTCGTGGATGGTGAGGGGGGTGGCCATGACGATCACCGAGGAGCTGTCCCGGGCCTGGGCCGCGGGCTTCACCGCGGGCTCGATGCCGATGATGGGCACCGCCGGGTGCCGCTCCCGCAGCAGGCCAATGGCCGCGCTGGTGGCGGTGTTGCAGGCCACCACCACCGCCTTCACCCCCTGGGCCAGCAGGCCGTCGATGCTCTGCACTGTAAGGGACCGGACCTGCTCCAGGGTCTTTTCCCCATAGGGGGCGTTGGCGGAGTCGCCGAAGAAAAGAAAATCCTCCCGGGGCAGCAGCTCCACGCAGGCCCGCAGCACGCTGATGCCTCCCAGGCCGGAGTCAAAGACGCCAATGGGCTGTTCTCGTTTTTCCACGTCCATTCCCCCTGATTCTCTGTGTTTTTCCTGGTTAGTATACCACCTTTTTCTCCCCTGCGCTACAGGATTTTTCCCTGGATCTTCCCTTCGGAAAATAAGTACGCGGACAAGGGCGGGAAAAGGGGAAAACAGGGGGATTTTGGTGCACTTTTGATGCAGAGTGTTCGGTACAATACAATTGTATCTCTGTGCATATTCCAGCGCCAGAAGAGGGCTTTTCCGGAGGGTGATGTGGGTGAAACAGACCATTTGTTGGTTCCTGGCATTTTTGGTTTTATTTTCTGGGGTCTCCCTGGGCCGCTCCCACGCGGCGGAGAACCAGGAATGGACCAACCCTTATCTTGACGTAAATGAAAACATGTGGAGCTACCAGTACATCACGGAGCTGAACAAGGCAGACGTTTTGCCCGGCAGCGAGAAGTTCGAGCCCACCCAGGACGAGAACCGGGGCAATCTGGTGCTCTATCTCTATAACATGGACCAGGGCGTGTTCAAGAAGCGGGAAAAGGCCGCCAAGGAGAAGGAGGAGATGGCCGTTCCCACCTTCACCGACGTGGAGAAGGATTCCACGCTTTACGACGCAGTGTGCTGGGCCTATCAGCAGGGTCTGGTCAGCGGCGCCACGGAGGACACCTTCCAGCCGGACAGCCTTCTGACCCGGGAGCAGGTGTGCACCATCCTGGCCCGCTTTGCCGCCCTGGAGCAGATCCCCCTCATCCAGGTGACGAACACCGACCAGTTTAAGGACTCCCTGTACATCCAGGAGTATGCCCGCAGCGGCGTCACCGCCTGCCAGATCTCCGGGGTGATCAAGGGCTATGACAACGGCTTCTTCCGCCCGGAGGAGAACATGTCCCGCCAGGAGGTGGCGGCGGTGATCTACCGGGTGATGGCGGCGGCCAGCACCAGCATCCCCGAGGGAGTCACCCTGGTGGACCTGAGCCCCGGGGCCTACGACAGCCTCTATGACAGCTATACGGACATCCCCTTCACCGCCCTGGTTCCGGCCTCGGAGGAGGAAGGACCCATCTCCTTCTTCGACAAGGCGGTGTTCATCGGCGACTCCATCTCCCTGACCCTGGAGAGCTATTGCGGCGCCAGCGGCGCCCTGGGCAACGCCCAGTTCCTCTGCGCCGGCAGCATGAGCCCCTCCAACATGCTCACCGGGAAGATCCTGCCGGAGTATCCCAAGGGCTCCGGCCAGAAGCCTCCCATTGAGGACAGCGTGGCCGCCTGCGGCGCCAAGGTGGTCTATGTGATGCTGGGCATGGACAACATCGCCTACGGCCTGGAGAAGTCCACCGGGGACTATGTGACCATCCTGAACAACATCATGGCCAAGAACCCTGACGTGCAGATCATCGTCCAGTCTGTGACCCCCATGGCCGAGACCAGCACCAGCTTCACAGATAAGCTCAACAACGACGCTATCAACGCCTTCAACGCCAAGATGCAGGAGATCTGCCAGCAGAACCGGTGGTACTACCTGAACGTGGCGGAGAAGTTCAAGGACGAGAACGGGTTCCTGATTCTGGACTACTGCAGCGACAAGACCTCCATGGGCATGCACTTTACCTACGACGGCGCCAAGGTCTGGGTGAACTACCTGAAATACCACATCCCCGAGGACCTGCTGTAACGCGGGGATATCTTTAGGAAAACGTAAGGAAAACTTAACACTTTTTCAAGAATTGGACAGTAGGATAGAGGTATCTGTGAAACAGAGAGGAGAACCACCATGAAACGATGCCTGACAGGTTTCCTTGCCCTGCTGCTCCTGCTTAGCCTGTGCGCCTGCGGAGAGCCCCAGCAAACAGAGCAGACAGGACAGGAACCGGAAGAAACCACCCAACCCGAGGAGCCGCCCTTTGACCCGGTGGTGCCCGCCTCCCAGGCGGTCTCCGCTGATTGGTTCCAGGACGCGGCCTTCATCGGAGACTCGGTTTCCGTTATGCTGGAAACCTACAACGACAGCTATGGCCGCCTGAGCAGCCCTGCCTTTTTCTGCTCGGTGAGCCTGAGCCAGACGGGGGCTCTCACCTATTCTGCCGGGAGTGAGCGGCTGCCGGAATACCCCAAGGGCTCCGGCCGGCACCCCCGGCTGGAGGACGGCGTGGCAGAGAGCGGCGCGAAAAAAATTTATATCATGCTGGGCATGAATTGTATTGCCGGAGGTGTTGACAGAGCGTGTCAGGATTTGGTAACATTAATCGATGAGATCTTGGCCAAATCCCCCCAGGCCGCCATTTTCATCCAGTCTGTCACCCCCATGACGGCGGACAGCCCCCGGGCGGACGACAGCCTGAACAACACCACCATCCAGGCCTTCAACACCCAGATGCAGAGTATTTGCCAGGAAAGAGAATGGTACTATGTGAACGTGGCCGAGGCCCTGTCCGACGAGACGGGCTACCTGCGGGCGGACCTCAGCGGGGACAAGGCCATGGGGATTCATTTAAATTACGACGGCGCCGCGGCATGGACCGACTACCTGCTGACCCATGTGCCGGAGGCACTGAAGTAAGAAATATAGTATGGAGGATGAATGAGGAAGTATGAAAAAGTTAGTATCTCTTGTGGGGGGCCTGCTGGCCCTGACGATGCTCCTGACCCTGTGCGCCTGCGGCGGTGAGGCGGAGGAGACCCCCGATCCCGCTGCGGAAAACGAACCGACCCAGACCGAAACGGTGGATACGGTGGACGTGGATCTGACCGCCCTCAGCGCCCAGCTGGTGGCTGACTGCGGCATCACCGACTATGTGGACCTGGCCTCTGATAAGCTCATCAGCACCTATCAGCTTCCCGCTGACCAGGTGGTGGCCGCCGCCGGCTTCAACGCCACCTCCAGCGGCGCTTTCCCCCAGGAGATCGTGCTGGTTCAGGCTGCGGACGAAACTGCTGCCGCCGCTGTGGCAGACCAGCTGACCGCCCGCCTGTCCTCCATTGCTGAGCAGGCTGCCTCCTATGACCCCGCCAGCCTGGAGCTGGCCGAGAACTGCAGCGTGGTCACCCAGGGCGTTTACGTGGGCCTGTTCTTCTCGGAGTACTATGACGCCATGGTTTCCGCCTTCCAGAGCGCAGTGGGTTAAACCCCAGACAATCAAACGATGACACTGCCGGGCAATCGGAAGACTGCCCGGCAGTATTTACAGGAGAATGTAAGAGCCTATGGTCTTTTCAAGTTTGCCCTTCCTGTTCTTGTTTCTGACGGTGGTGCTGCTGGTCAGCCACCTGCTGCCCTTCAAGTTCCGGAACTTCTTCCTTTTGCTGGCCAACCTGGTGTTTTACGCCTACGGCGAGCCCATCTACATCCTCATTATGATCGGGTCCATCCTGGTGAACTTCTTCGGCGGGGTCCTCATGGCCCGCCAGAGCAGCCAGGGCCGCCGCCGGGCGGTGCTGGTGGTGGGCATCATCCTGAACCTGGCCGCCTTAGGGGTGTTCAAGTACGCAGGTCTGTTTGCGGACACCCTGCGGAACATCCCCGGCCTGTCGGGCATTCCCCAGGTGAACATTGCCCTGCCCATCGGCATCTCCTTCTACACCTTCCAGGCGGTGTCCTACCTGATCGACGTGTACTGGGGAGACTGCGAGGCCTCGGGGAATTTTATTAACTTCGCCTGCTACATCTCCCTGTTCCCCCAGCTCATCGCCGGCCCCATCGTCCGGTACAAGGACGTGAATGAACAGCTGGTCTCCCGGAAGGAGACCCCTACCCTATTCAACTCCGGGGTGCGGCTGTTTATGGTGGGCATGGCGAAAAAGGTCCTGCTGGCCAACCAGTTCGGTATTTTGTGGGATACCGTCTCCGCCGATCCGGTGGCCGCCGGTACCCTGGCGGCCTGGTGCGGGGCCATTGCCTACAGCTTACAGCTCTACTTTGACTTCTCCGGCTACTCTGACATGGCCCGGGGTCTGGGTCGGATGCTGGGCTTTGAGTTCTGCATCAACTTCAACTACCCCTACATCTCCAAAAGCGTCACCGAGTTCTGGCGGCGGTGGCACATCTCCCTGTCCTCCTGGTTCCGGGACTATGTGTACATCCCCCTGGGGGGCAACCGCTGCGGCAAGGTCCGCCAGTGCGTGAACATCTTCATTGTCTGGGGCCTCACCGGCTTCTGGCACGGGGCCGGGTGGAACTTCCTGTTCTGGGGGCTGTACTACGGCGTGCTCCTGCTGCTGGAAAAGCTGGTGCTGGGCAAGTATATCAGAAAGCTGCCGGTGCCTCTCCAGCACCTGTACGCCCTGGTGATTGTGGTGATCGGGTGGGTGTTCTTCGCTTCGCCTAATTTGTCCACCGCCATGGGCTATCTGGCGGTGATGTTCACCCCCAGCGCCGGGACCATGGGAGGCGCGTCCCTGGTGCTGCCCTGGCTGGGCATGGGCATTTTGGGAGCGGTGGCCTCCACCCCCCTGGCCAGCAAGGTCTGGGAAAAGGGGAAGGACCGGAAGGCAGCCCCCCTGATCGAGGGCCTGCTGTGCCTGGCGGCTCTGCTCCTATGCACCGCCAGCCTGGTCAGCGACAGCTACAATCCCTTCCTGTATTTCCGGTTCTGAGAGGGGGAGACGGCATTGAAAAAACTCTATTCTGTTCTGCCCGCTGTGGTCTTTGTGGTGTTTCTGGCGGTGATGACCCTGCTTCTCTTCCTGCTGCCCCATAAGGATTATTCGGAAAACGAAAAGCGCAACCTGGCGGACCTTCCGGAGGTAAGCGTCCAGGCCATTATGGACGGCTCCTTCCAGGAGGACCTGGAGACCTTCACCGCCGACCAGGTCCCCGGCCGGGACTTCTTCGTGGGGGTCAACGCCTACTGGAACCTGGCCACCGGCCGCAACGCCGCCCAGGACATCTACAAATGCAAGGATGACTATCTGATTAACGCCCCCGAGACCTACAACGAGCAGGTATTTACCGACAACCTGACCCACTTTGACCAATTCGCGGCGGCGGCGGGGGTTCCGGCGGATCTCATCATGGTCCCCTCCACCGGCTACCTGATGGAGGATGTGCTCCCTGCCTTCCACGGGGAATACCACGACGACATGCTCTATGACAAAGCCGCGGAGCTGCTGGAAAACATCAACCTCATCGACGTGCGGGACACCCTGAAGGAGGGGGTCCGGAACGGCCAGGTGTGCTACCGCACCGACCACCACCTGACCTCTTACGGCAACTATCTTCTGTACCGGGCCTTCCAGATTGCCCACGGCAAGGCCTATAACTCCCGGGACGCCTACGAGGTCACCGCCTGCGACGGCTTCTACGGCACCACCTGGTCGGGCAGCGGCTACTGGTTCACCCCGGCGGACACGGTGGAGCTGTGGGACAGCGGCATCCAGGTCCAGGTCACCCTGCGGGACGGCCAGGAGCGCACCCAGTCCGACAGCCTCTTCTTCCTGGACCACCTGGAGGACATGGACAAGTACCCGGTCTTCCTGGACGGCAACCACAGCGTGGTGGCCATCTCCAACCCCCAGGCGGAGGGGGGCGCGCTGCTGGTGGTGCGGGACTCCTACGCCCACTGCTTCTCTGCCTTCCTGGCGGAGGGGTACCAGACGGTGTACCTGGTGGACCTGCGGTACTACCGGGAATCCCTCAGCGAGTTCATGCAGACCCACCACGTGGACCGGATGCTGTATCTCTACGGCGTGGACAACCTCATGACCGACACCAATTCTGTCTGGCTAAGCTAATTGACCACGTTAGGACCGAGACGATCCCGTCTCGGTCCTTTTTCAGCTCCTTGCCTCCCCCTCTGGGGGAGGCAAGGGAATGTAAAAGAATCCCTCTTGTCATCCCCCTGCCAAAGATGCTATGATACAGAAAACACGAAGAGGGGAGGGAAGTACCTTGCGCGTGATTTTGATTGATCCGGACGCCGAAGCCCTGGAGACCATGGCCGGTCACATCCGTCAGGCGGAGCCCCAGGCGGAGATCCGTACCTTTGCCAGCCGGGAGGACCTGACCCGCTGGCTGGAGGCGGGGGGAGCCGCCGGGGAGCACCGCCCCCGGCTGCGGGTGCAGACCTTCGGCAACTTTGAGGTCTTTTACGACGGCCGGCCCGTCCACTTCAGCCGCAGCCGCACCAAGGAGCTCTTCGCCTATCTTATCGACCGCCGGGGGGCGGGGAGCACCATGGGGGAGCTGACCTCCGTTCTCTGGGAGGGCCGGCCGGACACGGACAGTGTCCGCAGCCAGCTGCGCAGCCTTATCACCGACCTGCGCACCACCCTCCGCCGGCTGGGGGAGGAGGCCATCATCATCAAGCAGCGGGACATGATTGCCGTGGACCCCAACCGGGTGGACTGCGACTACTACCGCTGCCTGGCCGGAGACCCGGCGGCGGTGAACGCCTTCCGGGGGGAGTATATGAGCAACTATTCCTGGGCGGAGACCACCCTGGGCGCCCTGGAGCAGCGGACCTGACGGGCGGCTGTTGACGCCGCCCGTTCTTTTGTCCGCGAAATAGGGACAATTGAGAAAATATTTAACAAAAAATTAACTTATGGATGGTTTTTCATTTTACATATCCCAGCTAAACTGAAGGTAAAGAAAAGGTTAAGACCAGGAAAAGGAGGTGGCCCTCATGGAACGGATCTATCTGCTGGAGGATGACGACAGCATCCGCAAGCTGGTGATTTACGCCCTGAGCAGCCAGGGCTATGAGGCGGTGGGCTTTGAGCGGCCCACGGATTTCTGGAAGGCCATGGAGGGGCGGCAGCCCACCCTGGTCCTGCTGGACATTATGCTCCCGGAGGAGGACGGCCTGTCCATCCTGCAAAAGCTCCGGTCCTCCGCCGCCACGAAAAAGCTGCCGGTGATTATGCTCACCGCCAAGAACACCGAGTACGACCGGGTGGTGGGCCTGGACAGCGGGGCGGACGACTTTATCTCCAAGCCCTTCGGCATGATGGAGCTGGTGGCCCGGGTCCGGGCGGTGCTCCGCCGGACGGAGCAGGACCAGACCACAGGGGACTACCAGGTGGGCGAGCTGTTTGTCAGCCCCCAGCGCCACGTGGTGAAGGTGGGGGAGAAGGACGTGGCCCTCACCAACAAGGAGTTTGAGCTGCTCTGCCTGCTTCTGGAGCACCAGGGCATGGCCATGACCCGGGATGCCATCATGGACGGGGTCTGGGGCCAGGAGTTCAGCCGGGAGAACCGGACCCTGGACGTGCATGTGCGCACCCTGCGCACCAAGCTGGGGCAGGCCGGCAGCTATATTGAGACCGTCCGGGGCGTGGGCTACAAGATCGGAGGAGCCCCATGACAGGAAAAATCTTTCGCAGCTGCGTCCTGGTGGGCCTGGCGGCCATCCTGGTCTGCTCGGGCCTGTTCCTGGCCATCATGGCCAACCAGTATGAGCAGGAGATCTACCGGCAGATGAAGCAGGAGGCTGCCTACGTCTCCCGGGGCCTGGAGGAGACCGGGGTGGACTACTTTACCAGCCTGAAGGCCAGCCAGCGCCTGACCTGGGTGGACGCCGACGGCACGGTGCTCTACGACAGCGCCGCAGACCCGGCCGCCATGGAAAACCACCTGGACCGGGAGGAGATTGCCCAGGCCCTCCGGTCCGGCGAGGGCCGCAGCGAGCACCTGTCCTCCACCGTTTTGGAAAAGACCCTGTACTACGCCCTCCGCCTGGACGACGGCACGGTGCTCCGGGTGGCCTGCACCCGCTCCACCGTGGGGGCCATGGTCCTGGGGGTGGTTCAGCCCCTGCTGTGGGTGGTGGTGCTGGCCCTGGTGCTCTCCGGGGTGCTGGCATCCCGGCTGGCCCGGCAGATTACGAAGCCCATCAACAGCCTGGACCTGGAAAATCCCCGGCTGGACGAGACCTATGAGGAGCTCTTCCCTCTGGTCAGCCGCCTGCGGGAGCAGAACCGCACCATCACCCGCCAGATGGATGATTTGAGCCGCCGCCAGCGGGAGTTTACTGCCCTGGCGGAGAACATGAGCGAAGGGGTCCTGCTGCTGGACAGCAAGGGGACCCTCCTCTCCGGCAACCAGAGCGCCTACGCCCTGCTGGGGCAGGGGGAGCGGCCCGCCGTTCTCCGGCCGGACAACTGCCGCCGGGAGATCTGGGAGGCTGCGGAAAAGGCCCTGGCCGGCCGCCACGCGGAGACACTCATGACCGCCGACACCCGGATCTTGGAGATCCTGGCCAGCCCCGTGGCTGCCAACGGCCAGGTCACCGGCGCGGTGATCCTCATGGTGGACGTCACCGAGCGGGAGGAGCGGGAGAGCCTCCGGCGGGAGTTTTCCGCCAACGTCTCCCACGAGCTGAAAACCCCCCTCACCTCCATCTCCGGCTTTGCCGAGCTCATGAAAGAGGGCCTGGTGGAGCCGGACAAGATGAAGGAGTTTGCCGGGGATATCTATAAGGAGTGCAGCCAGCTTATCGCCCTGGTGGACGATATCCTGAAGCTTTCCCGCCTGGACGAGGGCTCCCAGGAGCTGGCCACCGAGGCAGTGGACCTGTATGCTCTGTCCGGTGACATTCTGGAGAACCTGCGCCCCATGGCCGCCAAGCGGAACATCACCCTGCGGCTGGAGGGGGACCATCAGATCATCCAGGGGGTGTGGCGCATCCTCAACGAGATGGTCTATAACCTGTGCGATAACGCCATCAAGTACAACAAGGACGGGGGCCGCGTCACCGTCCGGGTCAGCGGCACCGGGGAGAGCGCTGTCCTGTCCGTTGCGGACACGGGAATCGGCATCTCCAAGGGCCAGCAGGAACGGGTTTTCGAGCGGTTCTACCGGGTGGACAAGAGCCACTCCCGCCGGGTGGGCGGCACGGGCCTGGGCCTGTCCATCGTCAAGCACGGGGCACAATACCACAACGCACGGCTGGTCCTGGACAGTGAACCGGGAACCGGCACGACCATAACCTTAACATTTCGGAAGGAGTGATTGTTTGATTACATTTGAGCAGATTAAGAAGGATCCGGGGATCCGGACCTATATCCAAAAGGCAGACGAGTCCCTCATCGCCCTGGGCTTTACCGAGCACAGCTTTGCCCATGTGGGGCTGGTGGCTGCCAACAGCAAGTACATTCTGGAGACCCTGGGCTATTCCCCCCGGGAAGTGGAGCTGGTGCAGATTGCCGCCTTCCTCCACGACATCGGCAACCTGGTCAACCGCATTGACCACTCTCAGAGCGGAGCCGTCATGGCATTCCGCCTGCTGGACCACATGCACATGGACCCGGCGGAGATTGCCGAGGTGGTCACAGCCATCGGCAACCACGACGAGGGCACCGGCACCCCGGTGAGCCCCCTGGCCGCCGCCCTGATTCTGGCGGATAAGTCCGACGTGCGCCGCAGCCGGGTGCGCAACCAGGACACTTCCAAGTTTGATATCCACGACCGGGTGAACTATTCCGTCACCAAGGCCGAGCTGAAGATCAACGAGAGCAAGACCCTCATCAAGCTCAAGCTCCACATCGACACCCGCTACGGGTCGGTGATGGACTACTTTGAGATCTTCTTAAACCGCATGACCCTCTGCCGCAAGGCGGCGGAGACCCTGGGCCTGCAGTTTAAGCTCATCATCAACGAGCAGCAGCTGATCTGACCTGAATCGCTGACACAAAACCCAGCCGCTTCGTCCTTTTGGACGGAGCGGCTGTTTCTTTTGCCCTGGGCTCGGATCAAGGGCGGCATTTAACATAAACTTTATACTACTTTGGTTTTTTCTTTAACCCGGGGTGGGTAAACTAAAGCCATACCCAAGAAATTCAAAGAAACGAGGGAAAAACAATGAAAAGCAATCTGAAAAAGACCATGTGTGTCCTGGCCGCCTCCGCGGTTCTGGCCCTGTCTCTGGCCGGCTGCGGCGGCACCGCCGAGGAACCCGCCCAGGATGCCCAGACCGAAGGAACCACCATTTCCGGCACCGTCTCCACCAACGGCTCCACCTCCATGGAAAAGGTTATCGGCGCTCTGTCCGAGCAGTTCATGGCTGACAACAGCGGCGTGACGGTTACTTACGATCCCACCGGCTCCGGCACCGGTATCGAGGCTGTCAGCACCGGCAGCTGCGACATCGGCCTGTCCTCCCGTAATCTGAAGGACGAAGAGACCGAGAAGGGCCTGGAGGGCACCGTGGTTGCCCTGGACGGCATCGCTGTCATCGTGAACGAGGCCTGCCCCGTGGAAGACCTGAGCCTGGAGCAGATCGCCTCCATCTTCACCGGCGAAGTTTCCGACTGGTCTGAGCTGGGCGGCGAGGCCGGCGCCATCGCCTGCATCGGCCGTGAAGCTGGTTCCGGCACCCGCGACGGCTTTGAGTCCATCACCGGCACCGAGGACACCTGCGTGCTGAGCCAGGAGCTGACCTCCACCGGCGCTGTCATCGAGGCTGTCAAGAGCAACCCCAACGCCATCGGCTATGCTTCCCTGTCCTCCGCTGAGAACCAGGAAGGCATCAAGATGGTCACCGTGGGCGGCGTTGCCTGCTCCGAGGAGACCGTTCTGGACGGCAGCTATGTGATCCAGCGCCCCTTCCTGCTGGTCACCAAGGCCGACACCCAGCTGAGCGAAGCTGCCCAGGCCTTCTTCGACTTTGCTACCTCCGCTGACGCCAACGACCTCATCCGTACCGCCGGCGCCGTGCCTGTGGCCTGAGCCCTGAGCTGAGGAAACCCCTATGACAGAATTGGCACCCCTGCCCCGGAAACGGGGCAGGGCAGCAAAAAGGGAGGACGCGTCTATGAAAGCTTCCCTGGGCCGAAACGCCCTGGAGCGGGGGATGAGCCTGCTCTTCCTGCTGTGCGGGATCGTGGCGGTGGCCTTTGTGCTCTTCATCAGCATCTACCTGATCCTCTCCGGCGTGCCCGCCATCCGGGAGGTGGGCTTCCTGGACTTCCTCTTTGGAAAGACCTGGTCCCCCAGCACCGGCGCCTACGGCATCCTGCCCTTCCTGCTTACCTCCATTTACGGCACCGCCGGGGCGGTGGTCCTGGGGGTCCCTCTGGGCCTCATGACCGCCATCTTCCTGGCCAAGGCAGCGCCGCCCAGGCTGGCGGCGGTGATCCACACGGCGGTGGAGCTGCTGGCCGGCATCCCCTCGGTGGTTTACGGCCTGGTGGGTATGATCGTTCTGGTTCCCGCCATTCAGAAGACCTTCCGCCTGGCCTCCGGCGCGACCCTGCTGGCAGCCATCCTGGTGCTGGCGGTGATGATTCTGCCCTCCATCATCCAGGTGGCGGAAACCTCCCTCCGGGCTGTGCCCGAGGAGTATGAGCAGGCCTCCCTGGCCCTGGGGGCAACGGAGCTGGAAACCGCTTTCCGGGTCTCCTTCCCCGCTGCCCGCAGCGGCGTGGCTACCGCAGTGGTCCTGGGTGTGGGCCGCGCCATCGGCGAGGCCATGGCCATCATCATGGTCTCCGGCAACGTGCCCAACATGCCGGGCCTGTTCCAGCCGGTGCGCTTCCTCACCACCGCCATCGCCTCGGAAATGTCTTACGCCGCTTACGGCTCCCTGTGGCGGCAGTCCCTGTTCTCCGTGGGCCTGGTGCTCTTCCTGTTCATCATGCTCATCAACGTCTTGCTGAACGTCCTCATCAAGGGACGGAAGGAGGGGTGATATGAAAGGAATGTCTGCCTCCCGCAGAGCCTATAACCATGGGATGAAGTTTCTGCTGTATCTGTGCGCCGGCATCACCTGCGCCCTGCTGATCTTCCTCATCAGCTATATTTTCTATCGCGGCCTTCCCAACATCAGCTGGAGCCTGCTCTCCACCCAGAGCAGCTATATCAACGACACCATCGGCATTCTGCCCAACATCCTCAACACCCTGTACATCATCCTGGTGGCCTTGGCAGTGGTCCTGCCCCTGGGGGTGGGCGCCGCCATCTACCTGACGGAGTACGCCAAGAGCCACCGGCTGGTGGCCCTCATTGAGTACGCGGCGGAGACCCTCTCTGGTCTGCCCTCCATCCTCTTCGGCCTGGTGGGTATGCTCTTCTTCATTCAGATCATGGGCCTGCAGCAGGGCATCTTAGCCGGCGGCCTGACCCTGGTGCTGATGATCCTGCCCACCATCATGCGGACCACCCAGGAGAGCCTGAAGACCGTGCCCCAGTCCTACCGGGAAGGGGCCCTGGCTCTGGGCGCCCGGAAGTGGCGGATGGTGCGCACCGTGGTTCTGCCCAACGCCGTGGACGGCATCGTCACCGGCTGCATCCTGGCTGTGGGCCGGATCGTGGGCGAGTCGGCCGCCCTGCTCTTTACCGCCGGGTTCGGCCTGGTGCTCAACGGCTTTGCCCAGTCCCTTCAGTCCTCCTCCGCAACCCTTACCGTTGCCCTGTATGTCTACGCCAACGAGCGGGGAGAGACCGGCGTGGCCTTTGCCGTGGCCGCCATTCTGATGCTGCTGGTGTTTATCATCAACGGCGCCGCCAACCTGGCCGGCAAGAAACTGAAACGTCACTAATCGCAAAAGGAGGATACCCCATGGCGGATATCATCACCACAAAAAATTTAAACCTGTGGTACGGCGCAGCGGGGAAGAAGGCGTCCGATCAGGACAAGGGCCACCACGCCCTGAAAGAGATCAACGTCGCCATTCCGGCCAACGAGATTACAGCTCTCATCGGCCCCTCCGGCTGCGGCAAGTCCACATTCCTCAAGACCCTCAACCGCATGAACGACCTGGTACCCGGGGTGCGCATTGAAGGTGAAGTATGCTTCGAGGGTCAGAACATTTTCGACAAGGACCTTGACGCCACATGGCTGCGCAAGCAGGTGGGTATGGTGTTCCAGAAGGCCAATCCCTTCCCCATGAGCATCTACGACAATGTGGCCTACGGCCCCCGGACCCACGGAATCCGTGACCGGGCAACCCTGGACCAGCTGGTGGAAAAGTCCCTCCGGGACGCCGCCATCTGGGATGAAGTGAAAGACCGGCTGAAGTCCAGCGCCCTGGGACTCTCCGGCGGACAGCAGCAGCGGTTGTGCATCGCCCGGGCTCTGGCCAACCAGCCGGAAGTCCTGCTGATGGACGAGTCCACCTCTGCCCTGGACCCCATCTCCACCGCCAAGATCGAGGATTTGGCTGTGGAGCTGAAACAGAAGTACACCGTGGTCATGGTGACCCACAACATGCAGCAGGCTGCCCGTGTGTCGGACAAGACCGCCTTCTTCCTCATGGGGGAGCTGGTGGAGTTCGGCCCCACGGACCAGATCTTCTCCATGCCCACGGATGAGCGGACGGAATCTTACATTTCGGGGAGGTTTGGCTGATGCGGGATCTGTACAACCGGCAGATGAAAAAAATGTATGCCCTCATGACCGAGATGGGCGCTTTGTGCCAGGACGCCATCGGCCTGTCCGTGAAAACCCTGGACGGGGCGGAACCCGACGCCCGGGAACTGGAGGAGCACGTCTTTGCCATCGACAGCGAGATCGACGCTATGGAGCGGGAGATCGAGAGCCTGTGCACCAAGCTTCTGCTCCGGCAGCAGCCGGTGGCCAGCGACCTGCGCCGGGTCACCGCCGCCCTGAAAATGGTCACAGACCTGGAGCGTATCGGCGACCAGGCCTCGGACATTGCCGAGCTGTCCGGCTTCATCCGCGCCTCGGGTCTGGAGAACCGGACCCATCTGGAGCAGATGGCTGAGGAGGCCATCCGCATGGTCCGGGAGAGCGTGGAAGCCTTCGTCCGGCTGGACCTGAACCTGGCCCGGGCTGTGATCGCCTATGACGACGTGGTGGACGGCTGGTTCCACCGGATCAAGCAGGAGTTGATCGCCATCATCGCCTCCGACAGCAGCCGGGGGGAAGAGTGCCTGGATATCCTGATGGTGGCCAAGTACCTGGAGCGTATCGGCGACCACGCCACCAACCTGGCCGAGTGGGTGGAATACGCCATCACCGGCAGCCGCTCCAAAAACGGCGCGCCCTATGTGCCCGCGGAGCGGTCAGAACGATAATAGCAATCACACAATTCTTCATTCTCTGTTTTCCTTTGATTCACTGGTGGAAGGCTTTCCATCAGTGATTCTGCATCTCTGGATTTAACATAGATTTAACCTATTTCTGGTGGTTCATTTTACTTATTTCTTGTAAAATTTTTGTTAGAAATAAGGGACCGAAACTGTAAAATGTGAATGAGGATTGAACTATGAATCTATTCGATGTTTTGACTTTGGTAGGAGGCCTCAGCTTATTCCTGTTCGGCATGAATCTGATGGGCTCCTATCTGGAAAAGTCCGCCGGCAGCAGCCTGAAAATGCTGCTGAGCAAGCTGACCTCCCGCAAGTTCCTGGGCTTTCTCACGGGTATGGGCGTCACCGCCGTGATCCAAAGCTCCTCGGCCACCACGGTGATGGTGGTGGGCTTTGTAAACTCCGGTCTGCTCTCTCTGCGCCAGGCCATCGGGGTGATTATGGGCGCCAACGTGGGCACCACCGTCACCTCCTGGATCCTGAGCCTCACCGGGCTGGAGAGCGGCAATTTCTTTGTCAAGCTGCTCAAGCCCAGCTCCTTTACCCCGGTCCTGGCCCTCATCGGCATCATCCTGACCATGGTGAGCAAGAAAGAGCGGAAAAAGGACATTGGCATGATTCTCCTGGGCTTTGCCGTTCTCATGTTCGGCATGGAAACCATGAGCGGCGCGGTGGCCGGCCTGAAGGAGATTCCCGAGTTCCAAAACCTTCTGCTGATGTTCACCAACCCCATTCTGGGCGTGCTGGCCGGGGCGGCTCTCACGGCCATCATTCAAAGCTCCTCCGCCTCTGTGGGTATCCTTCAGGCCCTGTCCGCCACCGGGCAGGTGACCTACGGGGCGGCCATTCCCATCATCATGGGCCAGAACATCGGCACCACCGTGACGGCCCTGCTCTCTTCTGTGGGCACCAACAAGAACGCCCGGCGGACAGCCATCGTCCACCTGCTCTTTAACGTGGTGGGCACCGTGGTGTGGCTGGTGATCTTCTATGGAATCAACGCCGTGGTTCAGTTTGCCTTCGTGGCAAATCCCATTGACCAGCTGGGCATTGCCGTGGTGCATACGGCCTTTAACCTGCTCTGCACCGCCCTGCTCTTCCCCTTCTCCGGTCTGCTGGAAAAGCTGGCCTGCAAGATCATCCCCGACACCCAGGCCCCCGACCAGATCCAAATCCTGGACGAGCGCCTGCTGGCCACCCCTGCCGTCGCCCTGTCCCGGTGCACGGAGGTGGCGGAGACCATGGCCCGCATCGCCATGGACGCCATGAAAACTGCCTGCGCCTCGGTGAAGAACTATGACGCCAAGGTAGCCCAGGCGGTCCGGGAGACAGAGGACGAGGTGGACCAGTATGAGGACATGCTGGGCACCTACCTGGTGAAGCTGGGAGGCTCCGACTTAAGCGGGGCGGACAGCCGCCAGGCGGTGAAGCTGCTCCACCTGATCGGGGACTTTGAGCGGATTTCCGACCACGCGGTGAACGTGCTGGAGTCTGCGGAAGAGATGCAGAACAAGGGGCTGGAGTTCTCCGAGCACGCCAAGAAGGAGCTGTCGGTGCTCACCGCCGCCGTGGGCGAGGTGATGGACCTGGCTCTGGAGGCCTTCCTGAACAACGACCCCGTCCGGGCCGCCCAGGTGGAGCCTCTGGAAGAGGTGGTGGATACCCTCAAGGAGCAGCTGCGCACCCGTCACATTCTCCGGCTGCAAAAAGGGGAGTGCACCATCGAGCTGGGCTTCGTCTGGTCCGATCTGCTCACCAACCTGGAGCGGGTGGCCGACCACTGCTCCAACATTGCCGGGTGCCTCATTGAGATGTCCCACGACAGCCTGGACGTCCACGGCTACCTGGACAACGTAAAGGGCGGCAGCCTCAGCTTCCGGGAAGCCTACGAGGCCTACGCCAGAAAATACGCGTTGCTGTAAGAGCAGCAAGCGGCCGTTCCGAACACTCGGAACGGCCGCTTTTATCATTGCAGGGTACCTGCCCACTCCATGCGCGCCCAGCCGGTGGGCGCGCTTTTGACCGGCGTCACAATGAGAAAGCGGCAGCCCCACCAAACGAAAAAACACGAACCCAGCAAGTTTCCGCCAACCAGAGAGAAGGGGTCCAGGGGGAGAGAACCTCTCTCCCCCCCTGCTCTTTTCCCCATTTCTCCAGAGAAATGGGGCCCCCGCTGGGCAGGCGGACACCTGTCGCGCTGAGCGGGCGCTTCGTGAAGCGCCCCTACGACGGCGTTGGAGGAGACCACAACCCCGATGAACAAAAAATCTCCCTCGGATGAGGGAGATTTTTTGCTTGTTTTTTAGAAGTCCGCGCTGCCCACGGTTCTGGGATGGGGCAGATTCCCCATACAGCAAGCTGTATGGGGGCCCCGATGGGATTGAACATGCTCGGGGCAAGTGAATTGCCCCTGCGCCAAGGTTTTGCCTGAGGCAAAACGCTTGTACGGCGCACAGCGCCGCCCCATCTGCGATGGGGCCCCGACGTTCTGCCCGATTCAAGCGGCAGACCCGGATTCTGTGTTTCAGCGTCCTTAGAAGTCTGCGCTGCCCACGGTTCTGGGGTGAGGCAGAACATCGCGGATGTTGGCGATGCCGGTAAGGTACATGACCATCCGCTCGAAGCCCAGGCCGAAACCGGCGTGCTTGCAGGAGCCGTAGCGGCGCAGGTCCAGGTACCACCAGTAGTCCTCGGGGTTCATGCCCAACTCCTTGATGCGGGCCTCCAGCACGTCCAGGCGCTCCTCGCGCTGGCTGCCGCCGATGATCTCGCCAATGCCGGGCACCAGGCAGTCGGCAGCGGCTACGGTCTTGCCGTCGTCGTTTAAGCGCATGTAGAAGGCCTTGATGTCCTTGGGATAGTCAGTGACGAACACCGGGCGCTTGTATACCTGCTCGGTAAGGTACCGCTCGTGCTCGGTCTGCAGGTCGGTGCCCCACTCCACCTTGAAGTCGAACTTGTCGTTGTGCTTCATGAGGATCTCCACGGCCTCGGTGTAGGTCACCCGGCCGAAGTCGGCGTTGGCCACGTGCTCCAGCCGCTCCAGCAGGCCCTTGTCCACGAAGGAGTTGAAGAACTGCATCTCCTGGGGGCAGCGCTCCAGCACGGCCCGGATCACATACTTAATCATGGCCTCGGCCACGTCCATGTCGCCGGCCAGGTCGCAGAAAGCCATCTCCGGCTCGATCATCCAGAACTCGGCGGCGTGGCGCTGGGTGTTGGAGTTCTCAGCCCGGAAGGTGGGGCCGAAGGTGTACACGTTGCCGAAGGCCATGGCGAAGTTCTCCGCGTTCAGCTGGCCGGAGACGGTGAGGCTGGCGGGCTTGCCGAAGAAGTCCTGGCTGAAGTCCACCTCGCCGTTTTCCGTCCGGGGGGGATCGGCGGGGTCCAGGGTGGTGACCCGGAACATCTCACCGGCGCCCTCGCAGTCGGAGGCGGTGATGATGGGGGTGTGGACATAGACAAAGCCCCGCTCCTGGAAGAACTCATGGATGGCGAAGGCAGCCACAGAGCGCACCCGGAAGGCGGCGGAGAACAGGTTGGTCCGGGGGCGCAGATGGGCCACCGTGCGCAGAAACTCCACCCCGTGACGCTTCTTCTGCAGGGGATACTCGGGAGCGGAGGGCCCCTCCACCTCCACGGAGACGGCTTTCACCTCCAGGGGCTGCTTGGCCTCGGGGGTGAGGACCACATTGCCCTTTACAATGAGGGCGGCGCCCACGTTCTGCTTGGCGATCTCCTTGTAGTTGTCCAGGTTGCTGTCGAACACCACCTGGAGGCTCTTGAAGCAGGAGCCGTCGTTGAGCTCGATAAAGCCGAAGTTTTTCATGTCGCGGATGGTGCGCACCCAGCCGCAGACGGTCACTTCCTGACCGCCGTAGTGTTCCATGTCCGCGAAGATGCGGGCGATCTCTGTGCGTTGCATTGGCTTCAAATCCTTTCAAAGGAATTTCGTTTCAGGCTTGGAAAAACATATTATAGCCTGAAACGGCAGGGATTGCAAGGGGTTCCGGGTCACATCCGCTTCTCCACGGGGACGTAGTTCCGGCTGGCCTTGCCGGTGACCTGCACCGGCTGGATGCGGATGAGCCCCGTTTTGGCCTGCTTGGCCTGGATGTACCGGGCTTTCAGCGCCGGGCTCACCTGGCCTAAATCGGAGATGAGCTGATCCAGCACTGCCAGGCGCTGGTCCTCCTCCTCCACCAGGCTGGCCCGGCCAAAGACGATAACGCTTTCGTAGAGGGTGGTGATGTGCTCGGGGACGGGCTGGGCCTTGGTGACCACGGTAAAGCACACCCGGTCGTCCCGGGCGATGCTGTCCAGTTTGTGGCCCTCCCGGGCGCAGTGAAGGTAGAGGCAGCCGTCCAGGGTGATGAAGTTCATGGGGACCCCATAGGGCCAGCCCCCGTCGCCGGTGACGGAGAGGACCCCGTGGCCGCCCTTCTCAAGAAGGGCCCAAGCCTCCTCCTGGGGCAGCTGCCGGTCCTTCCGGCGCATGGGTCGTTGGGACATAGAAGAGCCTCCTTACTGCTCGGAGACAATGTCCCCGTGCTCAATGTGGTAGGCGATGCGCTGAATAATCATCATGAGGGCCACCAGGTTCTGTCCGCCCTCGGGGACGATCACGTCGGCATACCGCTTGGCGGGCTCCACAAACTGCTCATGCATGGGCTTGACCGTGGATAAGTACTGCTCGATCACCGAGTCCAGGGTGCGGCCCCTCTCCTTCACGTCCCGGAGGATGCGGCGGAGGATGCGCACGTCGGCGTCGGTGTCCACGAAGATTTTGATGTCCATGAGATCCCGCAGGGCCTTGTTGTCAAAGACCAGGATGCCCTCCACGATGATGACCTTGTTGGGGGCGATCTCGCGGGTCTCCTCCAGCCGGTCGTGAACGGTGTAGTCATACACCGGGCAGTGGATGGTTTTGCCGGCCTTCAGATCCTCCAGGTCCTGGATCATCCGGTCGGTGTCAAAGGAGGCCGGGTGGTCATAGTTGAGAGCCTGGCGTTCCTCCAGGGTGAGGTCATGATGGGCGGCATAGTAGCTGTCGTGGGTCAGGACGCTGATGTCGTCGCCGAACTGTTCCTTCAGCCGGTCCACCAGGGTGGTTTTGCCCGAACCAGTGCCGCCGGCGATGCCGATAATCAAAGGTTTCATAACACTGCCTCCTTATCAAATCTTTTTGGACCCGCTTCGCCGCCGGGGCGGCGAAAATCTGCGATGCTTACTCGTCGTCCTCGTTGTTCTTCTCGTTGAACTCGGTGAGGACCAGCTGGGGGTTGTGGTCGGAGACCCACTTGATGGACCAGAAGGAGGAGAAGAGCAGCAGCTTGTTGCCCTTGTAGTCCTCCACCAGCTTGGTGTCGTTGCCCAGGATCAGGTCGGTCTCGTGGAACTCCTCCGGCTCCTTGATCCAGCGGAGATACTCATAGGGCAGGGTCTCCATGCGGATCTCCACGTTGTACTCGCTGCGCAGCCGGTACTGGAACACGTCGAACTGCAGGGTGCCCACCACGCCCACAATGACCTCCTCCATGCCGGTGTAGGGGATCTTGAAGATCTGGATGGCGCCCTCCAGGGCGATCTGCTCCGCGCCCTTGAGGAACTGCTTGCGCTTCATGGTGTCCAGGGGACGCACCCGGGCGAAGTGCTCCGGGGAGAAGGTGGGGATGGGGTCGAAGCGGAACTTTTTCCCCGGGGCGCAGAGGGTGTCCCCGATGGAGAAAATACCCGGGTCGAACACGCCGATGATGTCCCCGGCGTAGGCCTCCTCGATGATCTCCCGCTCGGCGGCCATCAGCTGCTGGGGCCGGGAGAGCTTCAGCTTCTTCTTGCCCTGGACGTGGTAGACCTCCTTGTCCGCGTCGAACCGGCCGGAGCACACCCGCATGAAGGCGATCCGGTCCCGGTGGGCCTTGTTCATGTTGGCCTGGATCTTAAAGACGAAGGCGGAGAAGGCGTCGTCCATGGAGTCAATCTCCCCGTCGCTGGAGTGGCGGGGCAGAGGCGGGGTGGTCATCCGGAGAAAGTCCTCCAGGAAAGGCTCCACGCCGAAGGTGGTAAGGGCGGAGCCGAAGAACACCGGGGAGAGCTTGCCGTGGCGCACCCGGTCCAAGTCGAACTCGCAGGAAGCCCCGTCCAGCAGCTCGATCTCCTCAATGAGCTGGTCCCGCTTGGCCTGGCCCAGCATGTCCGTGAGGATGGGGTCGTCCAGGTCGATCTGGGTGGTGCCGGACTTTTTGGCGTTGGTGTTGGAGGAGAAGTGGATGATTTCCTTCTTGTTCCGGTCATAGACCCCCAGAAACTCCTTGCCGGAGCCGATGGGCCAGTTGACGGGGTAGGTGTCGATGCCCAGTTCCTTTTCGATCTCCTCGCAGAGCTCAAAGGGGTCCCGGGCCTCCCGGTCCATCTTGTTGATGAAGGTGAAGATGGGGATGTCCCGCATGACGCAGACCTTGAAGAGCTTCCGGGTCTGGGCCTC
>SFPN01000005.1 GCA_004551945.1 Clostridiales bacterium | reverse complement strand
TTCTTGCCCATATCTTCACTTCCTTTCCAAATTCATTATACTACGAAAAAAGTAGACACCCACACTTTTTTGAGTGTCTACTTTTATTTTACAGGTGCAACCGGATATGGTTCCGGCGGGGCGTTTTTATGGTTCGGCAAGTTCCCAGCTGACAAGCAAACATCCGTCCTCCACGGAAATTTCCACCGGCTGGCCCTGGAAGTGGTTGCTGACCCCCAGGGGGAAGAAGGGGGAGAGGGTGCCCCGGTCCAGGGGATACTGTCCGCCCCGGATGGAGACCCCTGTGGCCTCCCCGCCCAGGCAGAACACGGAGAAAATCCCCTCCGCCCGCTGGGGCAGAGTGAGGCGGTCGTTCCAGAGGGCGGTAAAGACGGTGTGCTGATTGTACAGATATCCTCTGGCTCCCTTCCGGGCCAAGTAGCCCAGGGTCTGGAGGTTGGCCAGGGTGTGATCCATGCGCCCGCCGGTGCCGCCGTAGAGGTGAAAGGTCCGAAATCCCAGCTCCAGACCGGCTTTCACGGCCAGCATGGTGTCCGTGTCGTCCTTTTCCGGCGGGAAGGTCCGGGTTTCCAGCCCCGGGGGCAGGGTTTCCAGGGAGTCAAAATCCCCCAGCAGCAGGTCCGGCTGAAGTCCTGCTGCCTGGCAGTGGCGGTAGCCTCCGTCAGCGGCCAGGATGCAGTCTCCGGGCTGGGGGGAGCGGACCAGGCCGTAAAAGGGCCCGGCTCCAAAAACAAAACAGGCGGCGTCAGACATGGGCGTAAGGTCTCCTTTCCAGGGAAGGTTGCTTTCCTCTATGGTACCACGTTCCCAGGTGCTTGACCAGAGGGCAATTTTTTGTTACACTAAACTATCTTATCTGCAAAAAAGAGCGAAAAAGGGGGAATGGCCTGTGATTCGAGGGGCAATTTTTGACGCGGACGGCACCCTGCTGGACTCCATGGGTATGTGGGACACCGTGGGGGTGCGGTACTTAGCCTCCCTGGGAATTGAGGCCCAGCCAGGCCTCCGGGCCATTCTCTTTCCTATGAGCCTGGCCCAGTGCGCGGTCTACCTGAAGGACGCCTATGAGCTGCCTCTGTCCCACCGGGAGATTGAGGACGGCATCAACGGGGTGATCCGGGACTTTTACCGCCACCAGGTTAAGGCTAAGCCGGGAGCCAAGGAATTTTTAGAGGGGCTCCGCTGCCATGGGGTGGGCATCACCCTGGCCACCGCTACGGACCGATCTGTGATTGTGGAGGGGCTGGTGACCGCCGGCCTGCTCCCCCTGCTGGACGAGATCTACACCTGCGGGGAGCTGGGGGTGGACAAGCGCTCCCCGGAGATTTACCACCGGGCCCGGGACCGGATGGGCACCCGCACCGGGGAGACCTGGGTCTTTGAGGACGCGGTCCACGGGGCCAAAACGGCCTTCCTGGCAGGCTACCGGGTGGCCGGTGTGGCCGACCCCTACAGCGACCAGGAGGCCCTGAAAACCGTTAGCCACCTCTATCTGCCCGACCTGACCCAGGTGGACGCATTCTACCGGCAGGCCATGGAATTTGATAAAGGGTAACAGAACATCGCCTCCCAGCGCAGAAACTGCACGGGGAGGCGATGGTTTTTATTTCTTGGGGATGAAGTGGATGTTCAGGTCCACGTTTCCGTCGATGCCGGGCACCTTACCAGTGCCGGAGTACTGCCAGATGTCGAAGTGATAGTAGAAGGAGGGGCGGGAGTTATACTGAGCCAGCCAGAGGGGGTAGTCCACCAGCTGGTTCAGGTCAAAGTGCAGGTAGAAGTAGGTCAGGTTGGAGTAAACCATGGACTGGTACCCCGCTGCCTCTACCTCCTCGCAGAAGGCCACGGCGCACTGGGTGAGGATCTTGTCGTCCAGCCCGTCGGTCCGGGGCTCCAGGCTGCTGTCATAGGACTCCCAGTCAAAGACGATGGGGTAGGTGATGTGGTAGCCCTTCAGGGTGTTCAGGCAGAACCGGGCCTCCTCGGCCCCCTCCTCCGGGGTGATAGCCTGGGAGAAGAAGTAGACCCCTACCTCAATGCCGTTGGCCTGGGCGCCCTGGATGTTCTGCTGGAAGTAGGGGTCCATCACCAGGGCGCCGGTGCCGTAGCCCCGGTAGCCCAGGCGAAGCATGGCAAACTGGACCCCGGCTCCCTTCACGGCCGCCCAGTCAATGTTCTCCTGATACCGGGAGACGTCGATGCCGATTTTGCAGGTGTACTCGTCGCTGTCGTAGGTGAGAAACCCGTTTTCATTGACCTGGAAGAGGGAATTGTCATAGGTAGACTTGGGCAGCTCCTCCACCACATAGACCTTCTTGCCGCCAAAGTAGAAGTAGTCGCCGGTTTCCTCCGCCGGCGGGGCCGGCGTGGTGGGGGTGTTCTCCTCCTCAAGCTGGTCAATCCGCCAGATTACAGCGCTGACCTCCGCCCGGGTGATGTTGTCGTTGGGCTTGAACAGAAGTCCGGTTTCGGTCTCGACACCGGTGAACACCCCGTGGTCATAGAGAATCAGGGCGGACTGGTCGGTGGTGTCCGAGAAGGGGGACTTGCTGCTGGTGCGGGTGAGCCCCAGGGTCCGGACCGCGATGGACGCGATTTGCAGGCGGGTGATGGGCTGGTCCAGGGTCAGGTTGAGGTTGGAAGGGAGAAAGCCCTTTTGGCTGGCCAGCCGGTAGTAGCCGCTGGCCCAGTGGGTGGTGGTGGGGGCCTGCTCCTCATACCCGGCGGCCAGCAGAATCAACTTCAGGGCCTGGCCGAAGGTCACCGTCCCCTGGGGGGAGAAGGTGGTCGCAGTGGTGCCGTTGATGACCTTGGAGTCGTACAGGTCCTTTACATAGGTGTAATACCAGATATTGCTGGGCACGTCAGAGAAGGGAAGAGAGGAGGCCGCCGAGGCGGGGACTGCCAGAGAAAAAGACAGGCAGCACAAAAGAAGCAGGGACAGGATTTTCTGTTTCATAGGGAAAGGTACCTCGTTTTCGTTTCAGAAGTGGGAGGAGAAGAGCTTGGGCCGCAGCCGGTAAACGTACAGGTTGCTGACCCGGGCCAGAAGCAGGTCGTAGACAAAGAAGGTTACGTTGCCCAGGACCAGGGTGCCCATCAGCAGGGGCAGGGTGTACCCGGTGGCCTCAGCCTGCAGGTCCGGGGAGGTAAACACAAAGAGAAGCAGGGCGTACACCAGGCAGATAGCCAGGTTGAAGATCACCAGCTTCAGGATGATCCGCAGCGGCCGCTGGCGGAGATGCTGGAGCTTGGGCCGCAGGATGGGGTACCACCCCAGCAGCAGGGCAAAGAGCAGGGCGGCCTCCTTGTCCGGGGTGAGCAGCAGGCTCAGAATGGACACGGCGGCGTAGAGCAGCCCGCCGGTGGGGGCGCCGAACTCCCAGATCACCGGGATGGAAATCACCCCCGCCAGGGCGGGGCAGGCATAGGTGGACAGGGGGATTATGGTGCCGAGAAGCATCACCACGATCATCATCGCGGCCAGGACCCCGCACAGGGCCACCCGGCGGCTGGTTTGCTTGCGCATGGAAAGGCTCACCTCCGTGGCAGATTACGTGGGATCGTCCGGGGAGTCCTCGTGGTCTTGGGGATTCTCCTGGGGCGGGATGGATTTTTTCCGCAGGGTGGGGTGGGCCAGCCACTGGCGCAGCTGGGCCAGAAGGCTGTCCTCCCCGCGGATTAAGGGGCGGAAATTGATCACCTGGGGATCGGCGTAGCTGACGGTGCCGTTGTCGTCGATCCCCATAATATGGATGTACTCTGTGGTGGCCACCGGCAGATTTTTTTTGCGGAGACGGGCATTGATAAACTCCCGGAGCAAATAATAGAAGGAGGCGAAAAGGGGCACGCCCAGAAGCATTCCCCAGAAGCCCATCAGGTGGTTAAAGAGCAGCAGGGCGAAGAGGACCCAGAAGGCGGACAGGCCCGTGGAGTCGCCCAGAATTTTGGGGCCGATGATGTTGCCGTCCACCTGCTGGAGAATGATGATGAAGATGATGAACACCAGGCACTTGCCCGGGTCGGTGAGCAGCAGCAGCAAAGCGCTGGGGATGGCGCCGAAGAAGGGGCCGAAAACGGGGATGATGTTGGTGATGCCCACGATGACGCTGATGAGCATGGTGTAGGGTATGTTCAGGATGGACAGGACGATGCTGCAGAGGATGCCGATAATCAGGGAGTCCAGGAGCTTTCCGGAGACAAAGCCGCTGAAAATCTGGTTGATGGCCCGCAGGTGCCTGAGAATCGTGTCGCAGGTGCTGCGTTTTTTCACCAGGGCGAAGAGGAGCTTTTTCCCCTGGCCCACGAACTGGTCCCGGCTCATAAGCAGGTAGACCATGACGATGATGCCGATGGCGAAGTTCAGCAGGCTTCTGGCCACGTCCACCATGCGGGTGACCAGGTCCATGAGGGTGGAGAGGGGATCGTCCTGAAGCCAGTTGGTAAAGGTGGTGGTGATCCGGTTGGAGATATCGATCAGCATCCCGGCGTCCTGCCCGTGGGACTCCAGAAAGGCGGAGAGCTGGTCGAAGGAGCGCTGGATCATGCCGGGCAGGCTTCGGATCAGCTCCGGCAGGTTTTGCAGCAGCTCGGGCACGATAACGGCGATGAACAGGGCCAGCACCGCCAGCAGCACCAGGGTGGCGAAGGCGGTGGACAGCCCCCGGGCCGTCTTTTTCTTTACGTTGTGGTAGAGAAGATACTGCTCGGCAAACCGGGTGAGGGGATAGAGCAGGTAAGCCATAACCGCACCCAGCAGAATGGCCCGCAGAGAGCTGAGAACGCCCCGCAGCCCCGTGGCCAGGGAGCCCAGGTTGAGCATGATCTTGCACACAAGGAAGATCACCACGATTCCCAGGAGAACCAGCCCGCCGTAGAGCAGGATCTTTTTAATGGGAAGTTTCAAAGCCGCCCTCCTTTCCAAGAGACGCGATTCCCCGGGAAACAGGGGAAAAGGATTGTAAATTTTATCCTGTGTCACATAGTATAACAAAGCCAGCTCTTCCGCGCAAGGGAGCGGATGCGATTGAGAAAAATTCCCTGGGAGGAAGGCGGAAATCGGGGGAAACGGCCCGGCTTTCCGGAAAAATGGTGGTTGTCCAATTTGTATACTTATGATACAATGAAATCATCAAGGAAGCAAGAAACGGAAACAAAGAAACGCCTGTGAGTAAGGAAGGAGGAAGGGCCTTTGAACGAGCCAATGTTGTGGTTGGTGCTGCTGATCGCTTTTGCCGGGATCGAGGGACTTACGGCGGGTCTGGTCTCCATCTGGTTCTGTCTGGGCAGCCTTGCGGCGCTGTTTGCCGCCTGGCTGGGAGGCAGCCTGATGGTGCAGATCGCTCTGTTCGCCATCGTCTCAGTGATTGCCATGGCCGTGATCCGGCCGCTGGCTCGGAAGTGGATTCAGCCCAGGCAGGCAAAGACCAACGCAGACCGCATTCTGGAGGAAGAGGGTGTGGTTACCGAGACCATCGACAACCTGAACGCCTCCGGGCAGATCAAGGTCGGCGGCGCGATCTGGACCGCGCGGTCGGCGACGGGGGACGTGATCCCCCAGGGAACCCTGGTCCAGGTGGACAGAATTGAAGGTGTAAAAGCAATCGTTACCGTATTGCAGAAAGGAAATGGTACAGCTGAATGAAACTCCCTCTGATTATCCTGATCGTTGTCATCCTGGTGATCCTGGCCCGGTGCATCCGGGTGGTCCAGCAGTCCAAGGCCTATGTCATTGAGCGCCTGGGCGCCTTCCACAGCGTGTGGGGAGTGGGCCTGCACGTGAAGCTCCCCTTCATCGACCGGGTGCTGAAGGTGGTCTCCCTGAAGGAGCAGGTGGCGGACTTCCCGCCTCAGCCCGTCATTACCAAGGATAACGTGACCATGCAGATCGATACCGTGCTCTACTTCCAGATTACCGATCCCAAGCTCTACGCCTATGGCGTGGAAAACCCCATGAACGCCATTGAAAACCTCACCGCCACCACCCTGCGGAACATCATCGGCGAGTTGGAGCTGGACCAGTCCCTTACCTCCCGTGATATCATCAACGCCCGGATGCGCAGCATCCTGGACGAGGCCACCGATCCCTGGGGCATCAAGGTCAACCGGGTGGAGCTGAAGAACATCCTGCCCCCCAAGGACATCCAGAACGCCATGGAGAAGCAGATGCGGGCCGAGCGGGAACGCCGGGAATCCATCCTCCAGGCGGAAGGCCAGAAGCAGAGCCAGATCCTGGTGGCGGAAGGCGAGAAGGAATCCCGGATTCTCCGGGCAGACGCCGAGAAGCAGGCCCGGATCATGGCCGCCGAGGCAGAGGCCGCAGCCATCCTGAAGGTGAACCAGGCCATGGCCGACTCCCTGAAGCTGCTGAACGAGGCTTCCCCCAACGACCAGGTCATCAAGCTCAAGTCCCTGGAGGCCTTCCAGTCTGCTGCCAACGGCAAGGCCACCAAGATCATCATCCCCTCGGAGATCCAGGGCCTGGCCGGTCTGGCCGCCGGCGTGGTGGAGACCGTCAAAAAGCCCGAAACCGGCAAAGCCCCCGTTCCGCCGGTCACTCCGCCCAAGGCTTAAAAAGGATATAACGCAAGCCCCCGTCCGGCTAAAAACCGGACGGGGGCTTGTTGCTTTGTCAGAACTCCATCTCCAGCCCAACCTCCATCTGCCGGACCCGGTTCCCCAGGGTTTCCCGCAGAATTTCAAAGGCGTCCTGCCCGGTGCAGTGGCCGGTGACCACATGCTCCACTCCGGTCTCCTCCAGTCGGTGGGCGAAGGTGCGCACCTGGTCAACGGGCATTGCAAACAGATGGAAGCCGCCTACGATGGCGTGAACCTTCCGGCCGGGGAAAGCGGCCTGGGCCTCCTGAATGACCACGTCCGCGCCGGCGTGGCAGCAGCTGTTGAAGATCACCAGCCCCTGGTCGGTGTCGAAAATCAGACTCTGCTCATGGCGGAAGTCGTCGTACATGAACTGGTCGGCAATTTTCAAAAACTGCTGGTGCATCTGGCCGCAGCAGTCCAGCTCCGGGGTGGTGTGGCCCAGCAGGTACACGCCGGGGGCCAGCTCGGTCTTGTCCCCGGTGCGGCAGATTCGGTTCTGGTAGGTTTCCAGAAGGCCCTTTTTGATCCCGATGTATTCCAGAAAATCGTCCTTGCAGCCATAGCAGTTTTCCCCGCTGGGCTCCCGCAGGTAGAAGGGAGCGCCGGCGTTTTCCTGGAAGAAGGTATCCATGCCGTCGGCATGGTCGTGGTGGGCGTGGGAGAGAATCCCGCAGTCCACCTGGGACAGGTCAATGCCCAGGACCTTGGCGTTTTCCGCAAACTCCGGTCCGGCTCCAGCGTCCAGCAGGTACCGGCGGCCTTGATATTCAATATAAATAGACAGCCCCCACTGGGCGGTGAGAGCGGGATTGTTGGAAACGTTGTCCATAAGGACGACAGCGCGCATGGCAAACCACCCTTTCTTTTTTCTCTTATTATAAAGGCCCCTGATTTCTTTGGCAAGAGGCATACTCCCGGGACAACCTCTCATAGGATAGGGAGGAAAGGAGGGGATGGGATGACAGCCTTTGACCATGTGCTTCCCCGGTTTCTCCGGGAGGAGGTGGCGCAGGGCGGGGACAAGGCCCGGGGCCCCCTGGAGGAGCTGCGCCTGCGGGAGGGGTTCCCCCTGCGGGCGGTGAGCGGCGGGGAGGAGTGGACGTGCCCCGCCTGGCAGGCCCGTACGCTAACCCAGGAGGACCTGCACCGGGTGCTGGAGACAGCGGGGCAGGGCTCGGTCCACACCATTCTGGACCAGCTGCGCCGGGGCTACGTCACCGCCGCCGGCGGGGTGCGCATCGGCGTCTGCGGAGAGGGGGCGGTTCAGGACGGACAGCTCCAGTCCTTCCGGCGGGTGACCTCCCTGGCCATCCGCCTGCCCCGGGCGGTGCCGGGGGTGGCCCGGCCGCTGATCCCTCAGCTGCTGGAGGGCGGACGGCTGGCCAGCACCCTGATTCTCTCCCCCCCGGGGCTGGGCAAGACCACCCTGCTCCGGGACCTGATCCGCTGTATCTCCTCGGGGGACGGGCTGCCGCCCCTGCGGGTAGGGGTGGCGGACGAGCGGGGGGAGCTGGGCGCGGGAAACCTGCGCTACGACCTGGGCCCCCGGACCGACGTGCTGGAAAACTGCCCCAAGGCTCTGGGGATGATGATGCTCCTGCGGGCCATGAGCCCCCAGGTTCTGGCCGCCGACGAGATCACCGACCCGGCGGACCTTCTGGCCATTACCCAGGCGGCGGGGTGCGGGGTCACCCTTCTGGCCACCGCCCACGGGTCCGGCTGGGAGGAGCTGTGCCTGCGCCCCTTGTACCGGGATCTGCTGGCCCAGGGGATTTTCCGCCGCTTGGTGTGGATTCAGTGGAAAGGCGGCAAGCGGATCTACCAGGTCACCGACGGGGAGGGGAAACCATGAGAGCGGAGCTTTTGGGAAAACTCCTGCTTCTCCTGGGGTGCGCCAGCCTGGGAGTTCTGCGGGGGTTGGAGCTGAAAAAGCGCACAGCCTGCCTGTGGGCCTTCCGCCGGGCTCTGTCCCTGCTGACCCGGGAGCTGTCCTTTTCCCTGCGCCCCCTGACGGACCTGCTGGACCAGGCGGCTGGGGAGACAACCGGCCCTGCCGGGACCTTTTTCACTGCCTGCCGGGAGAACTTTCTCGCCGGGGGCGGGGAGAGCTGGACGGACAGCTGGCAGCAGGCCCTGGCGGAGACCCCGCTGCCCCTGACGGAACCGGACAAGCAGGTGCTCGCCCAGGTGGGGGACGTGCTGGGCCGGTACGACGGGGAGAGCCAGCGCCGGGCCCTGGAGGGCCTGGGGGAGGCCCTGGACGGCTGTTTGGACCAGTCCCGCCAGGAGGAGAAACGGCTCTTCCGGGTGTATGTGGCCCTGGGGGTCACCGGGGGGCTCTTCTGCCTGATTCTCCTGTGAAAAGCAGGCATAGCCCGCCCACCGGCGGCATAGAGTGTGAGGAACGGAAGAAGCGGGGACGAGCCGTTTCCGCTGAAGGAGGCTGTGGCATGGACGTAGATCTGATATTCAAAATTGCGGCGGTGGGGATTCTGGTGTCGGTCCTCAACCAGGTGCTCACCCGATCCGGCCGGGAGGAGCAGGCCACCATGACCACCCTGGCGGGGCTGATTGTGGTGCTCATGATGGTGGTCCAGAAGATCAGCGATCTGTTCGAGCTGGTCAAGACCCTCTTCGGGTTGTGATGGGCTATGGATATGATGGCGCTGGCCGCGGTGGGGGTAACGGCCGCCCTCTGCGGTGTGGTGGTGCGGCAGAAGGCCCCGGAGCTGGCCGCCGTTTTGACCTTGGCCGCCTGTGTGCTGCTCCTGTGGAACACCCTGCCTCTGCTGGAGACCATCCGGGACGTGCTAACGGAGCTGGCCGACCTGGCGGAGCTATCCCCCACCATCCTCCGCCCTATGCTCCAGACGGTGGGGCTGGCGGTGGTCACCAGGCTGGCCTCCTCCTTGTGCCGGGACGCGGGGGAGGGGAGCATTGCCGCCTTTTTGGAAATTGCCGGGGGAGCCGCGGCGGTGCTGGTGGCGCTGCCCCTGTTAAAAATGGTGCTGCAGCTGGTGCTGGCCCTGCTCTAGTCCGGGTGCTGGCCCTGGTCCTTCTGGCGGCCCTTCTCCTGGCTCCCGGGGCGCTGGCCCTGGACCAGGAGGAGGTGCTGGAGAGCCAGCGGGAATCCCTGGGGCTGGAGGACCTGGAGCGGGCCGGGGGGGAATACACCGGAGAAGCGGACCTGGGCAAGGACCTGGATGTGGCGGGGATTTTCCGCAACTTGGCCCAGCAGGTGAAGGATAAGCTGGTCCAGGTGGTGAAGACCGCCGGGCGCAGCTGCGTGCTCCTGCTGGCGATTACGCTGCTGTGCGGTCTGGCGGAAGGCCTGGGGGAGGGTGGCGGCGGTGATCCCCTGAAAATTGCCACCCTGGCGGCGGTGCTGGCCATCGCCGCCATCGCCGTGGGGGACGTGCACTCCCTGCTGTCCCTGGGGGAGGACGCCATCTTTCAGATGCAAACCCTGGCGGACGTGCTGCTGCCGGCGGTGTCCATGGCCACGGCGGCCAGCGGCTCGCCGGCCGCCGCCGGGGTGAAGTACGCGGCCACCATCCTCTTTTCGGATTTTCTCATCCGCCTGGTAAGCAAGCTGCTCATCCCCTTGTGCTACGCCTTCGTGGCGGTCCAAGTGGCCTGGGCGGCTTTGGGAAACGACGGCCTCCGGCGGCTGGGGGGGCTGCTCAAGTGGCTCATCGCTACTATCCTGTCGGTGGTGCTGCTGATTTTCATCGCCTACCTGAACCTGACCGGGGTGATCTCCGGCAGCGCGGACGCCGCCACCATCAAGGCCGCCAAGTTCACCATGTCCAACCTGGTCCCCGTGGTGGGCGGGGTGATCTCCGACACGGCGGAGACCTTGCTGGCCGGGGCCGGGGTCCTGCGCAACGCCGCCGGTGTGTTTGGAATGCTGGCGGTGGTGGGCATCTGTCTGGTGCCCTTTCTCAACCTGGGGGTCCATTATTTAATGTATAAGTGTACCGCCGCCCTGGCGGCCACCGCCTCGGGAAACGGGCGGGTCACCGGTCTCATTGAGGCCATCGGCACCGCCTTCGGTCTCATCATGGCCATGACCGGCTCCTGCGGGGTGCTGCTCATTGTGGCCATGGTCTCGGCCGTCTCCACGGTGGCGGGGTAGGAAGGAGGGGGCGTATGGAACTCATTCGGACCTGGATTCTCACGGTGACGGTTTCCGCCCTGGTGATCGCCGGGGCGGAGGCCCTGATGCCCCAGGGCTCGGTCAAGCGGGTGGGCAAGCTCACCGGCGGGCTGATCCTGGTATTGGGGATTTTACAGCCCCTGGTGACCATGGACTACGACCAGCTCTACGACCTGGTAAACACCCTGCCCGCCGGGTCCATCCGGCAGGAAACCCTGGACCAGGCCGCCCGGGAGCCTATGAAAGGAATCATAGAGGAGGAACTGGCCGCATACATTGTGGACAAAGGGGCCCAGCTGGGGTTGACCTGCACTGCCCGGGTAACCTGTGAAACCGGGGAGGACGGGGTCCCTCTGCCCAAGTCGGTGACTGTCACCGGCACGATGAGTCCGGATCAGCAGGAGCAGTTGTGCCAGGCCATCACCCAGGACCTGGGCCTTGCCCGGGAGGATCAAATTTACATCAGTGAGGAGACGCCATGAACGGGAGAGAAACCCTGGCCCGCCTGGCCGGGAAAATCAAGGAAACCACAAAGGCATACCGGCTGGTGTGGCTGGTGATTCTGGCGGGGCTGGTTCTGCTGGCGCTTCCCTCCGGAAAGGAAGAGGAAGCCCAGGAGGAGGAAACTCCGGCCTCTGCCACCCAGTTTGACCTGGCGGCCATGGAGGACCGGCTGGCCCAGGCCCTGTCCCGGATTGACGGGGCGGGAGAGGTCACCGTGGTCCTCACCCTCCAGGACGGCCCCCGGCAGGTGCTGGCCCAGAACGTGGACCGGGACGGGGAGGAGGGACGGGAGCAGACCGAGACGGTGGTCCTCTCCCGGGGCAGCGGCAGCCAGGAGACGGTCAGCGTCCAGGAGCTCTACCCCAGCTATCAGGGGGCCCTTCTGGTCTGCCCCGGCGGGGACGACCCCACCGTGCGCTTGAAGCTCACCGAGGCCACGTCGGCGCTGACCGGCCTGGGAGCCGATAAAATCTCCATCAGTAAAGGAAAGTGAGGAAGAAGCTATGAAACTCTGGAAACGCAATGCCATCGCGGCGGCCATCGTGCTCTTTGTCTGCGGGGCGGTCTATTTGAATTGGAGCTACTCCCAGGACGCGGAGGCGGGGAAAAACCTGGGGGAGGCTGCCCTGGTGGACAGCCAGAGCAGCTCCCTGCTGAACCGGCAGGACCCCTCCGAAGGAACCCAGGAGGACGGCGCCGCCCAGGAGGGGGCGGACAGCGCCGATGAGACGTTGGGCAGCTACTTCTCTACCGCCCGGCTGAACCGTCAGCAGGCCCGGGACAACGCCCTGTCCCTGCTCCAGGAGGCGGCCAGCGATGAGAAGGCCGACCAGACCGCCATCGACGAGGCCAACGCCGCCATCCAGACCATGGCCGACTATACCATGACCGAGGCCCAGATCGAGAACCTGGTCACCGCCAAGGGCTACGCCGACTGCGTGGCCTTCCTGGGGGAGGACAGCATCAGCGTGGTGGTCTCCTCCCTGGAAAACGGCATGACCGACACGGACGCTGCCCGGATCGGGGAGATCGTCATGGAGCAGACCGGCTTGAGCGCCGACCAGATCAAAATCATCGAGGCCGAATGAGCCTTGCCCGCCCTTCCCCGGGGAATCTCGCCTGCGGGGGAGGGCTTTTGCCTTTCTTTTTCCCCTGGGAAATGCTATAGTGGAGAAAAAGCGGAAAGGCGGCGGAAGCATGGCACAGGAACAGAAGGCGTTTCCCCTGTCCCCTCCGGCGGCCCGGGCCCTGGAGATGCTCCGGGCGGCAGGGTATGAGGCGTGGATTGTGGGGGGCTGCGTCCGGGATTTCCTTCTGGGGCTCTCCCCCAAGGATTACGACATCACCACCTCCGCCCTGCCGGAGGAGACCAAGGCAGTCTTTCAGGGCCTGCCGGTGATTGAGACCGGCATCCGCCACGGAACAGTTACCGTGGTGCTGGAGGGAGAGCCTTTGGAGATCACCACCTACCGGGTGGACGGGGACTACTCCGACGCCCGCCACCCGGACCAGGTCACCTTTACCCGGTCCCTGCGGGAGGACGCTGCCCGCCGGGACTTCACCATGAACGCCATGGCCTACAGCCCCGGAGAGGGCCTCCAAGACTTTTTCGGAGGGCAGGAAGATGTGCAACATGCACAAATCCGGGCGGTGGGAAATCCCATGATTCGCTTTCAGGAGGACGCCCTGCGGATTCTCCGGGGCCTGCGGTTTGCCTCGGTGCTGGGATTTTCTTTGGAACAGGAGACCGAAGAAGCCGCCCGTCGGCAGGCGGGACTGCTGAAAAAGATTTCTGCCGAGCGGGTCAGCGCCGAGCTGGCTAAGCTCCTGCTGGGCAAGGGGGCGGGCCATGTCTTGCAGACCTACCCCGATATTTTGGGACAGGTGATCCCGGAGCTTCTGCCTATGGTGGGGTTTGACCAGCGCAACCGGCACCACTGCTATGATCTGCTGGCCCATACCGCCGCGGCGGTGGACGGGGTGCCCTCCGGGCTCTCCCTGCGGCTGGCCGCCTTGCTCCACGACGTGGGAAAACCCCGGTGCTTCTCCCTGGGAGAGGACGGAGAGGGCCATTTTTACGGGCACGCCAGGGAAAGCGCCGCTATGACCCGGGAAATCCTGACCCGACTGCGCTTTCCCAAGGCAGTCTGCCAGCGGGCAGAAACCTTAGTACATTACCATGATTCTGTCATAGAGGAGGACCCCCGCCTGGTCAAGCGGTGGCTGAACAAGCTGGGGGCGGAACCTTTTTTCCAGCTTATCGACCTTCAGCGGGGGGACACCGGGGCGCTGGCCCCGGCCTACCGGAGCCGCAAGGCCCGGCTGGACGCGGTGGAGGCGCTGGCCCGGGAGATCCTGGCCCAGTCCCCCTGCCTGACGGTGCGGGACCTGGCCCTCCGGGGTCAGGATCTGATGGCCCTGGGCCTGCGGGGACCGGAAATCGGCCGGGCCCAGCGGATGCTGCTGGAGGGTGTGCTGGAGGGCAGCGTGGAGAATGAAAAGCAGGCTCTTGTGAAGTTTTTAGAATCATATCCTGCAAAAAAAGGAGAAATCTCTCCCGGAAAAAGGGAAGGAACCCGGCGGAAAAGTAATGCCAGGTGATAATTTTGCCGAAAAATGAAATTTTGTCTTTATTTTTTCTATACAGTGTGATATACTAATTCCACTCGAATGGCCTGCGGCTTCGTCAAAAGGACGAAAAAGCAGGCGGGGAGTGTGGCTCACACAACAAAATAAGGGAGGGATGTGGTGACCCGGGAGGTACGCAGAATCCTGGAATAAACGCATGCATAACCGAGTGGAGTTTCTTCCAATGAAGGAAGACATTAGAAGAGGGTTCACTTCGAAGAAACCACCTCCGGCGGCCGGATGAATGAGCCACCCGCGGACCGGAGACCCATGAAATTCTATTTGAAACCGAGATTCAAAGGATATTTCACACAAGAAACGAGGTAAAATTATGAGTAATCAGGGAGAGAAAAAAGGCGTAGGCGCCATTGACTTTTTCTGCATTGGTTTCGGCGCCATCGTCGGGGTCGGCTGGGCCGTCTCCATCAACGGCTGGATGACCAGCTGCGGCGGTCCTGTTCCCGCCGGCATCGGTTACATCGTGGCTCTGGTCATGATGCTCCCCATCGCACTGTGCTACTGCGAACTGGTTCCTATGCTGCCCGTCGCCGGCGGCGGCATGGCCTTCGCCTATCGTGCCTTTAATGACAAGATCGCCGTTCTGTCCGGCTGGGCAGCCTTCGGCGCATTCGTGGCTATCATCCCCTGGGAAGCCATCCAGATCACTGACGTTCTGGGCTATCTGATCCCCGGCCTGAAGGCAGGCAACCCCCTGTACCAGGTTATGGGTTCCGACATTTATCTGACCACCATTATCATCGGCACCATCTGCTCTCTGCTGCTGTTCGCTCTGAACATGCGCGGTCTGGCCGCCGCAGCATTCGTGCAGAAGATCCTCTGCTTCATTCTGGTTGGCGCAGCCATCATCGGCGCCGTTGCCTCCCTGGTGGGCGGCAACGCCAGCAACTGGCAGCCTCTTTATGACGTGACCAACCCCGCCATCTACGGTGACCCCGCAGAGGGCCTGAAGGCCGTCTCCCACAGCAGCATGGCCGGCGGCATCTTCGCCATCCTGGCCTCCGCTCCCTTCTTCCTGGCTGGTTTCGAGACCATCCCCCAGGGCGTTGAGGAAGCCGGCGGTGAGGTGAGCTCCGTTGGTAAGACCGTCGTTCTGTCCGTTGCTCTGGCCTGCATTTTCTACGCTATCCTGCTGTTCTGCTTCGGCTTTGCATGGCCCTGGCAGGAGTTCGCCGGCATGGAGCGTCCCGCAGCTGCCACCATGTTCAAGTTCCTGTTCCCCGGCACCGCTGGCCTGGTTCTGTACTGGCTGATCACCATCGGCGCTATCGCCGGTCTGTTCACCACCTGGAACGGCTTCTTCATGGCTTCCGCAAACCTGCTGATGTCCATGGCCCGCGGCCGCGTGATGCCCAAGGTCTTTGCTCAGCAGAACAAGAACGGCATCCCCGTTCCCGGCCTGATCGTCTGCCTGGTGCTGTCCCTCATCGGTCCCTTCCTGGGCGCCAACATGATCGACTCCATCACCTGCTTCTCCGCAGCAGCCTTCGTGCTGTCCTGGGCAATCACCTGCTGGAGCCTGATCCGCCTGCGCAAGACCGAGCCCAGCCTGAACCGTCCTTACAAGATCCCCGGCGGTCTGGCCATGGCTGGCTTTGCAGCCATCGTCTCCACCGTGGTTCTGATCTGCATGTTCATCCCTGCCTCCCCCTTCTATGTGGGTGCCCAGGCTGTGAAGATGTTCTTCGGCTGGCTGGTCATCGGCCTGATCCTGTATCTGGCTTCCAGCGGTCAGCGCAAGGGTATGTCTCTGGCAGATCTGAAGCATGGCGTGTTCGCTCACATGGAGGAGAACTAAGGGCAGCTTCCCTTGTTTGACCCCATTTTCAGCACCCCATTAACCTGAGTCCCCAAAGGAGTATCCCCTATGAATGAAACAGCGGCAGCAGCCAACGATGTCCTTCAGGATATCGCCACCAGCGACGTCATTATGACGGAGGTAGTGATTTACGCCCTGGCAAGCCTTGTGATTCTCCTGCTGATGGATTTTTACGCAGCAAAGAGAATCGGCAATAAGCACTCCATGGGCTACAAAGTTCTTCGGATTCCGAAGTATGTGTCCCTATTCATCATCTGCGGCTTCACCCTTGTGATTGGCCTGCTGTGCATGTACGCTGACCTCTCCGTGACCCGCGGAACGCTCACCTATTTTGGCCTGCCATACTTCATAGGTCTGGTATACTATTTGGTGAAGATGCTTCGCAGAGTGAAGGCCGAGACCAAGGGCCGCCATCTGTAAGCAGCCAGGAAAACAACTGACAGAGCCGGAGCGGCTGCTCCGGCTCTGTTTTTCTCTTCAAGTCAATGCTATATGGGGAAAGCAAAAGGCCGGGGCAAACGCCCCGGCCTTTTGGCTGTGTCATATTTTAGGAAGAGAGAAAAGAGAGAGAAAAGAGAGAAGTCATTGCTGCATGACTTTTTGATTACGATAATAAGATACCATACCCCGGGTCAAGAGAAGTGGACAATTTTCAAACTTTGGATGAACAATTTGTGAACGAATCCCGGTTACAAAAGTTGGATAAAATTGGCTGCGGCGTAGCCGGGCAGATCCCCCATCTGGATGAGGTACCAGCCGTAATATTCGTTGAGAACGGTGACCTGGGTGCCGTTGTACAGCCGGGCGATGACAGGGGCGTCATAGGCGGGGCGCTCGTGGACGTTCAAGGCCCCCTGTTCCACCTGCACCACCCCGGGCAGGGGATTGCTGGAGCGGAAAAAGGGGATGCCGAAGAACTCGGTGAGGGAGAGCACCAGGTTTTCCGCCATGGCGTCGATGTGGGAGGTGATCCAGACGGCGTCCTCGTAGTTGTCGTGGTACCCCAGCTCCAGCAGCACTGACGGGGCACGGACCCGGCGGATCTCCCCGAGGGTGGTGGTGGGCTCTGTCCGCACCAGGTTGGGCAGGGGATAGATGGCCTTCAGGCCGTCCACCAGCAGCTGGGCGGCCCGAAGACCCTGGGCAGAGCCGGGGTAGTAAAAGGCCAGAATCCCCCGGTTCTGCCCGGCTTGCCCCTCTCCGGAGGCGTTGGAGTGAAGGGCCAGGTGCAGGCCGTAGTTTCCGGCGTTGGAGGCCAGGATGGACGAGGCGGCGGTCATGTCCGGGGTGTTCCGGATGTAGCGGATCCCCGAGGAAGTGAGGATGGGCTCCATGGCGTCGGCCAGCAGGTTCATCCAGTACTCTTCCGAGCCGCCGGTAATGTATTCGTTGAACTCCTGGGTGGATGGAGACAGATAGATGACAGGCAAAGCAATCCCTCCTTTTTTTCCAATCTATGCGCCGTCCCGGGTGCCTGTGCGTCGTTGCAATCAGGCGGGGGCTGTGATAAGATAGGCAAAAAAGGAAGGAAGAGGGTGCCGCCATGAATTTGTGCAGCCAAAAAGAGATCAAGGAGCTTCTGGGCCGCCACGGCTTCCGGTTTTCCAAGAGCATGGGCCAGAACTTTCTCATCGCCCCCTGGGTTCCTCAGCAGACGGCGGCAGCCTCCGGCGCGGCGCCCGGGGTGGGGGTTCTGGAGGTGGGGCCGGGGATCGGCCCCCTCACGGAGCAGCTGGCCAAGCTGGGGGAGCGGGTGGTGTCCGTGGAGCTGGACCAGAGCCTGCTGCCGGTGCTGGCGGAGACCATGGCCCCCTATCCCAACGTGGAGATCGTCCCCGGGGACATTTTAAAAACCGACATCCCCGCCCTGTGCCGGGAAAAGCTGGGGGACCTGCCGGCGGTGGCCTGCGCCAACCTGCCCTATAACATCACCACCCCCGCCATCACCGCCCTGCTCCAGGCCGGGTGCTTCCAGGCGGTGACGGTGATGATCCAGCGGGAGGTGGCCCTGCGGATCTGCGCCCGGCCGGGTTCGGCGGAGTACGGGGCCTTCACCCTCCTGTGCCAGTATTACGCCGACAGTGAGCTGCTCTACGACGTGCCCCCCGCCTGCTTCTATCCCGCCCCCAAGGTCACCTCCTCGGTGATCCGCATGACCCTCCGGGGCCAGCCGCCGGCGGAGGTGGGGGACCCGGACCTGTTTTTCCAGGTGGTCCGGGCCGCTTTCGGCCAGCGCCGGAAAACCCTGCTGAACGCCCTGCACGCCATGCTGGGAAAAGGCACGGACAAGGAAATGGTCCGGCAGGCGATTGTATCCTGCAATTTGCCGGATACGGTTCGGGGAGAACGGCTGAGTTTTGCGGAGTTTGCCCAATTATCACGAAAAATAGGGGAAATTCAAAGAAGTTGACGGTTTTTTCTTGCAATAAAAGTTGCAGAGGAATATAATGGATAGGAAAAAGAGGAAAGGCTCTAAGGAGGGCATTTCATATGGAATTAACAAAGAATCAACACATCCTTAACTGGATCAACGAACAGGTTGCCCTGACCAAGCCGGACCAGGTCATCTGGATCGACGGCAGCGAGGCCCAGCTGGAGGGACTGCGGGAGGAAGCCTGCGCCACCGGCGAGATCACCAAGCTGAACCAGGAGAAGCTGCCCGGTTGCTACCTCCACCGGTCTGACCCCACGGACGTGGCCCGGGTGGAGAGCCGCACCTTTATCTGCTGCAAGAAGAAGGAGGACGCCGGCCCCACCAACAACTGGATGGACCCGGAGGAGATGTACGCCAAGCTCCGCAAGCTCTACGACGGCTCCATGAAGGGCCGCACCATGTATGTGATCCCCTACTGCATGGGCGTGGTGGGTTCCCCCTTTGCCAAGTACGGCATTGAGCTCACCGACTCCATCTATGTGGTGCTGAACATGGCCATCATGACCCGGGTGGGCCAGGCCATCTTTGACCAGCTGGGCGACTCCCCCGACTTTATCAAGGGCCTGCACGCCAAGGCCAATCTGGACCCCGAGGAGCGGTACATCGTCCAGTTCCCCGAGGACAACACCATCATGTCCATCAACTCCGGCTACGGCGGCAACGTGCTCCAGGGCAAGAAGTGCTTCGCCCTGCGCATCGCCTCCAACCTGGGCCGGCAGGAGGGCTGGCTGGCTGAGCACATGCTCATCCTGGGCATCCAGAACCCCAAGGGAGAGATCCGCTATGTCACCGGCGCCTTCCCCTCTGCCTGCGGCAAGACCAACCTGGCCATGCTGATTCCCCCCGAGGGCTATCAGAAGAACGGCTGGAAGTGCTGGTGCGTGGGCGACGACATCGCCTGGCTGCGGGTGGGTCCCGACGGCCGCCTGTGGGCGGTGAACCCGGAGAAGGGCTTCTTCGGCGTGGCCCCCGGCACCAACGAAAAGTCCAACCCCAACGCCCTGGCCACCACCCAGAAGGGCACCATCTTCACCAACGTGGCTCTGAACCTGGACGACAACACCGTGTGGTGGGAGAAGCTGGATAAGAATCCGCCCCACAACGCCCTGGACTGGAAGGGCAACCCCTGGAGCCCCGAAACCGCTGAGGGTCCTGCTGCCCACCCCAACTCCCGCTTTACCGCTCCTGCGGAGAACTGCCCCTGCATCTCCCCGGAGTTTAATAACCCCAACGGCGTGCCCATCTCTGCCATCATCTTCGGCGGCCGCCGGGCCAAGACCGCACCCCTGGTCTACCAGTCCCGGGACTGGAAGCACGGCGTGTTCGTCGGCTCCATCATGGGCTCTGAAAAGACCGCCGCTGCCGAGGGAACCGTGGGCGAGACCCGCCGCGACCCCATGGCCATGCTGCCCTTCTGCGGCTACCACATGGCTGACTACTGGCAGCACTGGCTGGACATGGAGCAGTCCATCGCCAACCCGCCCAAGATCTTCAACGTCAACTGGTTCCGCACCGACGAGCACGGCGAGTTCATCTGGCCGGGCTTCAGCGAGAACCTGCGCGTGGTGGAATGGATTCTCAAGCGCTGCTTCGACGAGGTGGGCGCACGGGAGACCGAGATCGGCTACCTGCCCAACGTGGAGGACATCAATCTGGAGGGCGTGGACGTGAGCCGGGAGACCCTGGCCGACCTGCTCAGCGTCGACAAGGACCTGTGGAAGGAAGAGGCCGCCGGTGTCCGGGGATTCTACAAGCAGTTCGGCGACAAGCTCCCCAAGGAGCTGGCCCAGGAGCTGGATGCCTTGGAGGAACGGCTGAACGCCTGATCCCATACATACCCCAAGATCACCAAGCCGCCGCACAGCTGTGCGGCGGCTTTTCTGTGGGTTGCGTTTTGGGGCGGGCTGTGTTATAGTAAGCGAAACAGTATCCGGACAGTTCGAAACCATCCTGTCCTTAAACAAAACTATGGGCAAAATTGATACTGGATTGGTGCGCCCATATGGGCGTACTTTTTTTGCCCTTGGAAAGAGGGTAACTATGGTACGTTACAGCATTCTTCACGAGAAAAATCCCAGGGAGATTGTTCTCCTCCGGGGCACCGGCTGCCGCTGGCGCAAATGCACCTTCTGCGACTATCATCTGGACAGCTCGCCTGACGAGGCGGAAAACTGGAGGCTGAACCAAGAGGTTTTGCAGCAGGTGACCGGGTGTTATCACCACCTGGAGGTGATTAACTCCGGCAGCTTCCCCGAACTGGACTCCCGGACAATGAAGGCCCTTCTGGACCTGTGCCGGGAGAAGGCCATCCGCACCCTGCACTTTGAGTGTCACTGGCTCTACCGGGAGGAGATCCCCGCCCTGCGGGCGGCCTTCGGGGCAGTGGGCACCACCCTGAAAATCAAAACCGGGGTGGAAACCTTTGACCGGGACTTCCGGGAGAAGGTGCTGCGCAAGGGCATCCCGGAGGAGGACCCAGCCCGGATCGCCCGGCAGTTTGACGAGTGCTGCCTGCTCTTCGGGCTCACCGGGCAGACGGAGGAGAGTATGCGCCGGGATATGGAAACCGGCCTTGCCCACTTCGAGCGGGTCTGCGTCAATATTTTCGTAGAGAACCAAACCAAGCTGAAGCCGGACCAGCAGGTGATCCGGACCTTTACCCAGCGGGTCATGCCGGATTACCTGGAAAACCACCGGGTGGACATTCTGCTGAACAACACGGATTTTGGCGTTGGTGCGCCGGAGGTGGCCTATGCCTAACGAACTGCTGCTGGCAGGCTCGGTCCTGCTGATCTATGGGGCGGTGCTAGCGGCCTACCGGCTGTTCGGCAAGACCGGCCTGTACGCCATGACGGTGGCCGCCACCATCTTTGCAAACGTAGAGGTGCTCATCCTCATCCAGGGGTTTGGCATGGAGCAGACCCTGGGCAACGTCATGTTTGCCTCTACCTACCTCATCACCGATATCCTCAGTGAGAATGAAGGGAAGAAGAGTGCCTCCAGGGCGGTGTGGCTGGGGGTGTTCGCCGCAATTATCATGATCCTCTTCACCCAGTACTGGCTGCTGTACACCCCCGCCGAATCGGACTGGGCCTTTGAGCACATTACCGCCATCTTCTCCACCACCCCCCGGATGCTGCTGGCCAGCTTTGTGGGCTATGTGGTGTCCCAGCGGTTTGACGTGTGGCTGTACCACCGCTGGTGGGCCTTCACCACCCAAAAGACCGGGGACAGCAAGGGCTATCTGTGGCTGCGCAACAACGGCTCCACGCTGATCTCCCAGATTCTCAACACCGTTCTCTTTACCCTTCTGGCCTTTGCCGGCTGGTACGACACCCAAACCCTCCTGTCCGTGATGGTGACCAGTTATCTGATCTTCATTTTCACCAGCCTCATCGACACGCCCGTTGTCTATCTGGCCCGGGCCATGAAGCAGAAGGGCGTCATCAAGGACTAAGGTCCTGCTTTCTACCCCCATCGTTTCTTCCGAACGATGGGGGTTCTTCTTAGGGGGATCAGGGCTTGCGGAGGGCTGGCCTTTTATGGTACAATAGTTCGATAATACGAATCGGGGAGGGGAGACCGTGCGCATTTTAGGCATCGACCCGGGCTACGCCATCGTGGGCTTCGGCGTTTTGGAGGCGGACCGGGGACAGGCCCGGCTGGTGCGCTGCGGGGCCATCAACACCCCGGCGGGGGTTCCCATGCCCCAGCGGCTGCTCCAGATCCAGCAGGATATGGAGACCCTGATTGCCACCTTTCAGCCCGACGCCATGGCCATTGAGGAGCTGTTCTTCAACACCAACGTCACCACCGGCATCGGGGTGGCCCAGGCCCGGGGGGTGATCCTGGCGGCGGCGGCCAAGCTGGGGGTGGAGATCTTTGAATACACCCCCTCCCAGGTGAAGCAGGCGGTGGTGGGCTACGGAAAGGCGGAAAAGCACCAGGTCATGGACATGACCAAGCGGATCTTGAAGCTCCCCGGGGTGCCCAAGCCGGACGACGCGGCGGACGCAGTGGCCATCGCTCTGTGCCACGCCCGGTCCCACACCTCCCGGTTATACCAACCGTGACGGAACAAACACCAGAAGAAAGGGGCGCTTGCCTGTGTTCTACTATCTCAGCGGCACCGTGGGCCACCTGGCCCCCAACCTGGCGGTGATCGACTGCGGCGGCGTGGGCTACGCCTGCCGCACTACCAGCTACACACTCTCTGCCCTCCAGGTGGGGCAGAAGGCCAAGCTCTACACCCACCTGAACGTCCGGGAGGACGCCATGGAGCTCTACGGCTTCGCAACGGAAAACGAGCGCAGCTGCTTCCAGATGCTCATCGGGGTGTCCGGGGTGGGCCCCAAGGCGGCCCTGTCCATTCTCTCAGCCTCCACCCCAGAGGCCCTGGCCACCGCCATTATCACCGGCAATGAGAAGGCTCTGATGGTGGCTCAGGGCATCGGCAAGAAGATTGCCCAGCGGGTGATTCTGGAGCTGAAGGACAAGCTGGCCAAGGGCCAGCTCCCCGCGGCGGAGGAGAGCTACGGCGGCACCGGCGTGACGGTGATTCCCCAGAACAAGACCTCCGAGGCCTCCGCTGCCCTGGCAGTGCTGGGATACAGCCCGGCGGAGATCACCGCAGCCCTCAAGGGGCTGGACCTGGAGAAGCTCACCCTGGAGGAGATCGTCCGCCAGGCCCTGCGGAAGATGGTAAAGTAAAGGAGGCAGCCCCATGAGCATAGATTTTTCTTCCATGGAAGAGAACCAGGAGCCTCTGGTGACCACCTCGCTCACCCAGGCGGACGAGGGGGAAGGCTCTCTCCGGCCCAAAACCCTGACGGAGTACATCGGCCAGCAGAAGGCCAAGGACAACCTGTCGGTGTTCATTGACGCGGCCAAGCTGCGGGGGGAGCCCCTGGACCATGTGCTCCTTCACGGCCCCCCGGGTCTGGGCAAAACCACCCTCTCCGGGATCATCGCCAACGAGATGGGGGTGAACATCCGCATCACCTCCGGCCCCGCCATTGAAAAGCCCGGGGACCTGGCAGCCCTGCTCACCAACTTAAACGAAAACGACATCCTCTTTGTGGACGAGATCCACCGGCTGAACCGGGCGGTGGAGGAGATCCTTTACCCGGCCATGGAGGACTACGCCATCGACATCATCATCGGCAAGGGACCCTCCGCCAACTCCATCCGGCTGGACCTGCCCAAGTTCACCCTCATCGGGGCTACCACCCGGGCGGGCCAGCTCTCCGCTCCCCTTCGGGACCGGTTCGGGGTGATGCTCCGGCTGGAGCTGTACAGCCCGGAGGAGCTGGCTCAGATCGTCACCCGCAGCGCCGGGATTTTAGGGGTACCCATTGAGGCGGAGGGGGCGGCGGAGATCGCCCGCCGGGCCAGAGGCACCCCCCGCATCGCCAACCGGCTGCTCCGCCGGGTGCGGGACTTTGCCCAGGTCCGTGCCGGGGGCGTCATCACCAAGGGGGTGGCCGACCAGGCCCTGATCGCCCTGGAGGTGGACCGCCTGGGTCTGGACGAGGTGGACCGGCGGATGCTCCGCAGCATCATCACCCATTACGGCGGCGGCCCTGTGGGGCTGGAGACCCTGGCTGCCACCGTGGGGGAGGAGGCTGTGACCCTGGAGGATGTGTACGAGCCCTACCTGATGCAGATCGGTTTTCTCACCCGGACGCCCCGGGGCCGGTGCGTCACCCGCCTGGCTTACGAGCACCTGAACCTCCCCTTCCAGGGCCAGGAACAGCTGCGGCTTTAAAAGAGAATGCAGGAAACCATGCAGAAACCGTCGAAAAAATTGTACAAAAATGACGCAAATTTTTTGAAATTTAGCATTAACTTGATAATTCCCTTGACTTCCTTCAGGAAGTCAACTATAATGATTATGAAAAAATTATGAATTCGGAATCTATTTCCCATCAGCGTATGACAGACGAAGACTTATGCGCGCAGGCCGCTCAGGGCGGCCGCGCAGCAGAGGAAGCACTGGTTCTGCGCCACACCCGCCTGGTGCGGGCGTGTGCCCGCCCCTTCTTTCTTGCAGGGGGCGACAGCGAGGATCTCATCCAGGAGGGTATGCTGGGCCTGCTCTCGGCCATCCGGGAATTCCGCCCGGGCCGGGGGGCGCAGTTTCGCACCTTCGCTGAGCTCTGTATCCGCCGCCGGATCATCTCTGCGGTGAAGGCCGCTGCCAGCGGCAAGCACATTCCGCTGAACAACTATGTCTCCCTCGAACCGTCCCTCTTTTTGGCTGACCAGGAGGTTGCATCCCTTGGCGCAGCATATCATGGCCAGGGCAATCCCGAAGATGTTGTGATTCACCAGGAAAATCTGCGGGCACTGGAGGAGGCCATCCAGAACCAGCTGACCCAGCTGGAGGCCCAGGTGCTGGCGCGATACCTGGAAGGGGCGTCTTATGCCGAGATTGCTGAAGAGGTAAACCGGTCCACCAAGGCGGTGGACAACGCCGTGCAACGCATCCGGCGCAAAATTGCGCGGCATCTTTCCCATGGCGACTACAGCAAAGGCTGATCGCATATTTTATCTGACCCGCAAAACCAGGGTTACAATGTCAAAGAGAGGGTTAAAAGCATGTACGAAGATAAGACTTTAGTATGCAAAGAGTGTGGTAACGAGTTCGTGTTCTCCGCTGGCGAGCAGGAATTCTATGCAGAGAGAGGCTTCCAGAACGAGCCTCAGCGTTGCAAGGCCTGCCGTGACGCCCGCAAGGCTGCTTCCCGCGGTCCCCGCGAATACTTCACCGCAGTCTGCGCATCCTGCGGCGGCGAGGCGAAGGTTCCCTTCGAGCCCAAGTCTGATCGTCCCGTCTACTGCAGCGAGTGCTTTGCTCGGATGAGAGAAGCTTAATTTCCTTGAAGTTTCGCCAATCCAAGCGGCGTCAGAGAAATCTGACGCCGCTTATTTTTATGCTTTGGACAGATTTCCCCGGAAAAACAGGGGATTTTACAACATTTTTCTGGGGAAATGCTTGCAAACCATACAAAACAACGGTATAATAATACTAATCTTTATTTCAGACATAGAGGCAGGAGTGTGTGACCGAAGGCAGCAAGTGGATAGTGATGGCTCAGGAGGTGGGTCGATGTTCCGGATCGGAGACAAGATCGTCCATCCCATGCACGGCGCGGGGATCGTGGACGGCATCGTAACGCGGAAGGTGAACGGCGTCCTTCGGGACTACTACAGTCTCCGTCTGCCCGTAGGGGACATGGTGGTGATGATCCCCACCGAAAGCTGCCGGGAGATCGGCGTCCGGGCCATCCTCACCGGGGACCAGGTGGAGCAGATTCTCTGCCAGATCGCAGGCCTGGAGGTGGCGCTGGAGCCCAACTGGAACCACCGCTACCGGGAGAACATGCTGCGGCTGAAAAGCGGCGACCTTATGGAGGTGGCCAAGGTGGTCAAAAGCCTCATGCTCCGGGAGAGCCGCCGGGGCCTGTCCACCGGGGAGCGGAAAATGCTCCACTCCGCCAAGCAGATTCTGATCTCTGAGATCGGCATGGCCCAGTCCATCAGCTATCAGGAGGCGGAGTCCCGCATGGACGCGGCCCTGGGCGCATAGCGTAAGAGACAGAGAAAAAAGGAGCCGGCCGGCTCCTTTTTTGGCCTGATCGGAAAGGGAGGACACATGGGTTTCTTAGAAAAGCTGTTTGGGAAGAAGCAGGCGCCGGCCCGGACCTGCTCGGCGGTGATCGTGGCGGCTGGCCGGGCCTCCCGGATGGAGGGGGTGGACAAGATCCTCTGCCCCATGGGGGGACGGCCCCTGCTGGCCTATACCCTGGCCCCCTTCCAGAGCTCGGACCTGGTGGATGAGATCGTCATTGTCACCCGGGAGGACCTGATGGTGGCCATTGGCGAGCTGTGCCGCCGGGAGGGCTTCTCCAAGGTCCGCCGGGTGGTCAAGGGGGGCGAGAGCCGCACGGAGTCGGTGCTGGCGGGCCTGAAGGCGGCGGACCCGGAGGCGGCCCTCCTCGCCATTCACGACGGGGCCCGTCCCTTTGTGACCCGGGAGGTCATCGAGACGGCCATTGAAGCGGCCCGGCAGTGCTCTGCCGCCGCCCCGGCCATCCCGGTGAAGGACACCATCAAGCGGGCGAAGGACGGGGTCATCCAGGAGACCCCGGACCGTGACGAACTTTTTGCCGTTCAGACGCCCCAGGTCTTTGACGCCGACCTCATCCAGACGGCGGAGACCAAGGCCATGGAGGAGGGAGCCGTCCTTACAGACGACTGCTCGGCGGTGGAGCGGCTGGGCTTTCCTGTGCGCCTGACCCAGGGCAGCGAGGAAAACCTGAAAATCACCACCCCGGCAGACCTGCTGTGGGCAGATGCAATCATCGCGGAAAGGATGGGACGCTGACCATGCGGATAGGACACGGATATGATGTGCACCGGCTGGTGCCCGGGCGGAAGCTTATTCTGGGCGGGGTGGAGATCCCCCACGCCCTGGGCCTTCTGGGCCACTCCGACGCGGACGTGGTCACCCACGCGCTGATGGACGCCCTGCTGGGGGCGGCGGCCCTGGGGGATATCGGCCAGCATTTCCCGGACAAGGACCCCAGCTACGCGGGCATCTCCAGCCTGGTGCTTTTGGGGAAGGTCATGGACCTGCTGCACCAGGCGGGCTGGCGGGTGGAAAACGCCGACATGACCATTCTGGCCCAGCAGCCCAAGCTCATGCCCCACATCCCCCGGATGAGGCAGAATCTATCCCGGGCCATGGGGGTGCCGGTGAGCGCCATCAGCGTAAAGGCCACCACGGAAGAGGGTCTGGGCTTTACCGGGCGGGAGCAGGGCATTGCCGCCCACAGCGTGGTCCTTCTGGAGACGCTGGACAAGTAAACCAAGGGGACGAAATCGACACGTTTTCTCCTCCCGCGCATAGAATGGGTGCGGGAGGAGCTTTTTTGTCTCAAAAACAAAACCCGGCCCGGGAAAATCCCGGGCCGGTGAGAGCCCCCTCCCATCGCGCTTGCACAGCGCATGGAGGTTCCTATGTTTTATCTCATTATGTGCCGATCCCAGACCAACGCGCAGCGGATTTCCAAAGCTCTGGAGCGGGCCGGGATTCCGGCCCGGATCCTCCGATCTCCGGCGGAGATATCCCCCGCCGGATGCAGCTATTCGGTGAAGATTCCCGCCCACGCCCTGTCCCGGGCCCTGACCATCCTGAACGGGACAGGTCTGCCCCACCAGGGGGTCTACGTGAGCGCGGAAGGGTACGGCTACCGGGAGGTGGAGCTGTGATCTATTTTGACAGTGCCGCCACCTCCCTCCAGAAGCCCCCGGCGGTCCGGCGGGCCATGGGGGAGGCCATGGTCACCATGGCCTCCCCGGGACGGGGGGATTACGGCCCGGCCGCCCGGGCGGCCAAAACCCTGCTGGCCTGCCGGGAGGAGGCCGCCGCCCTGTTTCAGGTGGCGGAGCCGGAGCGGGTGATCCTCACCACCAGCGCCACCCACGGGCTGAACATTGCCATCAAAACCCTGGTAAAGCCGGGAAGCACCGTGCTTCTCACCGGGTACGAGCACAACGCGGTGACCCGCCCTCTGGCGGCCATTCCGGAGGTTCACCTGCGGACCCTGCGAACGCCTTTGTTCCAGCCGGAGCGGCTTCTGGAGGAGCTGGACCGGCAGCTGGACGAGACGGTGGATGTGGTGATCTGCACCCATGTGTCCAACGTTTTCGGCTTCATCCTCCCGGTGGAGGAGATCGCCGCCCGCTGCCGCCGGCGGCAGGTGCCCCTCATTGTGGACGCCGCCCAGTCGGCGGGGCTGCTGCCCATCCGCATGGAGGACTGGGGGGCGGAATTCGTGGCGATGCCCGGGCACAAGGGGCTTTACGGTCCCCAGGGCACCGGCCTGCTCCTGTGCCGGGGGGAAAAAGTCCAGCCCCTGATGGAGGGGGGCACCGGCAGCCTTTCCATGCTCCAGGAGATGCCGGACTTTCTCCCCGACCGGCTGGAGGCCGGAACCCACAACGTCCCCGGGGCGGCGGGCCTGCTGGAGGGCATGCGCTTCGTCCGGAAAAGGGGGACGGAGAAGCTCCTGCGCCATGAGATCGCCCTGAAAAACCAGGCGGCGGCAGGGCTGGCCCGGCTGCCTGGGGTCCAGGTGTTTGCCAGCCGGGAGCATCAGAGCGGTGTGCTCTCCTTCCGTCTGGCGGACCGGGACGCGGGACAGGCCGGGGAGTGGCTGGCCCGGCAGGGCCTGGCCCTGCGGACGGGCCTTCACTGCGCCCCCCAGGCCCACATCACCGCCGGAACCGAAAAGACGGGGACCCTTCGGGTGAGCTTTTCCGCCTTCAACACCCCCCGGGAGGTGGAGCGTTTCCTGGAACTGGCCGGGCGGATGCCGTCCTAGCCAGCAGACGCGCCCTGGGTCTTCCGGGGCGCGTTTGTCTGCGGGGAGCCGCCGGAGGAAAAGGGAAATTTCCGGCAGTTCCGGGGTTGTAAATGGGACGGAAATACAGTATAATAACTTGAATTACCATGGCGTTCTTGGCGGCACCTGACCGGGCGCCGGCCAACCATTCGGCACAGGAGGTGGAAGTGTGATGTCCTTTGTTCAGTATCTTACAACGTTGGCAGAATCCCTGCGGTTTATCACCATTTCCGACCTTCTGGATATTGTCATTTTGTCCTATGTGGTTTACAAGGGCATCAACATCCTCCAGCGGACCAACGCCGCCAAGGTGGCCAAGGCCCTGCTGCTGATCCTTGTGGTCATGTGGCTGTCCTATCAGTTTAACCTGAACACCATAAACTTTGTGCTCAGCAAGGCGGTGGAGCTGGGGCTGCTGGCCCTGGTGATCATCTTCCAGCCGGAAATCCGCCGGTTCTTGGAGCGCATCGGCAGCAACAACGTCTCCCGGATCTTCCGCAATGACGCGCCGGTGAGCGAACTGGAAACCGCCATCAACGAGACGGTGGAGGCCTATGGCGAGATGTCCAAAAACAAGGTGGGCGCCCTCATGGTCTTCGAGCGGGACACCGACCTTGCCAATGTGATCTCCTCCGGCACCGCCTTCCAGTCCTCGGTGACCAGCGAGCTGCTGAAAAATCTCTTCTTCCCCAAGGCCCCCCTGCACGACGGCGCGGTGGTGGTCCGCCAGGGGAAAATTGTGGCCGCCGGGTGTATGCTCCCCATGTCGGAGAGCATGAACCTGAGCAAGGACTTAGGCATGCGCCACCGGGCGGGCCTGGGTATGAGCGAGCGGTCCGACGCGGTGGTGGCCATCGTCTCCGAGGAGACCGGGGCCATCTCCGTGGCCATCCGCGGGAACCTGCGCCGGCATTTGTCCCCGGAAACCCTGGGCCGGGTTCTGCGCAACGAGCTGCTTCCCCGTGAGCAGGAGCCCAGCAAGCTGCGGAAAAAGACCGGCTGGCTCTGGCAAGGGAGGTAGCAAGCCATGAAAAGCACAAAGCGGAAGATCCTCAACATGGCCTTGGCAGTTCTCATTTCCATGGGCCTGTGGCTGTATGTGGTGAACGTGGAAAACCCCACCGGCAGCGGCCACCTGCGGGACCTGGCGGTGGAGGTCCAGGGGGAAGAGACCCTGGAGAGCCGGGGCCTGATGGTCACGGAGCTGAGCGAAGAGCGGATGAACCTGAAGGTCACCGGCAAGAAAAAGACCCTGATGCGGCTGGACAAGAAGAACGTATACCTGACGGTGGACGTGTCCTCCATCACCGAAGTGGGGGAGTGGGACCTGACCTGCCGGCCGGTGTTCCCCACCCAGGTGAGCACGGACAGCATCTCCGTGTCCAGCTGGAATGACATGAAAGTAACCGTCACCGTCCGGAAGCAGGAGAGCAAGACCATCCCCGTCCGGGGTGAGTTTATCGGCACCGAGGCGGACGGCTGCCTGGCAGGAACGGTGGAAACCGACCCCGCCACCCTGGTGATAAAAGGCCCCTCGGAAAGTCTGGACCAGGTCTCCTACGCCCTAGTTCAGGTGGGGGGCGAGTCGGTGAGCGACACCATCCAGGAGCAGGTGAACGTGGTTCTCATGGGGACGGACGGCCAGGCCGCCGACGTGAAAAATGTCACCATCAGCGCCACCTCCGTCCAGGTGACGGTGCCGGTGCGCCGGGTGGTGTCCATCCCCTTGACCGTCACCCTCCAGCCCGGCGGCGGCGCCATGGCGGAGGACGCGGACTGCATCATCTCCCCGTCCTCCGTGACTGTGGTGGAGGAGGGGGATGGGTTGAACCTGCCCGAGAGCATCTCTCTGGGCACCATTGACCTGAGCCAGGTCTACGGCAAAACGTCCTATTCCCTGCCCATCCAGCTGCCCGAAGGGGTCACCGGCTGGAACTGCCCCAGCTTTGCCACCGTGACCCTGTCCCTGGAAAAGCTGGCCAGCCGGCAGATGGCAACAGAAAACATTACGCTGAAAAACGTACCCCAGGGATACACCGCCCAGCTGGTGAACCCCACCCTCTATGTGTGGGTCCGGGGGGACCCCAGTCTGGTGGCCCAGATGAACGCCAACCAGATCGCCGTGGAGGTGGATCTGGCCCGGGCCAACCTGGGGGACGAGCTCCAGCGCCTGCCGGCCAAGGTCTCCCTGGTGGGAGAGGGCCTGGAGGGCGTTGGAATAATCGGTACCAACTATAGTGTGGCCCTTACCCTGACCAGGTAGGATCAGGCAGCGGCTTGCACACAGTGCGCCAAAGGGCGCGGGAGGTTTCTATGGAGCAAATAGCAGTGGTAAAAAACATCCTGGAAAACGGCATGGCCCAGATCGCCGTGGAGCGGGAGACCGCCTGCGGCGCGGCCCACAGCTGCGCGGAGTGCGCCGGATGCGAGAAAATGATGACCAACACCCACACGGTGGTGGTGGCCTATAACGACGCCCACGCGGGCAAGGGCGACATTGTCAAGGTGCGCAGCGAGAACGCCGCCTTCTTCAAAACCGCCGCCATCGTCTATATCCTGCCGCTGATTCTGGCCCTGGTCTTTTACGGCCTGGCGGTGTCTCTCTCCCTGGGCGGGGAGGGCATCCAGGTTCTGTCCGCGTTCGTAGGCTTTGTGGTGGGAATCCTGGTGGCTGTGGGCTGGGACCGCCACATGAAAAAGCAAAACGGCCTGCGGTTTCACATTGTGGAGATTAAGAAGGCATGTTCGGGTATGTAAGAGCGGTCACCTCCGTTCTGAGCTCTGAGGACGCCCAGCGCTATGAGGGCGTCTACTGCGGCCTGTGCCGGACCCTGGGGGACCGGTACGGCTGGCAGGCCCGGCTCATTTTGAATTACGACTTTGTTTTCCTGGCCATCCTCCTGGCCCCGCCGGAGGAAGCCTGTGCTTTTCCGGCCTGTCCCTGTCCCATCCACCCCTGGAAGAAGAAGGCCTGCTGGCTGAACAGCCCGGCCCTGATCCAGGCGGCGGACACCTGCGTGATTCTCACCTGGTGGCAGCTCCAGGACACCCTCCGGGACGGGGACTGGAAGGAAAAGCTGGCCGCCCGGGGAGCCAGCCTGGCCCTTAAAGGCAGCTACCGCCAGGCGGCGGCCCAGCGGCCGGACTTTGACCGGCTGGTGGCGGACTGCCTGGACCAGCTCCACCAGCTGGAGGAGGAGAACACCCCCTCCCTGGACCGGCCGGCGGACACCTTCGCCCGGATTCTCCAGGGAGCGGCCACCGGGGTGGGGCCCCAGGCCCGGGAGAGCGCCGTGGGGCAGATTCTCTACCACGTGGGCCGGTGGATCTACCTGGCGGACGCCTGGGACGACCTGGCCCAGGACCGCCGGCAGGGCAGCTACAACCCTCTGCTGGCCCTCTGGGGGGACCAGGCGGAGGAGCAGAAAACCCGCCTGCGGGAGACCATGCACGCCTCCCTGGGGGTGGCGGACACCGCCTTTTCCCTGCTGGACTGGGGGGAGTGGGAGAGCCTGCTGGGCCACATCCTGGGTCAGGGCCTGCCCGCCGTGGAGGAGGCCGTGTTTACCGGCCAGTGGCGGAAGCGAAGCAGAAAAAAGCGAAAAGAACCTCAAGCCATTTGAGGAGATAATAAGGAGACTACACTATGAACGATCCCTATGCCGTGTTGGGCGTCAGTTCCTCCGCCAGCGATGAGGAGGTCAAGCGGGCGTACCGGGAGCTGGTGAAAAAGTACCACCCTGACAACTACGCCAACAATCCCCTGGCCGACCTGGCGGAGGCCAAGATGAAGGAGATCAACGAGGCCTACGACGCCATCGTGAAGATGCGGACCCAGGGCGGCTATCAGCAGTCTTCCGGCGGCTACAATGGAGGCTATGGCGGGGGCTACAGCTCCAGCCAGAGCACCGGTGGCCAGTATAGAGACCCGGTGTTCCATCAGGTCCGCCAGCTCATCAACCAGAACAACCTGGGGGAGGCCGAGCGCATCCTGCGCTCCACCCGGACCAGCAGCGCCGAGTGGTACTATCTCATGGGCACCGTCGCCTACCGCCGGGGCTGGATGGACGATGCCCGCCAGAACTTCTGGACTGCCTGCAGCATGGACCCCAACAACCAGGAGTACCGTCAGGCGCTCAACAGCATCGGTATGCAGACCACCCGGGGGAGCTACCGGGGCAACGACCTGGACACCCTCTGCACCACCCTGTGCTGCCTGAACTGCCTGTGCGACATGTGTAACTAACGCGCGTTTCCGGGGCGAGGCCCTGACCAATCTACAGAGGAAAAATGAGGTGTTTCTCTTGATTCGAAGCATGACGGGCTACGGCCGGGGCGAAAGCGTCCTTCACGACCGTACCATCACCGTGGAGCTGCGGGCCGTGAACAACCGGTATCTGGACTGCTCCGTGAAGATTCCCCGGCTGTATGTGTTTGCTGAGGAGACCATCAAGTCCCAGGTCCAGAAGAAGGTGGCCCGGGGCAAGCTGGACGTGTTTGTGACCATCGACAGCACCGCCGCCGACAAGGTGGCGGTGAGCCTGAACCGCCCTGTGGCCGACGGCTATTACGCCGCCCTGACCCAGCTGCGGGATACCTATGACCTGCGGGACGACATCTCCGTGTCCCTGCTCTCCCGCTTCCCTGACGTGTTCCTGGTGGAAAAGGAACAGGGGGACGCGGATGTGATCGCCCAGGATATTTCCCAGGTGCTGGATCTGGCCCTGGAGGACTTTAACGCCATGCGGGCCCGGGAGGGGGCCAAGCTGGCTGAGGACGTGCGCAGCAAGGCGGGGAACATCGCCGCCCTGCTGGCCCAGGTGGAGGAACGGTCCCCCAAAACCGTGGCCGAATACCGGGAAAAGCTCCGCCAGCGGATGGAGGAGGTTCTGGCCAACACCCAGCTGGACGAGAGCCGCATCCTCACCGAGGCGGCCATCTTTGCCGACAAGGTGGCGGTGGACGAGGAAACCGTCCGCCTGCACAGCCACCTGGAGCAGCTGGAGGACATGCTGGCCCAGGGGGGCGCCATCGGCCGGAAGCTGGACTTTTTGATCCAGGAGTTTAACCGGGAGGCCAACACCATCGGCTCCAAGTGCAGCGACGTGGAGATGGCCCGCCTGGTGGTGGAGATCAAAGGCGAGATCGAAAAGATCCGGGAACAGGTGCAGAACATTGAGTAAGGAGAAGGAGGAGCGCCCTTGAAGCTCATCAACATTGGCTTTGGCAACATGGTTTCGGCCGGACGGCTGATCGCCATCGTGAGCCCTGAGTCGGCCCCCATTAAGCGGATGGTCCAGGATGCCCGGGATCGGGGCATCCTGGTGGACGCCACCTATGGCCGCCGCACCCGGGCGGTCCTCATTACGGACAGTGACCATATCATCCTCTCCGCCCTGCAGCCGGAGACCGTGGCCGGCCGCCTGAACGGACGGGAAGAGATCTCAGGGGAGGAAGAAGAATGAACAAGAAAGGTACCCTTATTGTGCTCTCCGGGTTTTCCGGGGTGGGCAAGAACACCATCATCACCCAGGTGCTGGCCCAGCGGCCGGAGATTTACTATTCCGTTTCCTTCACCACCCGGGCTCCCCGGGAGGGGGAAGTGGACGGGGTGAATTACAACTTTGTCACCCGGGAAGACTTCCAGCGGCGGATTGACCGGGGGGAGTTTCTGGAGTACGCGGAGTACAACGGCAACTTCTACGGCACCTCCCTGGCGGTGATCCGCCAGAAGCTGGACCAGGGCACCGACGTGCTCCTGGAAATTGAGGTGCAGGGGGCGGCCAAGGTGTTGGAAAAGATGCCTGAGGCCGTGTCTCTGTTCATCGTTCCCCCTTCCTTTGAGGAGCTCTCCCGCCGCCTTCACGCCCGGGGCACCGACTCGGAGGAGACCATCCAGAAGCGGCTGGCCATCGCCCGGGTGGAGGCCAGGGAAGTGAAGAATTACGACTATATCATCGTCAACGATACGGTGGAGGGCGCGGTGGAGGAATTCTTCGCCATCCTCACCGCGGAGCGCTGCCGGAAGGACCGGCGGATCCATTTAGTAGAAGGAGTGTAATGCGTTATGATGCTGTATCCCGCAATGAACGAACTCTTAGAACAGGTTCCCAGCCGCTATAAGCTGGTGAACGTGGTGGCTGCCCGGGCCCGGCAGATTGCCGCCCAGGCGGAGAGCCAGGATATCATGCTGGAGGATAAGCCCGTCAGCATCGCCATCCAGGAGATCGCCCAGGGCAAGCTGCCCCAGGAGCCTGCGGAAGTCCCGTCTGAGCCTGCGGCAGAAGAAGAGGAGGAGACCCTTCCTGCCGGGTAACCGGTCCGGGAACCGGAGGGAGGGGGCAGCCCCATGAAACTTGCCAAGATCGCCCTTTCCGCCGCCACCTTCGCCATTGACCGGCCCTATTCCTACGCCGTGCCCCCCGAGCTGGAGGCCCGGCTGGAGCCGGGGATGCGGGTGCTGGTGCCCTTCGGCACCGGAAACCGCCCCAGCGAGGGACTGGTGCTCTCCCTGGAGGAGGGCAAACCCCGGGGCAAGCTCAAGCAGATCCGCACCCTGCTGGACGAGACCCCGGTTCTCAGCCGGGAGGGGCTCCAGCTGGCCCTGTGGATGCGGGAGCGGTTCTTCTGCACCCTGTATGCCGCCGCTGCCACCATGCTGCCCACCGGCCTTTGGTATGTGCTGAAGGAGGGCTGGCAGCTCACCGGGGGCCTGGACAAGGAGACCGCCTACAACTGGGCGGCGCACTCCCCCAAGGCCACCCGTTTGCTGGATCTCTTCTACGCCAACGGCGGTGCCCTGGAGCTGGATCAGCTGAAGGCCATCCCCGACCTGAAGGACCCCCGGGGCACCCTGCGGGAGATGGAGAAGGCGGGGCTGGTCCAGCGCCGGACCCAGGCCAAGCGGAAGGTGGGGGACAAGACCGAAAAAATGGCCCATCTGGCCATGAAGCCGGAGGACGCCATGGCTCTGGTGACCCCCAGGCGCAAAACCGCCCCCATGCGGTACGCGGTGACCGAGCTGCTCTGCGGCCTGGGCAGCGCCGGGACCAAAGAGCTGTGCTACTTTACCGGGGCCTCCATGCAGACCCTCCGGAGCCTTGCCAAAAGCGGGGTCATCACCCTGGAGGAGCAGGAGGTGTTCCGCCGGGTCCTGCCCCCGGAAGGGGAGCTGCGGCCCTTATCTCAGTTGAACCACCAGCAGCAGCGGGCCTGCGAGGGCCTGTCCGCCCTGCTGAACACGAAAAAGCCCCAGGCGGCCCTGCTCTACGGGGTCACGGGCAGCGGCAAAACCCAGGTGTATCTCCACCTGATCCGGCAGGTGCTGGACCAGGGCCGGGGGGCCATCGTCCTGGTGCCGGAGATCGCCCTGACCCCCAGCCTGCTTCAAATCTTCCTGTCCCACTTCGGCCGCCAGGTGGCGGTGCTCCACAGCTGTCTGTCCGCCGGAGAGCGGTACGACGAGTGGAAGCGGGTGCGGGAGGGCCTGGCCAAGGTGGTGGTGGGGACCCGCTCGGCGGTGTTTGCCCCCCTGGAAAACCCCGGCCTCATCATTCTGGACGAGGAGCAGGAGAGCAGTTACCAGTCCGAGAGCATGGTGCGCTACCACGCCCGGGAGGTGGCCAAGTTCCGGTGCACCCAGCACGGCGGCCTGCTGCTGCTGGGCTCCGCCACCCCGGGGGTGGACAGCCGGTACGCCGCCGAAGAGGGGCGCTACCACCTTTTTACCTTAGACAAACGATACAACAACCACGCCTTACCCCAGGTGTCCATCACCGACATGGGGGAGGCCCTGCGCCAGGGCAACAACACCGGCCTGTCCGACCTGCTGTGCCGGGAACTGGAGGAAAACCTCCGGCGGGGAGAGCAGAGCATCCTCTTTCTCAACCGCCGGGGCAACAGCCGTATGGTGGCCTGCGCGGACTGCGGCCAGGTGCCTACCTGTCCCCGGTGCTCGGTCCACCTGACCTACCACAGCGCCAACGGCCGGCTCATGTGCCACTACTGCGGCCACTCAGAGCCCCTGCCCGACCTGTGCCCCCAGTGCTATGGCCGCCTGCGGTTTCTGGGAATGGGCACCCAAAAGCTCCAGGAGGAGCTTCAGGCCAGGTACCCGGGCGCCGAGATCATGCGGATGGACGCGGACACCATCTCCGCCTCCCAGTCTCATGAGGTCCTGCTGGACCGGTTCCGGCGGAAAAAGGTGCCCATCCTTCTGGGCACCCAGATGGTCACCAAGGGCCTGGATTTTGAAAATGTGACCCTGGTGGGGGTCATTGACGCGGACCTGTCCCTGTACGCGGACAACTACCGGGCCGCCGAGCGGACCTTTTCCCTGCTGACTCAGGTGGTGGGACGGGCCGGCCGGGGGGACAAGCCCGGCCGGGCGGTCCTGCAGACCTGGACCCCGGACAACGACGTGATCCGCCTGGCCGCTAACCAGGACTACGACGGGTTCTACGCCCAGGAAAAGGCCCTGCGGCAGACCCTCTGCCTGCCTCCCTTCATCGACCTGTTCCGGGTTACTGTGACAGGCCCCCAGGAGGACCAGGTCCTGCGGCTGTGCGCGGTGCTCCGCCGGAGCCTGGAGCCCTGGGCCAAGGCCCGGCGGCAGGCAGGGAAGATGGCAGAGGTCCTGGGACCCGCCCCCGCCGGCGTTTTGAAAGTCAACAACCGTTACCGGTACTGCATTCTGCTCAAGGGCCGGAACGATCGGGATACCCGGGCGACCATCGCCCAACTCCTCAGGACGGCCCAGCAGGACCGGGTGAACCGGGGCCTGTCCCTCCTGGTGGATGTCAACCCCATGGACTAAACTACAGATTAAGAGGAAGGAACTACCATCATGATTAAGACCATTCTTCAGAAAGACGATCCCGCCCTGCACAAGGTGTGCCACCCCATCACCAACTTTGACGCCAAGCTTCACACCCTGCTCAAGGACCTGACCGACACCTTAAAGGACTCCGGCGGCCTGGGCCTGGCCGCTCCTCAGATCGGCATTCTTCGCCGGGTTGTGGTGGTCATGGACGACGACGAGCAGTACCTGGAGCTGGTAAACCCCGAGATCGTCAGCCAGGAAGGGGAGCAGGAGGGCTTTGAGGGCTGCCTGAGCCTCACCGGCATGTACGGCATTGTCAAGCGCCCCATGAAGGTGACCCTGAAGGCCCAGGACCGCTACGGCAACCCGGTGGAATACACCCGGGAGGGCATCACCGCCCGGTGCTTCTGCCACGAGACCGAGCACCTGGACGGCCACATGTACTATGAGCAGTGCGGCCGCCTGTTCACCGAGCAGGAGGTGGACGAGATCCTCTCCAAGAGCATGGAAGAAGAGGGCGAGGAAGCATGAGAATCCTCTTCATGGGCACCCCGGACTTCGCCGTGCCCTCTCTGGAGGCCCTGCTGGCGGCAGGACACCAGGTGGTGGGGGTGTTCACCCAGCCGGACAAACCCAAAAACCGGGGCATGAAGCTCCAGCCGCCGCCGGTGAAGGTGTGCGCCCTGGCGCATGACATTCCCGTGTTCCAGCCCACGAAGCTGCGGGACGGCACTGCCCTGGCCCAGATCCAGGAACTGGCCCCCGACCTGATCGTGGTGGCGGCCTACGGACGCATCCTGCCCCAGGAAATTCTGGACTACCCCAGGCTGGGGTGCATCAACGTCCACTCCTCCCTGCTGCCCAAGTACCGGGGCTCGGCCCCCATTCACTGGGCCATCCTCAACGGAGACCAGGAGAGCGGCGTGACCATTATGAAGATGGTCCTGGCCCTGGACGCCGGGGACATCCTGGCCCAGCAGGCCACCCCCATTGACCCGGACGAGACGGTGGAGAACCTCCACGACCGTCTGGCGGACCTGGGCGCTCAGCTTCTCCCCGAAACCGTGGAGAAGCTGGCAAACGGCACCGCCGTGGCCATCCCTCAGGCAGAGGACCAGGTGACCCTGGCCCCCATGCTCAGCCGGGCCCTGTCCCCTATGGACTGGACCCGTCCCGCCCGGGCGCTTCACAACCAGGTCCGGGGCCTGATCCCCTGGCCCGCCGCGGTGACCGAGCTGAACGGCACCCGGTGCAAGGTATTCTCCACAACCGTTCTGGAGGAGACCACCGGCAAGGCCCCCGGCTGTGTGGTGGCCGCCGGCAAGAAGGGGCTGAAAATCGCCTGCGGCGGCGGCACGGTGCTTCAGATTAACGAGCTGCAGGCTGACGGCGGCAAGCGCCTGAAGGCCGCCGACTATCTGAGGGGCCACCCCATCCCCGTTGATTAACTGTTGAAAGGAGAGACGGCTCATGTCTGCAAGAGAGGCGGCCCTGCTGACCTTAGCCGCTATGGAGCGGCAAAAGGCATGGTCCAACGGACACCTGAAAAAAGTGCTCCGGGACGAGGGCCTGGACCGGCGGGACGCCGCGCTGGCCACCCGTCTCTGCTTTGGTGTTCTGCAAAACAAGCTGCTGCTGGATTTTTACCTCCAGCACTTCTCCACCATGAAGCTGTCCAAAATGGAGAGCAAGGTCCTGGCCAACCTGCGCCTGGGCCTGTACCAGATGCTTTTCCTCACCAGGATTCCCCCCAACGCAGCAGTGAGCGAGGCGGTGGAGCTGACGAAAAAGCACTGCAAAAACCCCCGGGCCGCCGGGATGGTCAACGGCATCCTGCGAAACATCACCCGGCACCTGGACGAACTGCCTGCCATCCACGCCGAAAGCCCGGAGGCCTACCTCTCCCTGCTCTACAGCCACCCCCAGTGGCTGGTGGAGGCTTTCCGCCGCCGTCTGTCCCCCCAGGAGACCGAGGAGCTGCTCCGGTGGGACAACAGCGAGCCTCCCGTCACTGTCCAGGTCAACACCTGCCGGTGCACCGTCTCCCAGGTGATTGCCAGCCTGGAGGCAGAGGGAGTCACGGCGGAAAAGCACCCTTGGCTGCCGGACTGCCTGATCCTCACCGGCACCGGCGACCTGGCCCAGCGGACCGCTTACCAGGAGGGGATGCTCTACGCCCAGGACCCCGCCGCCAAGCTGGCGGTGCTGGCCGCCGGGCTCACCCCGGGCCAGAAGGTGCTGGATGTGTGCGCCGCCCCCGGGGGCAAGTCCTTTGCCGCCGCCATGGTCATGGGGGACCAGGGGGAGATCTGCTCCTGCGACCTGCACAGCCACAAAAAGGTCCTCATCGAGGCGGGAGCCGCCCGCCTGGGCCTTACCTCCATCACCGCCCGGGTGGCCGACGGAAAAACCTTCCGCCCCGCCTGGGAAGGGGCATTTGAGACCGTCATTGCCGACGTGCCCTGCTCCGGCCTGGGGGTTCTCCGGAAAAAGCCGGAGATCCGCTACAAAAATCCCCAGGAGATCGCCGGTCTGCCCCAGATCCAGAAGGAAATTCTGGACAACGCCTCCCGCTACGTCGCCCCCGGCGGCGTGCTGCTCTACTCCACCTGCACCCTGCTGGAGGAGGAGAACGAAGCCGTGGCGGCGGCCTTTCTGGCCGGTCACCCGGACTTCTCCCTGGAGGCGTTCACCCTGCCCGGCCCCATCGGCACGGTGGAGGGGGGCCAGTGTACCCTCTGGCCCCAGCAGACGGGCACCGACGGCTTCTTCATCGCCAGGCTCCGCCGGGGGGCAAAGGGGGAAGAGATATGACCGACCTGAAATCCATGACCCCGGAGGAGCTGTCCGCCTGGTGCGTCAGCCAGGGCCAGCCGGCCTTCCGGGGCAAGCAGCTCTTCCAGTGGTTCAGCCGGGGGGTCTCCTCCGTGGAGGAGATGACCAACCTGCCCAAGGCCCTCCGGGAGACCGTTTTGCGGGAAGGAGGCTTTTCCGCCCCCAAAGTGGCCCGAAAACAGGTCTCAAAGCTGGACGGCACCATAAAATATCTCTGGAGACTGGCCGACGGCAACTGCATCGAGACCGTTCTCATGCGGTACCGCCACGGCAACTCCGTGTGCATCTCCTCTCAGGTGGGCTGCGCCATGGGCTGTGCCTTCTGCGCCTCCACCCTGGGGGGACGGGTGCGGAACCTGACGGCGGCGGAGCTGCTGGACCAGGTGATCTTCACCCAGAAGGACTCCGGGGCTTCCATCTCCAACATTGTCCTCATGGGCATTGGGGAGCCGCTGGATAACTACGAAAACGTCAAGCGGTTTCTCACTCTGGTGAACCACCCGGATGGGATGAATATTGGGATGCGTCACATCTCTCTGTCCACCTGCGGCCTGATCAAGGGCATTGACCGGCTGGCGGAGGAGGGGCTGCAGCTGACCCTGTCAGTGTCCCTTCACGCCCCCGACGACGAGACCCGCACCCGGCTGATGCCGGTGAACCGGGCCTGCGGGGTGGACGCTCTGCTGGCGGCCTGCCGCCGGTACTTTGAAAAGACCGGGCGGCGGATCTCCTATGAGTATGCCATGATCGACGGGGTCAACGACAGCCCCCGGCAGGCTGCCCTTCTGGCGGACCGGCTGGAGGGCACCGTTGCCCACGTGAATCTAATCCCCTTAAACCACGTGGAGGAAAGCCCCCTGAAACCCAGTCCCCGGGTGGCGGCCTTCCAGAAGCAGCTGGAAAAGCGGGGAATCACCGCCACCGTCCGCCGGCGGCTGGGCAGCGACATTGACGCATCCTGCGGGCAGCTGCGCCGCAAGGCCATGAAGGCCCAGCAGACTGCCAGCGAAGGGAAAGGAGATGATCCAGCATGGTTTCCGTATGGGGACTGACCGACAGAGGGATCGCGCGAAGGGAAAATCAGGACGCCTTTGCCACCGGCGCACGGGACGGGCAGTACGCCTGGGCCGTGGTGTGCGACGGCATGGGCGGAGCCAACGCCGGGGATCTGGCCAGCGCCATGGCTGTGGACCGGTTTCAGAACCATATGGTCTGCCTGGATGAACCCGGGGAGTACCAGGAGGAGGGGGAGCTGCTAGTCCAGGCCGCTCAGGCGGCCAACCGGGCGGTTTACCTGAAGGCGGGCACCAACCGGGCCTACGCCGGTATGGGCACCACCCTGGTGGGCGCCTTAATCCAGGAAAACACCCTCTGGGTGGTGAACGTGGGGGACAGCCGGGCCTACTATATCACTGGCCAGGCCATCCAGCAGATCACCCAGGACCACTCCGTGGTGGGGGACATGGTGCGCAAAGGGGACCTGACCCCGGAGCAAGCCCGCCAACACCCCCAGAAAAATCTCATTACCCGGGCCCTTGGCACCACAAGGCAAGTCAAAGTGGACCTGTTCCAGCGGACGGTGAAGGCGGGCGACGCCGTTCTTCTCTGCTCCGACGGGCTGGTCAACGAGGTCACAGACCAGCAGATCCACCAGGAGCTTCTGGCCGGCGGCACGGCGGAGGAAATCTGCCGGCGGCTGCTGGACCGAACCCTGGCAGAGGGCGCGCCGGACAACGTGACCATCGTTCTTTTTGAAGTAAAATAAGGAGTGTGTTGCCATGGACCAATACATTGGTAAAATGCTCGATAACCGGTATGAAATCCTCGATGTGATCGGGGTAGGAGGCATGGCGGTGGTCTACAAGGCCTACTGCCACCGGCTGCACCGTTTCGTGGCCGTGAAGATTCTCAAGCGGGATCTGGCCTCCGACGCAGAGTTCCGCCGCCGCTTCCATGAGGAAGCCCAGGCCGTGGCCATGCTCTCCCATCCGAATATCGTTTCCGTCTATGACGTGAGCCGGGGCGACGACCTGGACTATATCGTCATGGAGCTCATCGACGGGATTACCCTCAAGCAGTATATGCAGAAGAAGGACGGCAGTCTGAACTGGCGGGAATCCCTGTACTTCATCACCCAGATTCTCCGGGCCCTGGGCCACGCCCACAGCCGGGGGATTATCCACCGGGACATTAAGCCTCAGAACATCATGGTCCTGCGGGACGGCAGCGTGAAGGTGGCTGACTTCGGCATCGCCCGGATCATGTCCGCCACCCAGAACACCCTGACCCAGGAGGCCCTGGGCTCCGTCCACTATATCTCCCCGGAGCAGGCCCGGGGCAGCCACATTGACGCCCGGGCGGATATCTACTCCGCCGGTGTGGTCCTCTACGAGATGCTCACCGGCCGCCTGCCCTTCGACGGGGACTCCCCGGTGTCCGTGGCCATCCAGCACATCAACGCCACCCCCCTGTCTCCCCGGGAACTGAACCCGGAGATCCCCCGGGGGCTGGAAGAGATCACCATGAAGGCCATGGCCTCCCGGATCGACCAGCGGTATGTGAACGCCGGGGCCATGCTCCGGGACCTGGAGGACTTCCGAAAGGACCCCACCACGGTGTTTCACTATAACCTGGCCGCCTTCCATGGCAGCCAGCCAGTGCCCGATGAGCCCACCCAGGTGGTGGACAACACCGGCTCCATGAACCGCCGCCAGCGGCCCCCGGCGCGCCCCCGCCCCGCCCCGCCTCCCCGGCGGTACCCCCAGGAGGAGCCGGAGGAGTACGAGGACCGGCAGGAGCGCCGGAAGAGCATGGTGATCCCCATTGTGATTATTGTCTTCCTGGTGGGCGCGGCCCTGATCCTGTGGCTGACCTTCTTCAGCGGCCTGTTCAACAAGGCGGAAACCATGGCGGTCCCCCAACTAGTGGGCCGTCAGCTGGACGAGGTCTGGGGGGACAAGACGGTCACAGACAATTTTAAAGTAGTCAGGATCTCCGTGGAGTCCGACGACCAGGCCCCGGAGGGGGAAATCCTCTCCCAGGACCCGGCGGCAGGGACGGAGGCTGAGCTGGGCTCCACCATCAACGTGGTGGTCAGCGGCGGCAAAGAGGCCATTGAGATGATCGACGTGAAGAACTTCACCTATGAGGACGCGGTAAAGGCCATCCAGGGGATCGGCCTGGAGGTGGACACCCCCGAATACCAGCCCTCGGATGATGTGGAGGAGGATCACGTGATCTCCTTTACGCCCCCCAAGGGCACCAAGCTGGAGGCCGGCGACACCGTCCACCTGGTCATCAGCCAGGGGCCGGAGAACACCAAGGTCGTGGTTCCCACCCTCACCGGGCAGTCTCTGGACAAGGCCCGGCAGATGCTCACGGACCTGGAGCTGAAGGTGGGCAGCGTGGAGGAAGTGACCAGCGACCAGACCAAGGGCCTGGTGGTCTACCAGAGCATTGCCCCCGGCACCCAGGTGGAGAAGGGCACTGCCATCACCCTTCACTACAGCAAGGGTCCGGAATCCCAGCCCATCTCCAGCAAGCCCGTCACCGTCACCCTGCCGGAGGACCGGGAGACTGTCACCGTCCGCATCACCGTGGGCGGCAAGGAGGCCTACAACCAGACGGTGGACACCTCCGTGGGCAGCGTGGTCACCCCCGTGGAGGGTACCGGCACCCAGCAGATCTGCGTTTATATCGACGGCGCCCTGGTGGACCAGTACGACGAGACCTTCAATTAAGTGAGACAGCATGAACGAAGAGAAACGAGAAGGAACCATCCTCAAGGCCCTCAGTGGCTTCTACTACGTCCAGTGCGGTCCCGGCCAGGCGCCGGTGACCTGCCGGGCCAGAGGAAAGTTCCGGTATAAAAAAATCACCCCCCTGGTGGGGGACCGGGCGGCCATCACCGTCCAGCCCGACGGCACCGGCTCCCTGGATGCGCTTCTGCCCCGGCGCAACGCCTTTCAGCGGCCGGCGGTGGCCAACATCGACCAGCTGGTGGTCATCGCCTCCGGGGCCATCCCGGTGACCGACCCCTTCCTGGTGGACCGGATCATCGCCCTGGCGGAGACCAAGCAGTGCGAGCCCGTCATCTGCATCAACAAGTGGGACCTGGTGCAGGCGGAGGAGTTGTATGAGATTTACACCGCCGCTGGCTTTCACACCCTGAAGGTCAGCGCCGCCACCGGCCAGGGCATCGAGGAGCTGCGGGGGCTTCTGGCGGGGAAGGTGTCCGCCTTCACCGGCAACTCCGGGGTGGGCAAGTCCAGCATTCTCAACGCCCTGGAGCCGGACTTCGCCCTGGCCACCGGGGAGATCAGCGAGAAGCTGGGCCGGGGCCGCCACACCACCCGCCACGTGGAGCTGTTTCCCGTCTCCGGCGGGCTCATCGCCGACACCCCCGGCTTCTCCGCCTTTGACACCGACAAGGGGGAGATCCGGGAGAAGGAGCAGCTGCAATACGCCTTCCGGGAGTTTCGCCCCTACCTGGACCAGTGCCGGTTCATCGGCTGCGCCCATGTGAAGGAAAAGGGCTGCGCCGTGCTGGAGGCGGTGAAGGAGGGGAAAATCTCCCCCAGCCGCCACCGGAGCTATGTGCGGCTCTATGAGCTGGCCAAGGAGAACAAGCCCTGGGAGAACCCCTGATCCTGGAAACCTGCACACACCCGTCTGTTCCCGGCATAAACTGGGAGCAGACGGGTGTTTTTTTGCGCCCGGGAAGGGAGGGACCCACATGAAGATGGTGGTGGTGAACGCCCCCAAGGCCCTGGCGGGCATCCTGAAAAAGATCTTCCGCATTTAAGAATACCCCCCGGCGCTGGAGCATAGGATGAGACAGTAACCTTTATGGGAAAGGAAGTCACACTATGGAATTGGAACTCCAGCGAGAATCTGTGCGGTGCTGGGAAACCGTCTGCCGCACCACATTGGAACAGGAAGAGACGGCGGAAACCATCGTCCCCGACGCCTGCCCGGACATCTGGCAGGTGCTGGACGGGGAGGGGCGGCTGCTCCTCCAGCGGAAGGAACCTCAGGAGGGCAAGGCAGAGCTCTCCGGCCTGCTGAAGGTGACCATCCTCTACCAGCCGGAAGGGGAGGAGACCATGGAGTCCATGGAGGTGACCCTGCCCTTTTCTCTCTCCCCGGACCTGCCCCAGCTGACCCGGCGGTGCCTGCTGAAGGTGACCCCCCGGGTCTTGTCGGTGGACGTCCACCTGCTCAACCCCCGGAAGGTGCTGGTGCGGGTGGGCTACCAGCTGGAGGTGGAGGGCTTTTCCCCCCAGACCCTCAGCCCGGCCTCCATGGCCCGGGAGGGGGAGGACTACGGCGTGCGCCAGCGGACGGACACTCTGCGCAGCATAATGACCGTCTACGTCCAGGAAAAAACCTTTACTTACAGCGACACGGTGACCCTGCCCGCCGGGCGGCCGGATGTGCAGAGCCTGCTGCGCACCCGGGCGGAGTGCACCTGCACCGAGGCCCGGGTCATCGGCAGCAAGCTGGTCTTTAAGGGGGAGGCGGTGCTGACCCTTCTGTGCAAGGGCCCCGACGGCGGGGTGTTCTCCGCCGACCTTCATATGCCCTACTCCCAGATCATGGACGCGGGGGAGGAGAGCGAGGAAGGCCTGTGCGAGATGGACCTGTTCTTCACCGACGTGACCTGCATCCCGGAGGGGGAGGACCCCCGGGCCTTCCAGGTGGAGCTGGCCCTCCAGGCCCAGGCGGTTCTCCGCAGGCAGGTGGAGGTGCCAGTGCTGGCGGACCTGTACAGCACGGACTACCAGCTCCAGACGGAGAGCAGCCCCTTCCCGGTCCGGTCCCTGCTGGGCAGCGGGGAGGACCAGGAGATTGCCCGGGAGGTGCTGGAGCACAGCGGCGCCCTGGGGGAGATTTTTGACGTCCAGGCCCGGCTGGGCCGCACCGGCCAGCGGCAGGAGGGACAGGACCGCATCCTCACCCAGGAGGTGGAGCTGGTGGTTCTGTGCCAGGGGGAGGAGGGACCGGTCACCCTCAGCAAACGGGTGACCGTCTCCCACCGGCTGCCGGAGCGGGGAGAGACCCCCTGCCTGGTGACCGTGGAGATTCTGCGGGCGCCCACGGCCTCCATCACCGGAACCGGGGCAGAGGTGACCGTCCCTCTGCTGTTCCGGTGGATGGCTCTGGAGGACCGGACGGTCTCCCTGGCCGACCGGGTGACCCTGGGGGACCGGCGGGAGGAGGAGGAAGAGCGGCCCTCGGTGATCCTCCGGGCGGTGCGGGCAGGGGAGACCCTGTGGGACGTGGCCAAGGCGTGCCTGTCTACCGACAGCGAGATCATGGAGGCCAGCGGCCTCACCTCCGAAGAGCTCTACCCCGGGCAGATGCTGCTGATCCCCAGAAAACGGTAACAGAAAACCAGCACACCCCCGTTTTCCGGGGGTGTGCTGGCGTTTAGTGGGGGTACTGTGTGGTTGGGGGCAGGCAGGTGTGGTCCTTGCAGACGTAATAGGTGGTCTTTCCGTCCAGCAGGGCATAGTCCCCCTGGGGTCCCGGCAGAATCTTCACCACAGCGTCCAGGGGGAAGGGCCAGGGCTGGGCCGGCGGGGTCTGGCCGGGGGCCAGGACCAGGGTGATCTCCTCCGGGGGATGGGTGCGGGCCAGCAGAGCCAGCAGATACACCGGGTAGGCGGTGGGATAGGCCGCCGCCTGCCCGGCCAGGAAGGCCAGCTGCTCCTGGGCGGCCCGGTCCCAGGTCTCCTCTTCGGTGAGCTGAGCCAGGCGCACCAGTACATAACCCAGCATGGTGTTGCCGCTGGGCAGGGCCCCGTCGGCGGTCTCCTTGGGGCGGAGCAGCAGAGGCTGGCTGTCCTTGGCGGCCAGATAGAATCCCCCGCGGCCTTTGTCGGGAAAGTCCGCCAGCACCCGGCGGCAGAGGGATTGGGCCTGGTCCAGGTATCGCGGCTCCAGGGTAGCCTCGTAGAGATGGAGCAGGCCGAAGGACAGGAAGGCGTAGTCCTCCAAAAAGGCCTTGGGCCCGGTCTGCTCTGCCAGGCTGGTGGCGAAGAGGTCATCCCCCCGCCAGTGAACCCGGTCCAGGTAGGCCAGGGCACCTCTGGCCCCCTCCAGGTAGCGCTCCTGGCCGCTGACCCGGTAGAGAGCAGCCAGAGCGGCGATCATCAGGCCGTTCCAGCCGGTGAGCACCTTGTCGTCCCGGGCCAGGGAGCAGCGCTTTTCCCGGTAAGCCCGCAGCAGGGGCAGGGCCTCCTCACAGTCCTCCGGGGCGGACAGGCCCTGGAGCAGGTTGGGGATGTTCTTCCCCAGGAAGTTGCCCTCGGGGGTGATGTGGTAGCACCGGTTGAATTTCTCCCCCAGCTCCGCACCCAGCACCGACAGAACCTCCTCCGGGGTGAGGGTGTAGTACCGCCCTTCCTCCCCGCCGCTGTCCGCGTCCTGGGCCCCGGCAAAGGCCCCGCCGGGGAGGATCAGGTCCCGGAGCACATAGTCCGCCGTCCGCTGGGCTACCTGGAGGTACAGGCTCCGGCGGGTCACCTGATAGGCCTTGCAGTAGGCCAGGGTCAGCAGGGCGTTGTCGTAGAGCATTTTTTCAAAGTGGGGAACCAGAAACTGCCGGTCGGTGGAGTACCGGGCAAAGCCCCCGCCCACATGGTCGAAAATGCCCCCCAGATAGAGCTGCTCCAGGGTCTTTTCTGCCATGGCCAGGGCGGGCTTGTCCCCGGTTTTCTCCCCGCAGGCCAGGAGAAACACCAGACTGTGGCCCATGGGAAACTTGGGGGCGGAGCCGAAGCCCCCCCAGACAGGGTCGAAGGAGGCCCGCCACTGGTCCAGGGCCTTTTTCAGCAGAGAGGTGTCCGGCTCTGCCGCTGGCGGGGCCTCTGCCTGGAGATAGGCCAGCACCTGCTCCCCCTGGGCCATGAGCCGGTCCCGGTCGGTCTGCCAGGTCCGGCGGATGGCGGGCAGCAGCTGGAGCAGCCCCGGCAGACCCCTGCTGCTGTCCTTGGGAAAGTAGGTACCGGCAAAGAAGGGGATCTGGTCCGGCGTGAGAAAAACGGTGGTGGGCCAGCCGCCGCCCCCGGTGAAGGCCTGGCAGATGGACATGCTCAGGCTGTCAATGTCCGGGCGCTCCTCCCGGTCCACCTTGATGGAGACAAAGCCCTCGTTGAGCAGTTCCGCCACCTCCGGGTCCTGGAAGCTCTCCCGTGCCATCACGTGGCACCAGTGGCAGGTGCTGTAGCCCACGCTGAGAAAGATGGGCTTGTCCTCCTCCCTGGCCCGTTGGAAGGCCTCCTGACACCAGGGGTACCAGTCCACCGGGTTGTCTCCGTGCTGGCGGAGATAGGGGCTGGTCTGGTTCTGGAGATGATTGGCCATAGCATAACCTCCTTTTTTCTCATGTTTCCCTTAGTATGTGAAGAAAGCCGCCGCAATATTGAACTGCGGCGGCTTTTCTGTGGGATCATACTAGTTCTTGATGAAACTTTTTCATCAAGAATCAGTATCAGTCGGTGGTCAGCACCTTTTTCAGCTTGGCAAAGCGGGGAAGGGAGTTTTCCTGGGGCCGGGAGAGCTCACCCTGGATCAGGGGGAGGGCGTAGTCCACAAAGCCCTGCTGGATGCCGTTGCCGGCCTCGTTGATCCAGTCCCGGGGAACCTTCCGCTCGGTGTTGGCGGCCTGGGTCAGGGGCACCAGCTTGGTCTGGCAGTGGTAGCCGCTCTCGTTCCGGATGCAGTCCAGACCCACCATGTGGTCGGTGGTGCCGGAGACGGCAGCCTCCACGGCGGCCTTGCCCACCAGATAGGCCTCCTGCACGTCGGTGGCGGAGGCCAGGTGCGCCCCACACCGCTGGAGCAGGGAGAGCTCGATGCCACGGACCTTCACGCCCATCCGCTGCTTGATCACGTCCGCCAGCATCACGGCGAGACCGCCCAGCTGGGCGTGGCCGAAGCCGTCGGTGGCGGAGGTCTTGGCCTCGGAGACGAAGGTGCCGTCGGCGTAGTGGATGCCCTCGGAGACTGCCACCAGGCAGTTGCCGGTGGCCTCGTAGATGCGCTTGACGTCGGCAACGAAAGCCTCCATGTCGAAGTCCACCTCCGGCAGGTACACCAGGTCAGGACCGGAACCTGCCCAGCTGGCCAGGCCCGCAGCGCCCGCCAGCCAGCCGGCGTGACGGCCCATAATCTCCACGATGACCACGGTGCCGGTGTCATACACCCGGGCGTCCTGGTACAGCTCCATGCAGGAGGTGGCGATGTACTTGGCGGCGCTGCCGTAGCCGGGGCAGTGGTCGGTGCCGCTCAGGTCGTTGTCGATGGTCTTGGGCACACCCATGATGTTGCAGGGGTAGCCCACCCGCTGCATGTACTTGCTGATCTTGTTGCAGGTGTCCATGGAGTCGTTGCCGCCGTTGTAGAAGAAGTAGCGCACGTCGTATTTCTTAAAGATTTCCAGAATGCGCTTGTAGTCGGTGTCGTCCACGTCCGGGTCAGCCAGCTTGTACCGGCAGGAGCCCAGGGCGGAGGAGGGGGTGAACTGAAGCAGGTCCAGCTCCCTGGGGTCCTCCTGGCCCATGTCGTAGAGCTGGTCGGCCAGCACGCCCTTGATGCCGTGGGCGGCGCCCAGGACCCGGGTGATCTGGGGGGAGGCCAGGGCGGTCTGGATGACGCCCTGGGCGCTGGCGTTAATGACAGAAGTGGGCCCGCCGGACTGGCCGATGATGCAGGCGCCTTTTAAATTTTCCATAGAGGGTTCCTCCATTGTCTTTTTAGTAGGATGATTTATTGTATCATATTACAAGCATACTTGCAATTATCAATGATTGTTGGTAAAATGATTTATCCGGGATCATTGGGATGCCGGCTTTTTTGAAAAATAACGCGCCCTCGGGCGCATGGAGGGTTATCATTATGCCGTTAGTTACTACCACTGAAATGTTCCGGAAGGCCTACGAGGGCGGCTACGCCATCGGCGCCTTCAACGTCAACAACATGGAGATCGTCCAGGGCATCACCGAGGCCGCCCTGGAGGCCAAGTCTCCCATCATCCTTCAGGTTTCCGCCGGCGCCCGGAAGTATGCCAAGCACGGCTACCTCATGAAGCTGGTTGAGGCCGCCGTTGCCGACACCGGCCTGCCCATCGCCCTGCACCTGGACCACGGGGAGGATTTTGAAATCTGCAAGGCCTGCATCGACGGGGGCTTTACCTCCGTCATGATCGACGGTTCCAAGCACGACTTCCAGGAGAACATCGCCCTCACCCGTCAGGTGGTGGAGTATGCCCACGCCCACGGCGTGGTGGTGGAAGGGGAGCTGGGCCGCCTGGCCGGCATTGAGGACGACGTGAACGTCTCCGCCGAGGACTCCTCCTACACCAACCCTGAGCAGGTGGAGGAATTTGTCCGGGCCACCGGGGTGGACAGCCTGGCCATCGCCATTGGCACCAGCCACGGCGCCTTCAAGTTCAAGCCCGGCACCAAGCCCCAGCTGCGCTTTGACATCCTGGAGGAGGTCTCCCGCCGCCTGCCCGGCTTCCCCATCGTCCTCCACGGGGCCTCTTCCGTCATTCCCCAGTATGTGGACATCATCAACGCCAACGGCGGCCAACTGAAGGACGCCATCGGCGTGCCCGAGGATCAGCTCCGCCAGGCCGCCAAAATGGCCGTGTGCAAAATTAACATCGACTCCGACCTGCGCCTGGCCATGACCGCCGGGGTCCGCCAGCAGCTGGTGGCAGACCCGGCCAACTTCGACCCCAGAGGCTACCTGAAGGTGGGCCGTCAGTATGTGAAGGATCTGGTGAAGGACAAGATCGTGAACGTGCTGGGCTCGGACAACAAGATTTGAGTCCCCGGTTTTTCAGACAGAGAACGCCCAAAACCCCAGCCGGCGGGGCGCATAACCGGCGAGAAAACGGCACAGGTTAAGCTGTGCCGTTTTTTTCTATATATGGAAGGATTTGATATCATGGGAACCCGTCCCATCCTCAAAAACAAGCTGTATCTCTATCTCACGGAGTTTTTTGCCGGCGTCTCGGTGATGGCGGTGGAGCTGGGCGCCAGCCGCCTGCTGGCCCCCTATTTCAGTTCCTCCCAGATCGTCTGGACCATCATCATCGGCACCATCATGATCGCCATGGCCCTGGGCAATCTCTGGGGCGGCCGGATGGCGGACAAGGACCCCAACACCGACCGGCTCTACCGGCGGCTGCTCATCGCCGCCGTGTGGATTGCCGCCATCCCGGTGCTGGGCAAGTATGTGATCCTGGGCATCTCGGGCCTGCTGGTGCTCACCGTGAGCACCAACTTTCTCGTCATCGCCGCCTTCTGCGCCTGCGTGGTGATTTTCGTCTTTCCCCTCTTCCTGCTGGGCACCGTCACCCCCTGCCTGGTGAAGTACACCGTGGACAGCCTGAACGACAGCGGCCGCACCGTGGGTAACCTGGGGGCCTGCAACACCATCGGCAGCATCCTGGGCACCTTCCTGCCCACCTTCGTCACCATCCCCGCGGTGGGTACTGCCGTCACCTTCCTGCTGTTTTCCGGCATCCTGCTGGTCATCGGCCTGGTCTACTTCCTCAGCGCCAAAACCAAGCTCAAAACCTGCCTGGTGTCCCTGGTGCTCTTCCTTCTGTGCGCCGTGCTGGGCAGCGGTGGGAGCTTCGCCTTCTGGGAGAAGGAGCTGACCTACGAGGGGGAGTCGGTGTACAATTATTTGCAGGTCAAGGAGACCGAACGCCGGGTGATCCTCTCCACCAACGTGCTCTTCGGGGTCCAGTCGGTGATGATGAAGGACGACGGCCTCACCGGCATGTACTACGACTACGCCCTGGCCGCCCCCGTCATGGCGGACCTTGAGGAAAAGACCGACCCCCAGATCCTGATCCTGGGCAACGGCACCGGGACCTATGCCCGCCAGTGCACCACCTACTTTCCCCAGGCCCGGATAGAGGGGGTGGAGATCGACAGCAAGATTACCGATCTTGCCTATGAATACTTCGACATGCCCGAATCTGTGGACGTGACCACCTACGACGGCCGGGCCTACCTCCAGGCGGTGGACAAGAAGTACGACGTGATCCTGGTGGACGCCTACCAGGACATCACTATCCCCTTCCAGATGTCCTCCACGGAGTTTTTTACCCTGGTGCGGGACCACCTGGCCCCCGGCGGGGTGATGGTTGTGAACCTGAACATGCACTCTGACGGGGAGGGAAGCATCAACCAGGCCCTGTGCGACACCATCGCCAGCATCTTCCCCTCTGTGTGCACTGCGGACGTGCCCAACACCACCAACCGGGAGTTGTTCGCCGCCCTGGACGGAGATCTGCCCCAGCGGATGGCGGAAAACCTGGCCCAGGTGGAAAACCCGGCGCTGGCGGAGCATCTGACGACAGTGGCGGAAGCCCTCACTCCCTATACCGGCGGAGGTCACATCCTCACCGACGACCAGGCCCCCGTGGAGGTTCTGGGTATGCGGGCCATTGACGGGATCATCCAGGAAGAGTTAGAATACTACCAGGATGTGTTCCGGGAGGAGGGCCTTTCGGGACTGCTGAAACAATTCTGATGAAGCAAGGAGGGCGCGCCATGCTGCACATCGTCACAGGCCGGGCCGGCTGCGGCAAAACGGCGGAGGTGTTCCGGCGGATGAAGGAGGCGGGGAAGGACCGCTTCCAGCTTCTTCTGGTGCCGGAGCAGGCCTCCTTTGAGACCGAGGGCCGCTTCTGCCAGGAGAACGGAAACCAGGCGGGGCTGTATGGAGAGATCCTCTCCTTCACCCGGCTGGAAAACCGGGTTCTGTCCCTGGCCGGGGGCGGAGCCCAGCCGGTGCTGGACGAGGGGGGGCGTCTGCTGGTGATGTACGCGGCCCTGAAGTCCGTGAGCGGAAACCTGACCGTGTACGCCATGCCCTCCCAGAAGCCGGAGTTTCTCTCCAGCCTGCTGACCACCATGGACGAGCTGAAAAGCTGCTGCGTCACCGGGGCCCAGCTAACCCAGGTGGGGGAGGAGACCGAAGGGCTGGACGGGGAAAAGCTCCGGGACTTAGGCCTCATATTCGGGGCCTACGAGGCCATGACCGCCCGGGGCAGCCTGGACCCCCGGGACCGGCTTACCCGCCTGGCGGAGAAGCTGAAAACCTATCCCTTCTTCCGGGAGAAGGACGTGTACTTAGACGGCTTTACCGACTTCACCCCCCAGCAGGGGCTGGTGCTGGAGCAGCTGCTCCGCCAGGCCCATTCCGTTACCGTGACCCTCACCTGGGGAGAAGGGGAGGGGGAGGAGGAGGTCTTTGCCCCGGCCCACAAGACGGAAACCTGGCTCCGCCGCCTGGCGGCCAAAGCAAACTGCCCGGTGCGCCGGGAGGACCTGCCCCTGCGGGAGGGGGTCCGCACCCCGCCCCTGGCCTATCTGGAGCAGAATCTTTTCGCCCGTTCCCGGGTCCCCTACCCAGGGGAGTGGGACGAGAGCATTTTCCTGGGCCGCCTGGCCACCCCCCGGGAGGAGGTCCGCTGGGCCGCCGGGGAGATCCGCCGGCTGGTCCAGTCGGGGCGGTTCCGGTACCGGGACATCGCGGTAACCGCCCGGTCCATGGACCGGTACTGGGAGCACATGGAGGGCATCTTTGCCCAGTATGACATCCCGGTGTTCCAGTCGGACCGGACGGATATTCTCCAAAAGCCCATCTTCACCCTCATCACCGCCGCCATGGACGCGGTGCGGGGGGGCTATGCCTACGAGGATATGTTCCGCTATCTGAAAACCGGTCTGGCGGGCCTTACCCCCCAGGCGTGTGACAAGCTGGAAAATTACGTTCTCACCTGGGACCTGTGGGGCAGCCGGTGGACCAAGCCCTGGACCCAGCACCCCGGGGGCTATCACCAGACCTTTACCGAGCAGGACGAAAAGGACCTGGAGGAGCTGAACGCGCTGCGCCTGCGGGTGATTCGGCCTTTGGAGACGTTCAAGAAAAAATCCAAGCATACCATAGGAGAGCAAGTGCTTGCCCTTTACAGCTTCCTGGAGGAAATCCAGGCCCCGGAGGCCCTGGAGGCCCGCACTGCCCGCCTGCTGGAGCAGGGGGAGCCGGAGCTGGCCCGCCAGTACAGCCAGCTGTGGGAGATCTTCTGCGGCGCCCTGGAGCAGTGCACCGCCCTGCTGGGGGACCAGGAGGCGGAGTTTTCGGAATTTTCCAAGCTGCTGAAGCTGCTGCTGTCCCGGTACTCCGTGGGCACCATTCCCGCCTCCCTGGACCGGGTGGCGGCGGGAGACGCCCAGCGGCTGTCCAACCGGGCCTGCAAGGTGCTGATTTTCCTGGGGGCCGACGACGGCTCTATCCCCCAGGTGACCCCTGGCCAGGGGCTGCTCACCGACCGGGACCGGGCGCTGCTGGAGGACTACGGCCTGGAGCTGGCCCCCCAGGTGGAGGAAAAGCTCAGCCGGGAGAACACCATTGTCTACACCGCCTGCGCCCAGCCCACGGAAAAGCTCTGTGTCACCTGGCCCGCCGGCGGGGAGAGCGGGGGAGAGTACCGGCCCTCCTTCCTGGTGGAGACCCTGGCGGCGCTGTTCCCTCAGGCCCAGGGACCCTGCGTCATGGCGGACTCCCCGGACCGCCTGCGCACCCTGGCCGCCAGATCCCCCGAAGCCCGGGAAGAGCTGGAGGCCGACCCCGCTTATGCCGCCTGCTTCCGGCGGCTGGACCGGGCCGCCCGGTGGGAGCGGGGCAGGCTCTCCCCTCAAGCGGTGCAATCCCTCTACGGGGAGAAGGTGGCCATGTCCGCCTCCCGGATGGATCAGTATAAATCCTGCCACTTTGCCTACTTCCTCCGCTACGGTCTGGGGGCCAAGGACCGCCGCCCGGCGGGCTTTCACGCCCCGGAGTACGGCACCTTTGTCCACTTCGTTCTGGAGCATGTGCTCCGGGGCGTCCGGGACAAGGGGGGCATCGAGGCCTGCTCGGATCAGGACGTGAAGGATTTGACCAAACAGACTGTAAAGGAATATATCTTTACAGAGCTTGGGGGCATGGAGCACCAGACGCCCCGGTTCCAGTATCTCTTCCGCCGTTTGCAGAGGAATGTCCAGGCGGTGGTGGACAACGTGATCGACGAGCTGCGGTCCTCGGACTTCCAGCCCATCTGCTTCGAGCTGGGCTTCGGTCCCGGCAAGGACCTGCCCCCGGTGGAGGTGAAGGCAGGGGGCGTCACCCTGCGCATCTCCGGCTTTGTGGACCGGGTGGACGGCTGGGTGAAGGACGGCCGCCTCTACCTGCGGGTGGTGGACTACAAGACCGGCCGGAAATCCTTTGACCTGACGGAAATCTGGAACGGCTTGGGTTTGCAGATGCTTCTCTACCTCTTCGCCCTGGAGGAGAAGGGGGAGAAGCGCTTTGGAACCCAGCCGGTTCCGGCGGGGGTGCTCTACCTGCCCGCCCGGGAGGCCATGATCTCCGGTAGCCGGGACATGGACGAGGCCGCCCGGCGTAAGCTCATGGACAAGGAGCTGGTCCGCCGGGGTCTGGTGCTGGACGACGAGGCCGTGCTGGACGCCATGGAGCACCAGGAGGGAAGCCTGCGGTTTCTCCCCCTGCGGGTGAGCGCCCGGACGGGAAAGATCACCGGGGACGCCCTGGTGAGCGCAGAGAAGCTGGGGAGGCTCAAGGGCCACACCCAGGCCATCCTCCAGCAGATCTGCCGGGAGATTGCATCGGGCAACATCGACGCCGACCCCTTCTGGCGGGGGCCGTCCAAGAACGCCTGTCAGTACTGCGAGTACTTCCGGGCCTGCCAGTTTGAGGAAAAGACCGACCGGCGGCGGTGGATTCCGTCGGTGAAAAACAGTGACTTCTGGGACTGGCTGGCCCGGAAGGAGGAAGGAGGGACAGACCATGGCAGTCAGGCGCACGCCTGAGCAGGAGGCGGTGGTCAAAAACCGGGGCGGCGGCCTGCTGGTTTCCGCGGCGGCCGGCTCCGGCAAGACCCGGGTGCTGGTGGAGCGGCTGCTGGACCGCATCCTCACCGAGGGGAAGAACGTGGACCAGTTCCTCATCATCACCTTCACCCGGGCGGCAGCGGAGGAGCTGCGGGCCAGAATCGCCAAGGAGATCGCCGAAGCCCTGGCCGGTCAGCCGGACAACGCCCATCTCCGCCGCCAGACCGCCCTTCTTTACAAGGCTCAGATTTCCACCATTCATGCTTTCTGCACGGTGCTGCTCCGCCAGTGGGGCCACCTGCTGGATCTGCCGGCGGACTTCGCCCTCTGCGAGGACGAGGAGGCCCAGGTCCTCATGGCCCGCACCCTGGACCAGGTGCTGGAGGCCCGGTACGAGACCATTGACCCCGAGGGGGACTTTGCCAGGCTGCTGGACGTGCTGGCTGCCGGCCGGGACGACAGCCGCCTGGTGGAGATCACCCTGGACGTGTACGGCAAGATCCAGAGTTACCCCGATCCCAACGCCTGGCTGGAGGAGCAGCGGGCGGCCCTGGACCTGACCGGCATTTCCGACGTGGGCCAGACCCCCTGGGGAGCCATGCTTCTCCGGGAGGCCGCCCAGACCGCCGGATATTGGGCCACACAGATGGACAAGGCCTGCTGTCTGGCGTCCGAGGACCCGGTGCTGGAAAAGGCCTACGGGGACAGTCTGGCCGCTACCTGCGAGGACCTGCACGCCTTTGCCCAGGCAGCCGAAAGCAGCTGGGACGAGGCCGCCCGGTGCGCCATCGCCTTCCCCCGGCTGAAAGGGGCCAAAGGGGTGGAGAACGTAACCGCCCAGGACCAGATCAAGGCCATCCGCACCCGGTGCAAAAAGGCTGTGGAGGAGCTGGAAAAGCAGTTCGGCAGCACCAGCGAGAGCCTGCTGGCCGACATGGCGCTGGTTTGCCCCGCCATGAGCGGCCTCATCACCCTGGTGGAGGACTTCTCCCAGGCTTACGACCAGGCAAAGCGGGAAAAATCTCTCCTGGACTTCTCCGACCTGGAGCACTGCGCCGTCCGCCTGCTGGTGGACGAAAAAGGGGAGCCTACTGATTTGGCCCGCCAGTGGGGAAGCCAGTACACGGAGATTATGGTGGACGAGTACCAGGACACCAACCAGGTCCAGAACACTATCTTCCGGGCCCTGTCCGACGAGGGGAGAAACCTCTTCATGGTGGGGGACGTGAAGCAGTCCATTTACCGCTTCCGCCTGGCCGACCCCACCATTTTCCTTGACAAGTACAGAACCTTTACACTCTGGACCGAGGCAGAGGAGGGGGAGGACCGGAAGATCATTCTGTCCAAAAACTTTCGCTCCCGCCCCCAGGTGCTGGAGGCGGCCAACGACCTGTTCCGGACCATCATGTCCCGGGACCTGGGGGAGATGGATTATACGGATGACCAGGCCCTCTACCCCGGGGGCACCTTCCCGGAGGGGGCGGGGTACGAAACCGAGCTGCATGTGCTGGACTTCAGCCAGGACCCGGCCCTCACCCAGGACCGGCAGAGCAAGCACTACCTAGAGGCCCGGTTTGTGGCAAAGGAAATCGCCTCCTTATTAAAAACTGAGTTTCCCGTCTCTGACGGGGAGGGGGGTACCCGCCCCATCCAGCCGGATGACATTGCCATCCTTCTGCGCTCTCCCGGTCCGGTGCGGCACTTCTACGCCCTGGCCCTGGAGGAGCAGGGAGTGGGCTGGTCCGCGGAGGAGGGAAACGACTTCTTCCAGACCACGGAGATCTCCGTGGCCCTGTCCTGGCTGCAAATCATCGACAATCCCCGGCAGGACATTCCCCTGCTGGCGGTGCTGCGCTCCCCCGTCTGCTCCTTCACCGGGGACCAGCTGGCGGAAATCCGCGGGGCGGCGGAGGGGGATTTCTACACCGCCCTCTGCGCCGCCGCCGACCAGGGCGGGGAGGACTGCCGGGCCTTTCTGGCGGACCTGGAGGCCCTGCGCTTCGGCGCGGGGGAAAAGAGCAGCCACCAGCTGCTGTGGGACCTGTACCGGCGCACCGACCTGCTGGAGATTTTCTCCGCCATGCCCGGGGGAGAAAAGCGCCGGGAAAACCTGCTGGCCTTTTACGAGCTGGCCCGCCGGTTTGAAGGGGCGGGGCACAAGGGCCTCTTCGGCTTTTTGCTCCACCTGGACCGGGTCCAGGAGAGCGGCGGCCTGCGCTCGACCGCTGCTTCCGCCAAGGAGAAGGCCGGGGTGAAGATTTTAAGCATTCACCGGTCCAAGGGCCTGGAATACCCGGTGGTCTTTCTCTGCGGCCTGGGACGGCGGTTTAACTATGGGGACGTTCAGAAGCCCGTCCTCTTTCACCCCAAGCTGGGCCTGGGCCCCAAGGGGCTGGACCGGGAGACCATGGTGGAGTTTTCGACCCTGGCCCGCACGGGGGTGGCTCTGGCCCTGAAAAAGGAGATGCTGGCGGAGGAGATGCGCCTGCTCTATGTGGCCATGACCCGGGCCAAGGAAAAGCTCGTCATGACCCACACCCTGGCCTACGGCCCCTCCGACCTCAAGGGCCTGGGGGAGAGCGTCTCCTGCCCGGCCGACCCCCGGGTGCTGGCCTCCTGCTCCAGCGCAGGCCAGTGGATTCTTCTCACCGCCCTGGCCCGGCCGGAGGGGGAGGTCCTCCGCCAGGCGGCGGGGACCGGAGCCCAGCCGGTGCCGGGGGTATCCTTCGGCCCGGCCTGGAAGATTCAGTACCACACCGGCGTGGTGTCGGAAGAGACTGCCCAGCGGGAGACGGCCGCCAAGGAAGAGGAACCGGTGCCGGATGCCGGAGAGCTGCTCCGGCAGCTGCGCTGGCGGTATCCATACGAGACCGCCGCCGCCACCCCCGCCAAGGTCACCGCCACCCAGGTGATGTCGGAGGGGGAGGAGGAGCCGGGGGTGTTCCTCCTGGCGGACAAGCAGGCCATGGAGCAAAAGCCCTTCTACCGCCCCCGGTTTGCCCAGGAAACCCTGGGCCTCACCGCCGCGCAGAAGGGTACCGCCCTGCACACGGCCATGCAGTGCGTCCGCCTGGACCGCACCGGCTCGGCAGAGGAGATTCGTCAGGAGATGGCCCGGCTGGCGGCGGAGGGCTACCTCACGGACCAGCAGGCCCAGGCGGTGGACGTCCGGGCCATGGCCCGGTTCTTTGCCTCGGACCTGGGGCAGGAGATGCGGGAGAGTGCCAGCCTGCACCGGGAGTACCCCTTCTCCCTGCTGGCCCCTGCCCGGCGGTTTTACCCCCAGGCCCCGGAGGGGGAGGAGATCCTGCTCCAGGGGGTCATCGACTGCTGGTTCCAGCGGCTGGACGGGATTACCCTGGTGGACTTCAAGACCGACCGGGTCTCCGCCGCCGACGCCCCCCAGCGGGCGGAACACTACCGGGGCCAGCTGGCGGCCTACGCCTACGCCCTGGAGACCCTCACCGGCCAGAAGGTTACCCGGCGGATTCTCTGGTTCCTGGGGCCCAACACCGGCGTGACCCTGGGGGAGTGAAGCAAAAATTTTCGCCGAAATTGCGAAAAAAACAGTTGCATTTTCTGCGGGAAAGTGGTATCATATGACATGCGCTTAATGAGACGCACTTATTTTTTGACATCAGAAAGAGGTGAACACTCATGAAGGAAGGCATCCATCCCAAGTACGAGCAGGCTACCATCAGATGTGCTTGCGGTAACGTGATCGAGACAAGATCTACCAAGAAGGACATCAGAGTAGAAGTTTGCTCCAAGTGTCACCCCTTCTTCACCGGTAAGCAGAAGATGGTGGATACTGGCGGGCGCGTCAGCCGCTTCAACAAAAAGTTCGGTTTGGAAAACTGAAAGATTTGGCTTTGGACCCGTGCCGCTTCCGGCACGGGTTTTTGCGTATCTTAAGACAGGGTTCCTGCCCGCCTTTTCTGCATATACTGGAACCGAGACTGATCAGGACAGGAGGAGTACCATGTTTCGGGAGATTGCCCCCAAGAAGCTAAGCGAAAACGTATTTTCTCTTTTTGACGACCGGTGGACCCTCATCACCGCCGGCACCCAGGACCGCTGCAACACCATGACCGCCAGCTGGGGCGGCCTGGGGGTTCTGTGGCACAAGAGCGTGGCCACCATCTATGTGCGCCCCCAGCGGTACACCTTTGAATTTCTGGAGGAGCAGGACCACTTCACCCTCTCCTTCTTTGGGGACGCCTGGCGGAAGGCCCTGGCCTACTGCGGCCGGGTCAGCGGCCGGGACGAGGACAAGTTTGCCCACTGCGGCTTCCATGTGGCCATGGCTGGGGAGAACGCCCCTTACATCCAGGAGGCCGACCTGGTGCTGGTGTGCCGCAAGCTCTACTGGAACGACCTGGACCCGGCCCACATGGACCCGGCAGGGCTGGAGCACTACGAAAACCACGACTATCACCGGATGTATATCGGGGAGATCACCCAGGTTCTGGTGAAGGAATAACCATTCCCGGGAGGTTTTTATGACCGAACATCATACCGAAGAAAAACGAAACCGCGCCGTCCTGGTGGGCCTCAGCGCCAACAGCCTGCCCAGGGAGGACAACGCCACCGAAACCTCCCTGGAGGAGCTGGCCGCCCTGCTGGAGACCGCCGGGGGGGAGTGCGTGGGGATGATCCTGCAAAACCGGGACACCCCCGAGGCCCGCACCTTCATCGGGGAGGGCAAGGTGGCGGAGACCGCCGACCTGGTCAGCGCCCAGGGGGCGGACCTGGTGGTCTTTGACAATGAGCTGTCTCCCTCCCAGCAGCGGGTGCTCACCGAGGACATCGGCGTGCAGGTCATTGACCGGGCGGGGCTGATCCTGGACATTTTCGCCCAGCGGGCCCGCACCAAGGAGGGCCGCCTCCAGGTGGAGCTGGCCCAGTATCAATACCTGCTGCCCCGGCTCACCGGCATGTGGGGCCATCTGGTCCGCCAGACGGCCTCCGGCGGCAAATCCCCCATCGGTACCCGCGGCCCCGGCGAGACCCAGCTGGAGACCGACCGGCGGCACATCCGCCGGAAAATCGCCAAGCTCACCGAGGATTTGGAGGAGGTCCGCCGCATCCGGGCGGTGCAGCGGGACCGGCGGGAGAAGAACGAGGTCCCCGTGGTGGCCATCGTGGGCTACACCAACGCGGGCAAGTCCACCCTGTTAAATGCCCTCACCGACGCGGGCATCCCCGCCCGGAACCGGCTGTTCGACACCCTGGACACCACCACCCGCACCCTGGAAATTTCCGACACCTGCACGGTGCTCATCTCCGACACCGTGGGCTTTATCCGCAAGCTCCCCCACCACCTGGTGGAGGCCTTCAAGGCCACCCTGGAGGAGCTGGCCTACGCGGACCTGATCCTTCACGTCATCGACGCCTCCAACCCCGAGTGGCGGGAGCAGGCGGAGGTGGTGGAAAAGCTCATCCGCCAGCTGGGCGCGGAGGCCACCCCCCGCATCGACGTGTTCAACAAGTCGGACATTTACGTGGGGGATATCCGCCCCCACGGAGAGGACATTGTCTCCATCTCCGCCAAGACCGGGGAGGGCCTGGATGACCTGCGGGCCATGATCGGCAAGCGGCTGGACACGGGCTTTCACCGGGTCACCCTGTCCCTGCCCTACGACAAGGGGGGCATTCTGGACATGCTCTACCGGGACGCCAAGGTGGAGAGCGTGGAGTACGGCGAGACCATCCAGGTGGTGGCCGTCTGCGCGGAAAAGACCGCCGGCCAGGTAAAAGAGTACGTCATTGACGGCTGGACGCCACCCAAGGAGTTCTGGGAAGACTAAACGCCGAGACCCTCATTTTATAAATAGAAACGGAGGAGCCCCCATGGCAGAGTATTACGTTCCCGCCCGGGACAGCGAGACGGAGTTTACCGAAAAGCGCTCCCGGTTCATCGGCCACGTGTGGCGGGTGGAGACCGAGGAGGAGGCCCGGGAGAAGATCGCCCAGATGAAGAGCAAATACTACGACGCCCGGCACAATTGCTGGTGCTACCTGATCCGGGAGGGGAACATCACCCGCTACTCCGACGACGGGGAGCCTCAGGGCACCGCCGGTCAGCCCATGCTGGAGGTCTTTCGCCGGGAAGGGGTGGAGAACGTCTGCTGCGTGGTCACCCGGTACTTCGGCGGCATTCTGCTGGGTACCGGCGGTCTGCTGCGGGCCTATACCAAGTCCGCCAAGGACGCGCTTAGTGAGGCGGGGATTTCCGTGGTGCGCCAGTGGGCCCGGACGGCGGTTCAGTGCCCCTACAACCTGCTGGAGCGGATGAAGCTGGAGGTGGCCGCCGCCCAGGGGGTCCTGGGGGAAATTGAGTACGGCGCCGACGTGCGGGTAAACGCCCTGCTCCCGGCGGAGAACTGGCCGGCCTATGAGGCGCGGATCACCGAGCTCACCGCCGGACAGATCGCGGCGGAAAAGCTGGGGGAGACCTTCCAGGCTGCCCCGGCGGAGAAGTGAACCACAGAAAAAAGTCAGAAAATTTTTGGTTTCAGCAGGAATTCTGCCTGCCTTTTCGTATATAAGAAACGAAGAGACATATTTTGTCCATCGAAAGGGGAGGGACCGCCCATGACCCTGCGTGAACAAACCGAGGAGCGGGAGCGCCAGACGCTTTCGCCCTTTGCATCGCTCTCGTCGGCCTCCCAAGGCCGCCTGCGTCCCATAACGCCCTGCGAGATCCGCACCTGCTACCAGCGGGACGTGGACCGGATCGTTCACTCCAAATCCTTCCGGCGGCTGATGCACAAGACCCAGGTTTTTCTCCAGCCGGAAGGGGACCATTACCGCACCCGCATGACCCACACCCTGGAGGTGGCCCGGATCTCCCGGACCATTGCCCGGGGGTTAAGCCTCAACGAGGACCTGACCGAGGCCATCGCCCTGGGTCACGACCTGGGCCACACCCCCTTCGGCCACGCGGGGGAGCGGGTGCTCAACCAGATTATGGCGGGGGGCTTCCGCCATAACGAGCAGTCCCTGCGGGTGGTGGACCGGCTGGAAAACGGCGGCGACGGCCTGAACCTGTGCTATGAGGTCCGCCGGGGCATCCTCTGCCACACCGGGCCGGACCGGGCGGAAACCCTGGAGGGTCAGATCGTCCGCCTGGCGGACAAAATCGCCTACATCAACCACGACATTGACGACGCCATGCGGGGCGGGATCATCTACCCCCTGGACATCCCCCTGGATATCTCCCAGGTGCTGGGCTTTGACCACGGGGGGCGGATCAACACCCTGGTGAAGGATGTGATCGAGGCCAGCCAGGGGAAGAGGGAGATCTGCCAGTCTCCCGCCTGCGGCAGCGCCATGACCCGCCTGCGGAACTTTATGTTCGAGGCGGTCTACCGGAATCCCCGGGCCAAGGGGGAGGAATCCAAGGCCCAGGACATGATCGCCCGGCTGTTTGAGTACTATCAGAAGGACCCGGACAAGCTTCCCCCGGACTACCAGGACATCCGGATGCGGGAAGGGGTGGACCGGGCCGTCTGCGACTACATCGCCGGCATGACCGACAAGTACGCGGTGGAAAAATACTGCGAGGCCTTTATCCCCCTGGCCTGGTCGGTAAAATGAGAAAAGGAGTGTGACATCTTGGCGATCCCATCTGCGTTCATTGACGAGCTGGTGGCTCGAAGCGACATCGTCGATGTGGTCTCCGACTATGTTACCCTCACCCCCAAGGGGGGAAGCTACTGGGGCCTGTGCCCCTTCCACGGGGAGAAAACCGCCTCCTTCCACGTGCTGCCCGACCGGCAGCTTTACCACTGCTTCGGCTGCGGCAAGGGCGGCGGGGTGATCTCCTTTGTGATGGAGCTGGAAAACCTGCCCTATGTGGACGCGTTGCGCTTGTTGGCCAAGCGGGCGGGGATGGAGTTTCCCGAGGGGGATCTGGACGAGTCCAGCCGCCGCCGCCGGGGCCGCCTGCTGGCCCTGAACAAGGAGGCCGCCCGGTACTTTCACAGCCAGCTTCATGCCCCCCAGGGCCAGCCGGGGCTGGACTATCTGCGGGGCCGGGGCCTGTCCAAGGGCATCATGACCCGATTCGGCCTGGGGTACGCCCCGGAGGGGTGGGACGGCCTTATCAAGGCCATGGCCCAGAAGGGCTTTGACAAGCGGGACCTGCTGGACGCGGGTCTGGCGGTGAGCAACCAGAAGGGGGGCATTTACGACCGGTTCCGGAACCGGGTGATGTTTCCCATCATCGACCTGCGGGGAGACGTGATCGGCTTCGGCGGCCGGGTGCTGGGGGACGGCACCCCCAAGTACTTAAACTCCCCGGACACTCCCGTGTTCAATAAAAGCCGCAACCTCTTTGCCCTGAACCTGGCCAAGACCACCAAGCTGGGCCGCATCGTTCTTACGGAAGGGTATATGGACACCATTTCCCTCTACCAGGCGGGGTTCGACTGCGCCGTGGCCAGCCTGGGCACCGCCCTCACCGCTGACCACGCCAAGCTCCTGTCCCGGTTTACCAAAGAGGTGGTCATCTGTTACGACGCCGACACAGCGGGGATTCAGGCGGCCAACCGGGCCATCCCCCTGCTGGAAAAAACCGGCCTGAAGGTCCGGGTGCTGCGGGTCACCGGCGCCAAGGACCCCGACGAGTTCATCCGCACCTTCGGGCGGGACGCCTTCGCCCGGCTGCTGGACCAGTCGGAAAACTATGTGGATTATAACCTCCGCCAGCTGCAGAGCAAGTATGACCTGGAAGATCCCGTCCAGAAGACTGAGTTTGCCCGGGCAGCGGCGGAGATGCTCTCCACCCTGGACAGCCCCGTGGAGCGGGAGGTCTATGCCGGGCAGCTGTCTGCGCTCACCGGCGTGGGCAAAGCCGCCCTGCTCCAGGAAATTCAGCGGGCCTGGAACCAGCGCCTGCGGGGGGCAAAAAAGAAGCAGACCCGCCGGGACATGACCCCGGTGGCTCAGGTCCAGCCCAGGGCCCGGCAGCTGCGGTACAGCGATCCCCGCTCTGCCCGGGCGGAGGAAGGGGTGATCCGGCTGCTGATGCTGGACCCCGCCCTGGCCCGGGAGACCGCCGGGCTGGAGCCGGCGCATTTTTCCTCCCCGGTTCTGGGGAAGATTTACCAGGTTCTCCGCAGCCGCCTCCAGGCGGGACGGCCTCTCCAGCTGGGGATGCTGGAGGGAGAGCTGGAGCGGGAGGAGGCCGAGCTGCTGGCTGAGATTCTCCGCCAGCCGGAGGCCCTGGAAAACGGAACCAACGCCATGGCCGATTACCGCGCCATGATTGACACCCAGCGGGCCAAGCGGGAGGACACCGGTGAGGACGCCCTCCTGGCTGCCCGGGACAGTTACCGAAAAAAGAAAAGTTTATGACGTGTATAGGAGATGGATGCCATGAGCGAAAAGAAAGCACCGGATAACAAGCGGGATAAGGAAAAGATGCTCCACGTGACCGAGGAGCAGATCCAGGCCGGCAAGGCGGAAATTATGAAGATCGTGGCCGGCGCAAGCGGCGCGGAAAAGCTGGCGGACCTGCTGGAAAAGGGAAAGAAGAAGGGCCGCCTGTCCTCCAACGAGCTCATGGACGTTCTGGAGGAGATCGCTCTGGACTCCGAGCAGATGGACAAGATCTATGACGTGCTGGAGAACCTGGGCATTGACACCACCGGGGAGGATTACCTGCCCGAGATCAGCGCCGACGCCATGCCCCCCATTGAGGAGATCGAGGAGATCCCCGAAGAGGAGATCGTGGACCCCAACACCCTGGTGGACTCCTTCGGCATCGACGACCCCGTGCGGATGTACCTGAAGGAGATCGGCAAGGTGGACCTGCTCACCAGCGAGCAGGAGGTGGCCCTGGCTCAGGCCATGGTGGCCGGCCAGGAGGCCAAGGCCCAGCTGGAGGAGATGGAGAAGGACGGCATTGAGCTGTCCCCCGAGGACCGGAAGGCCATCGAGTCTGTGGTGAAGGCCGGCGAGCGGGCCAAGCAGAACCTGGCGGAGGCCAACCTCCGTCTGGTGGTCTCCATCGCCAAGCGGTATGTGGGCCGGGGCATGCTCTTCCTGGACCTGATTCAGGAGGGCAACCTGGGCCTCATCAAGGCCGTGGAGAAGTTCGACTACACCAAGGGCTATAAGTTCTCCACCTACGCCACCTGGTGGATTCGCCAGGCCATCACCCGGGCCATTGCTGACCAGGCCCGCACCATCCGCATTCCTGTCCATATGGTGGAGACCATCAACAAGGTCATCCGGGTCTCCCGTCAGCTCCTCCAGGAGCTGGGCCACGACCCCACCCCCGAAGAGATCTCCGAGGAGATGAACATGCCGGTGGAGAAGGTCCGGGAGATCCTGAAGATCGCCCAGGAGCCGGTGAGCCTGGAGACCCCCATCGGCGAGGAGGAGGACTCCCACCTGGGAGACTTCATCCCCGACGAGGACGCCTCTGAGCCCTCTGAGGCCGCCTCCTTCACCCTGCTGAAGGAGCAGCTGGTGGAGGTGCTCAGCACCCTCACCCCCAGGGAGGAAAAGGTGCTGAAGCTCCGCTTCGGCATTGAGGACGGCCGCACCCGCACCCTGGAAGAGGTGGGCAAGGAGTTTAACGTCACCCGTGAGCGTATCCGCCAGATCGAGGCCAAGGCCCTGCGGAAGCTCCGCCACCCCAGCCGCTCCAAGAAGCTGAAGGATTTCCTGAACTAAAGAGACATGACCCTGACACTGCTCCACTTTCTTATTGTGTGCCCGCTGGTGTTTCTGGGGGGCTTTGTGGATGCAGTGGCCGGCGGAGGGGGCCTCATTTCCCTGCCTGCCTATCTCATCGCCGGCGTACCTGTCCATATGTCCATCGCCACCAACAAGCTCAGCTCCTCCATGGGCACCACCCTCACCACCGTCCGCTATGCCCGGCGGGGGTTCATCCCCTGGCGGCAGGCGGCCCTGTGCGTGGCGCTGGCCTTTGTGGGCTCCTCCCTGGGGGCCAAGCTGGCCCTGAAGCTGGACGCGGAGGTGTTCACCCTGCTGATGCTGGTGATCCTCCCCCTGGTGGCCCTGTATGTCCTCCGGGGCAAGGCCCTCACTCAGGAGGAACGGCCGCCCTGCTCTCCCCGGCGCACCTGGGTGGTGAGCGCCCTGGCCGCCCTGTTTATCGGGGCCTACGACGGCTTTTACGGCCCGGGCACCGGCACCTTCCTGATTCTGGCCCTTACGGCCCTGGCCCACATGGAGATCACCAAGGCCAACGGCATCACAAAGGCCATTAACCTGACCACCAACCTGTCCGCCCTGGCGGTCTTTCTGGCGGGAGGGCAGGTGATTCTGACCCTGGGCCTGGTGGCCGGCTGCTTCGGCATCCTGGGCAACTACCTAGGCACCCGCTTCTTTTTCCATGGCGGGGTGAAGTTTGTAAAGCCCCTCATTCTGGTGGTGCTGGCCATCTTTTTTGTCAAAGTTATGTCTCAGTTTTTCGGATAACAAAGCAAGGTATGACCAACGTCATACCTTGCTTTTTTCATGGGGGAAGCAGGGCCAAAGAGATTGTTTTCCCTTGAAATATGTTTTTTTGAAGGCATTACAAAATTGCTTTACATTTTCCAAAGGGTATTGTATCATATTGACGATAAAATAAAATGCGAAAGCAAATTCAACTGCCAAAAGGGGGGCGCATCATGATACTTCACGTTCAGCAGCACCAGGGCCAGTGCATCATTACCATCGAGGGGCGGATTGACCCGCACACCTGTCCCATTCTCCACGAAAAAACCCAGGCGCTGGATTACGACGCCATCCAGGAAATTCTGTTCGACTTCCGGGATGTGGTGTATATCTCCGCCGCCGGCCTGCGGGAGCTGCTGGTGATCCGGAAGCGGCTGGGGCCGGAGAAGGTCATGAAGATCATCCACGCCAGCGAGGCCATCTACGAGACCGTCCGCTCCGCGGGCCTGGACCACCTGCTGGACATGACCCGCCTTCCCCGGACCGAGCAGCCCCAGCACCGCTACCAGTCCTTCCAGGAGCTGCTCCAGGAGAAGATGGACCGGTGCCCCAACGCCACCTTCCTGGTGGCCGACCGCCGGTACACATGGCGGGACATTGAGCAGACCTCCCAGATCATTGCCCGGGACCTGCAAAAATTAGGGGTGCGCAAGGGAAGCCATGTGGCCCTGTGCGGGGCAAACTCCCCCAACTGGATTATGACCTTCTTCGCCATCCAGAAGCTGGGGGCTCTGGCCCTGCTCATTAACTACGACCTGAAGGCCAAGGAGATCGTCCAGCTGGCCCAGATCGGGGACATCACCCATTTCTGCATGGGCGACATGCCCGCGGTGAGCCAGCGGGACGCATTTGCCGACGAGCTGGCCGGTCCGGACTCCCGCATCCGCTGGGTGTACGAGATGAGCAGCGACGTGGACTTTTCCAAGCGGTACAGGGAGTACGGGGCCCTCATGGGCCAGTTCCAGGATAAGGTGGAGGCCGACGACGCCTCTGTGGTCATCTTCAGCTCGGGCACCACCGGCAAGCCCAAAGGGGTGCTGCTGTCGGCCTACAATGTGCTCAACGCCGCCGCCGCCACCGCGGAAAACACCCATCTTACCGCCCGGGACCGGAACTGTCAGATCCTGCCCCTGTTCCATATCTTCGGCTTTACGGGCTGCCTGTTCGCCTGCGCCATCGCCGGGGCAGAGGTCCATATCCCCGCCAATATGCGCACCGAGACCATTCTCTCCCTCATTCAGCGGGAGCAATGCACCATCCTCCACTCGGTGCCCACCATGATGCTGGCTCTGGTCCACAGCAAGGAGTTCAGCCAGGAGAAGGTGGCCTCCGTCCGGTGCAGCCTGCTGGGGGGCGCCGCCGCCACCGAGGCCCAGGTGGTGCTGCTCCGGAAAAACTTCCCCAACAACCACATCATGGCGGCCTACGGCCTGACGGAGCTGGCCATTGCCACGGAGAGCGACTACGAGGACACCCTGGAGCATGTGGCCACCACCATCGGCAAGCCCCTGAAGAACATCCAGGTCTCCGTGCGGGACATGGCCACCGGCCGGGAGTGCAAGCGGGACGGCTCGGAAACCGGGGAGATCCTGCTGAAGGGCTACAACATGATGGTCTGCTACTACAAGCTGGAGCTGGAGCGCCAGGACTTCAACGACGAGGGCTGGCTGTGCACCGGCGACCTGGGCTACATGGACGAGGACGGCTATGTCCACCTGGTGGGCCGGAAGAAGGAGATCATCATCCGGGGCGGGGAGAACATCATCCCCAACGAAATTGCCTCCGCCATTTCGGAGCACGAGGACATTGCCGACGTGAAGGTGCTGGGCCTGCCCGACCCCTTCTACGGGGAGATCGTGGCGGCAGCCCTGATTCTGAAAAACGGGGCCAAGTTCCAGGAGGAGCGGATGCGGGCCTTCCTGGCCGACCGCATCGCCCGGTACAAGGTCCCCACCCACTTCGTGGTCTACGATGCCTTCCCCTCCTTCTCCACCGGCAAGGTAAACATGCTGGAGCTGAAGAAGGACATGGTGGAAAAAACCGGGGCACACAAATAAAGACGCAAAAGAATCATGGCCCGGATAGAAGAACCCCCCGTCTGCTGTGCTTGCACAGCAGACGGGGGGTTTCGACAGGGCGTAAAAACTCAATGGGTGAGAGAGACGGTGTAGGGTCCCGCCTGGATGGCGGAAACCTGGTCCACGTCCACCAGGGTGCGGAACTGCTTCTGGGCGCTGGAGCCCCCGCCGCCGGAGGAGGCGTTCACCTGGATGGGGGTATCCTGCCGGTCCAGAAGCTGGATGGACCGGATGAGGGTCTGGGGATCGTCCGAGCGGTCAGGCTGCTCCCAAAGGGTGGCGTTCACGGCGAAGGAGGAGAAGTTGGCGGTGCCCACCATCTTGCCCTCCTCATTGACCAGGTCCACGTACCGGATGGGGCCCTGGTTGTCCGGGGTCCAGGTGAAGATCAGGTTGGTGTCCACGCCACCGCTTCCCTCTGCGCCGGGAAAGCCGGTGATCACCAGGGAGACCTCCTGGCCCTGGAACACCTCCCGGTCAAAGCCGAAGCTCACCAGGCAGGAGAGGGTGTTGGCCTCGGCAGATTCTCCGCTGGAGGTCTGGGACAGATAACCCATGGCCTTGGCCTCCGCCGGGTCGGTGACGGCCCCCTCGGTCAGCAAAACCTCCGGGGCGGCCAGGGCATCCACGTCGGTCCCTTGGGGAAAGGCCGCAGTAAAGGAGACGTACAGGAGCATGCTGTTTCCCAGGGCCTGGCTAATGTGAACGGTCACCCCCGACTCCGGGTCGGTGACGGTCTGGCCAATCTCCCGGAGGGAGCCGGCCAGGGTCTCCTGGTCCAGGGCGCTGAGGTCCAGGGCGCTGCTGAGGATATCGTCCGGCTGGGCGGCGGCAGGGGAGGAGGCGCAGCCTCCCAGGGCCAGAGCAAGCGCCAGGAGAGCGGCGAGAACAAGCAGGGTTCGGTGGTTCATAGAGGGCTCCTTTCTCCGTTACTGGAAGGCGCCGGTGTAGTCCCCGGCCTGGATGGTCTGGACGCTGCCGGCGGCAGCGGGGGTGTAGACCTGGGCAAAGAACCGGCTGCCGTCAGCGTCCCAGCCCAGGGACGCCGGTAGGGCGGTGCCATCGGCGCCCAGAAGAGCGAGGGTGTTTGCCAGGGAAAACCACTGGTCCCCGTCCATCCCGGGAATCTCCAGGGTGAGAAGGAAGGAGGAGAGGGCGGCGCTGCCCACGGTGTTCCCCGTCTGGTCTGTCAGGCTAGCCTGGGCGAAAAATCCTTCGTTCTCCGGGGTCCAGGTGAAGGCATAGGTTCTGCCGCCGGCGGGACTTTCAATCAGCAGGGACACCGTCTGCCCGGTGAGGGTGGGCTCCCAGAAATCAAAGGCCGCCAGGTAGGTCATGGTGTCGCTCTGGGTCTGGGCGCCGTTGACGCTGCTGCTTGCCTGCCCGGGCAGGTCCTCCGCCTGGCTGGGGTCGGAAACCGCCCCGCTGGCCAGCCGGGCGGTGAAATACTCCGCAGGGTCGGCTTCCCCGGGATAGATTACGTCAAAAATGATGTACAGGCTCCGGCTGTCTCCCAGGGTCTGGCGGACATGAACGGTGATGTCCTCCAGGGTGCTCTCCTGGTCGATGGTCTGCATGGCCCGGTCCAGAGCCTCCTGGTCCAGGCCGGACAGGTCAAAGTAGGTGTCGAAGGGAGTCTCCTGGATGGCTTCGGTGGTGGCAGGCTCCGGAGCCGGTTCGGCAGCGGACTGGGGGTCTGCCTCCTCTCCGCCGCAGGCGGCCAGCAGCCCCATGAGGGCCAGGGACAGAACGAAAAGACGGACAGGCTTCATAGCAGTGCTCCTTTCCTTTTTCCTTATCATACCATAGAAAACCGGCGGGGGCAGAGGCGATTCTATGATGTTACAGGCTTCCCATGCCGGGCAGCTCCCCGGCGGAGGTGATGCCCTGCTCCATGGCTTTGGCCCGGAGGAAGCGGTAGATCTCCGCCCGGGTGGCATAATAGTAGGGGTTTACGTAAAAGACCCCTACGATGCCCAGGGTGATGGCGCTGAGGATGTTCCAGCCCAGGAAGGACAGGTCGGTGACAAAAAGCTCCCATTTGTACCCCATGGTCATCTGGCGGCTTAAGTCCAGCACCCGCCGGTGGTCCAGGTTGGGGTTCTCCGAGAGGATGTAGGGCACGGCAAAGTAGCCATAGCCCCGGACGATACCGGGAATGACAAACAGCAGGGACCAGAGGAAGGTGTACAGGTTCCGGAGAAACTGGGTGAGCACCACGTTGCCGTAGTTTCCGGTGAAGCCCACGGCAACCCGGGAGAAGGGGGCGGTGTGGAAGGTGGTGTTTTCCAGGAAGAACCGGCTGGCGCCCACCTCATAGGGGTTGGTGACCAGCAGCTTCAGGGCAAAGCCCAGCACGGTGAAATACCCGGTCAGGGGGATCAGAAGGTGCAGAGCGCTCTGGGTCAGGTAGAAAACCTCGCTGGAGGTACAGCCGTAGTCCTGGCAGAGCTGAATGAGCTGGGTCAGCTCGTCCTTCACATTGAGGGAGAGGAGCTGGCCGGTGAGAAGGGTCAGAAGGACGCTTACAGCCACAAAAGGCCAGTAGCTGGCTTTGAAGTTGGCGCGGCCGGTTTCTTTGAAAGCGGGGCGGTCCCACATAATGATACCTCCTTACAACGTGGGGGCGGATGTTCTCTTTCTAAAAGCCATTTTATCCGATTTTCAGGGAAAGGTCAATGCCCAGCAGAACCTCTGCGGTTTTGTATGAAAAACTCCGGGGCTTTGCCGGGGCTTTATGTGGGCTTTACCCCTTGTAATTCCCGCGGGATTGGGTTAAGATTGCGTATCCCCGGGGGACGAAGTTCCCCCGGCAGACAGCAGAAAGGAGGGGTTCCATGACGAGGCTGGAATGGGAAGCCCTTGTGGAATATACGCTCAATATCGGCCGGCAGATGATGGAGTGCGGCGCGGAGGCCTGGCGGGCGGAGAACACCATGGCTCGCATCCTCCGGGCCTACGGGCTGGAGGTGCTGGACGCCCACGCCATCGCCACCCAGGCGGCGGTGACGGTGAAGCTCCCGGACAGCTCCCACTACACCAGCACCCGGATGATCCTGCCCGACCACACCGGCACCGACCTGGGGCGGCTGGAGATCATCAACGCCGCCGCCCGGGACATCTGCGCCCATCCCCCCAAGGTGGAGGCGCTGCCGATGTCCCTGGACCCGGTCCGCCCCCGGTGGTCCTGGCTGGAGCTGGTGGGCTATCTGCTGGGCTCCGGTGCCTTTGCGGTGTTTTTCGGGGGCACCCTGCTGGACGGGGTGGCCTCGGCGGTGATTGCGGCGGTGATCTACCTCATGGACCAGGTCCGCCGGTACCACCACCAGAACCGGATCATTTATACTATCGTGGCCTGCTTCCTCTCCGGCCTGCTGGCCCGGGCCTGCGCCCAGGTGGGGTTTGGGGTCAACCTGGATATGATTATGATCGGCGACGTGATGCTCTTCATCCCCGGCCTGGCCCTGGTCAACGGGGTGCGGGAGCTGTTTTACGCGGATATTCTCACCGGCGTCTACCGGATGGTGGAGGCCCTGCTGGGGGCAGGGGCCATCGCGGTGGGCTACGCGGTGTCCCTGATGATCGGAGGTGGCTTCTGATGAAAGAGGCGGTGATTCAGATCCTGTGCGCCGGGCTGGGCACCCTGGGCTTTGCCATGTTCTTCCATGTGCGGCCCTGCCACCTGCCGGTGGCCGCCCTGGGAGGCAGCCTGGCCTGGCTGTGTTACCTGCTGGTGTGGCAGGTCAGCGCCAGCCCCTTCCTCAGCTCCCTGGTGGCCTCGGCGGCCATCTGCCTGTGGTCGGAGACCCTGGCCCGGGTGCGGAAGGCCCCGGCCAACGTCTTTCTCATTCCCGGCATCGTCCCGCTGCTGCCCGGCGGCGCGTTGTTCTACGCCATGAGCGGCGTGGTGAACGGGGACATGGAGCGGTTCATGGCAAAGGGGAGCGAGACCCTCTTTGTGGCAGTAGGCATCGTGGGGGGTATCGTCATCGGCTCGGAAATCGTCCGACTGGTGATGAGCATTCTCATCCGCCGGAAGCTTGCCCGGGAGCGGGCAGAGGCCCGGCAGGGGGGAGAAAACAACTGACCTTATGAATTGTTTCCTGTGTGGCTATGGAAAACAGGTCAGAATACGCTATAATGGGTCGTACGGGGAGGCATCTCCTCCCCGGCAGACCCCACAGGTACCAATGAAACATCGAGGTGTTGAACTATGTTGGAGCAAGTTCGGAAGGAAGCCGCGGCGGCGGCGGAGCAGATCTGCGAGATCGCCAAGCTGCGGAAGGGCCAGATTCTGGTGGTGGGCTGCTCCACCAGCGAGGTGGCCGGCCACAAGGTGGGCAGCCACTCCAGCCCGGAGATCGGCCAGGCCATTTTTGACGGCCTGAACCAGGTCCTGGCCCCCAAGGGCATCTACCTGGCCGCCCAGTGCTGCGAGCACTTGAACCGGGCCATTATCGTGGAGCGGGAGGCTGTCCCCTTCGCGGAAATCTGCAACGTGGTGCCCCAGCCCAAGGCGGGCAGCTCCTTTGCCACAGCGGCCTACCACAGCTTCCGGGACCCGGTGGCGGTGGAGCTGATCAAGGCCGACGCCGGCCTGGACATCGGCGGCACCCTCATCGGCATGCATTTGAAGCACGTGGCCGTGCCCGTCCGCCTGGAGCAGAAGCACATCGGCGAAGCCATCCTTCTGGCCGCCCGAGTCCGCCCCAAGTACATCGGCGGCGAGCGGGCCATCTATGATGAGAACTTAAAATAAGACGCCAGCGGAACCTCCCCGGGAACTCCCCGGGGAGGTTTTTTGGTCAAAAAGTCTATTGACATAGACTTATAGGCAGGATAAGATGGCACAAGAAGAAACGAGAAAGGAAGAGACGAAGGATGACGGATTTTTTGCTGGACCTTCTGTCCCTGTCCCTGGGGGGCAGCCTGGCAGCTCTGGTGCTGCTGGTCCTCTCCCGGTGCAGCCGGCTGAGGTACGGGGGCCGGTGGCGGTGCCTGGCCTGGCTTCTGCTGTGTCTGCGGTTGGCTGTGCCGGGGGCGGTGATCCCGGTGGAGATCGAGGTGCTCCCCGCCCCCATTCAGGTGGAGCTTCCGGCGGACCGGGTGATCTATGAAGCCCCGGCCCGGCAGCCGGCCCCGGTCACCGGAGAGATGGCTCCCACAGCCGGGGAATCCGGGGCAGTCCCGGCCCCCCAGGAACCGGGATGGACCCTGTCGGCTTCCCAGGTGATTTTCGCTATTTGGCTGGCAGGGGGCGTGTCGGTTTTGGCCCTTTCCCTGGTCCGCCACCGCCGGTGCCTGGCCTGGCTGGACCAGCGGAAGCGCCCGGCGGAGGACCCGGCGGTCATCCGCCGCTTCAACCGCCTGGCCGATGGGATGAAGATGGAAAAGCGCCCGGACCTGGGCGTCTGCCCGGCTCTGTCCTCTCCCATGCTGGTGGGATTGTTCCACCCCGCCCTGTTCCTCCCCGGGGAGGACCTGGGGGAGAAGGAACTGGAGTACGGGATGCTCCATGAGCTGGTCCACTGCCGCCGGCGGCACATCTGGCTCAAGGCCCTGGCCCTGTGGGTGTGCGCCCTGCACTGGTTCAACCCCTGCGCCTGGCTGGTGGCCCGGGCGGTGGAGCGGGACACGGAGCTGGCCTGCGACGAGGAAGTGCTCACCTGTCTGCCCCAGGACCAGCACGCCGCCTATGGCCGCGCCATCCTGGCGGCGGCCCAACAGAAAGGAGCGACCTATGAAACGTAAGATTCCGGTTTCCCCCTTTTCCACCGGCCTGTCCGGGTCGGCCAAAGAGATGGAGACCCGCATCCGCAACATCCTCACCGGGGGCCACAAGCGGCCCGCCCTTCTGGTGATGGCGGGGGCGGCGGTGATGATTGCCCTGTGTGGGGTGACGGTGTTCTGCTTTGCCCAGGCCGCCGGAGGCCGGATTGAGAACCCGGACCCGGCCTGGTTTGCCGATTACTACAGCCAGGACTACGGCACCCGGGTCTACTGGTGGGAGGACCAGCCGGATGCACCCCAGGCACATGACGTCCGCCTGGACGCCATCACCTACCTGGGCCAGACGGAGCTGGAGGGCGGCCGCATCGGCGCGGCCTACCAGGTGGAAAAAAGCGGGTATGACAGCCAGATGGGGACCCTCCGATGGTCCGAGTATGAGCCGGGCATCGAGGTGGCGGCCTGGACCAGCGGCGGAGAATGGCTGGGGATTCTGGGCAGCCCCAACTTCTCTGTCCAGGGCCTTGCCACCGAGCAAATCATCCGTCAGGTGGACTGGCATCTGCTGAACTGGGAGGTCTCCCTGTGGCGGGACGGGTGCAGCCAGCCTGTGGGCATCGGCACCCAGGTGGAGGGTATCCTGAAGCCAGGAGAAGAGGAGCAGACAATCCAGCCTTTGGGGGAGGAGTTTGCCGCCCCCATTTATGGGGAAGGAGATCACTATGCCCTCGTCACCTGTGGGGATCTGCTGGCAGCCAACTGCTACTACAGCGCGGCGGAGGACCGGTACTCGGCCAACCACATCACCTGTGAAAGCCCCGAGCTGTACACCCCTCGGGGCATCCGGGTGGGCAGCAGCCGGGAAGCGGTGGAGGAGGCCTATCCGGAGATCCAATTGCCACCCTTCGGGAGCTTTCAGGGGGACTATCTCTGGTACCAGCCAGGGAACACCGGCTTCGGCCCGGCCATTGTGTTCCTGTTTCAGAAGAAAGGAACGGTGTCGGACCAGGTTCAGGCGATTATGCTGGTGGACCTGGTGGACTGAGGACAACGGCTGACGATTTTTACCAAACCCCACAACCGACCTTCTCCCGCATCATGACGGACACGCCGCCGGACAACATCCTTTTTCGACAAGCTGGAGCTTCCCCGGGAAATCCCCGGGGAAGTTTTTTGTGCGATAAAAAACAGCCACGTTGCGTGGCTGTCTGTCATAGGGATGCAAGGGGAACCCGTTCGTTAATTGATGCGTGGTTCTGGTTCGGTATCCGCCCATTTTTCGGTCATCAGGAAGAACACGGCGCCCAGCAGAAACATGACCGCAAGCGCCCCCACGCCCGTGTTGACGCTTCCGCTGATCTGGCTGACCAGCGCGACCAGGGACGTGCCCACCAGGGAAGCGCCTTTGCCGCAGATATCATAGATCCCGAAATATTCTCCAGACTGCTCCGCCGGGATGAGCTTGGCGAAGTAGGAGCGGGAGAGAGACTGGATTGCGCCCTGGAACAGTCCCACACACACGGCAAGAATCCAGAACTGAACCAGCCTGACCAGGAACAGGCCGTAAACAGCAATGCAGAAATAGGCGATGATGCACACCCGGATCAGCTTGGCCGCAGAGATTCTTCGGGACAGCCGCCCGAAGATCAGAGCAGAGGGGAACGCCACGATCTGTGTTACCAGCAGCGCCAGCAGCAGCCCTGTGGAGTCCAGTCCCAACGCCGTTCCGTACGCCGTCGCCATGTCAATGATGGTATAGACGCCGTCAATATAGAAGAAAAACGCGACCAGGAACAGCAAAATCTTTTTCTTCTGCTTCAGTTCAGCCCACACATGGCCCAACCGCCGGAAGCTGGCCCGGACCGGATGGCTGTCCGCCGGCACAAAATGCGTTTGGCAATAGCTTTTCAGCAGTGAGACCGTCATAAGGACCCACCATACCGCCATGACCAGGAAGGAGACCGCCATGGCAGTTTCGATGGTTAAGCCCACTTTGTCATAGCACAGCACCAGGAGCAGGCAGAACACGAAGGGAATGCAGCTTCCGATGTACCCCCAGGCATAGCCGTGGGCGGAGATCTCATCCATTCTCGACTCCTCCGTGACGTCGGAGAGCATGGAATCATAGAGGACAAGGCTCAGTGAGTATGCGGATTTCGCCAGAATAAAGGTACCCAGGAACCAGATCCACGACGTTAAAACGCCCAGCAGAACACAGCCGGCGGCGCCGATGACCAGGGAACACAGAAAAATCTTTTTCTTCCAGTGTTCCAGGTCGGACAGGGTTCCCAGCGTCGGCCACAATATGGCAACAATCAGTGTCGAAATGGACAGAGCGTATCCCCAGTACGCCATGTAATTGACGCTGGAGATCCCGGCACGTTCCGCCAGGTAGTTAAAGTAAATGGGGACAATGGTGGAGACCAGCAGCGTAAACGCCGAATTTCCCACATCGTACAGGATCCACTTCTTTTCCAGCTTGGTCAGGTTATCTTTCATCGCAGCTTTCTCCTATATGACAATATTCTGCCAGCCATCCTCGAAGGAGAACGTCCGCTGAAACCATGCGTCCGGCTCCTGCCCGTTCCACACGACCTTTTGAAATTGTCCGTCAGACGCAGGCAGAGGGGAACCGCCTCTTCCAGCCGTTTCATCAGCCCGGCATTGCTGTCCCTGCACGCCGGATTCGGCTCTGGATTCATAAGCAGTCCGTGCATCTCCCTGTAATTTCCGGTCAGCCGCAGCAGCGTGCAGATCAGATGCCGTTTGGCCGGACGGGGGGCGATCAGCAGACGGTTGTACAGAATCATGGAGCGCAGCGACCGCTTAACATCCTTTGCCGGCACGGTGGGGAAAAAAGGAGCGATCACCCGCGCGTTTTCAGGCGTGGGGATGATGTGCTCCGTCAGGCACTGGCGCAGCGGGTCCTTCCCGTCGCGCACAAGCAGGAAGCGGTCAAACTCCACCTCGATCTCCGTGTGGGTGAGCCCGCTGACCTGGATCTTCTTTTCTACATACCCGTGACAGGAGGAATCCAGGGCAAAATGGCACAAAAATCCGCACAAATACGCCAGTCGCTGATCCCGCAGCTCTCCTTCTCCGGCCTCTTCCAGAAGCCTGGCTGCCCGCTGGAAAAAGCTCCAGGCCGGTTTCGCGTGCATGGAATACCCGACCTGATTGACTGGGTTTGGGAACAGCGCTTTACAATAAAAAAGGATGTCCGGGCCATGCAGGCCGATATGATAGAGGGGCAGACAGGGGGCGAGCTTCTCTTTTAAAGCGTTCGGATAGCGTTGGTAAACTTCGCTGCCAAACACATAATGGGCGTAGGTGGACGGCACAGTGCATTCCTCTTTTGCAATGAATCTATACCATATCGTACACTTGCTCAACGATGCGTGCCACCATGTCCAGGTAAAAAAAGGATAAAGGCTGCGTAAAATACGGTTTTTATACTAGTTCTTGTTAAAAAGCTAGAAACGCTTTTTATAGCACCGAAGGTGCGTCAAGAACTGCATGAGACGGCTTTTGTGGCAAAAAGCCACAAAAGGGCAACGCGAATCGCGGTGCCTTCTTAATA
>SFPN01000054.1 GCA_004551945.1 Clostridiales bacterium | reverse complement strand
AGGTGGAAGTGCAGTAATGTATGGAGCTGACCGGTACTAATAAGCCGAGGGCTTGACCTGAGAAACGCAGGTTCAAGGAACGAAAAATGCAGGCGCTTGCGAAGCGTACAGCGGTTACTTTGTTCGGTTTTGAGGGTGCGGAACGATATGCACCTTTAGCTCAGCTGGTAGAGCACCTGACTCTTAATCAGGGTGTCCAGGGTTCGAGTCCCTGAAGGTGTACCAACGGCCCGTTGGTCAAGCGGTTAAGACGGCGGCCTCTCACGCCGCAAACATGGGTTCGATTCCCGTACGGGTCACCACGTTTTGCCTTGACAAAACGCGAAAAATGATATAAGCTGTTTTAGGACAGCGAGTTGGTGTTGATTGCAGCGAGGGTCCACCCGTTCCCATCCCGAACACGGAAGTTAAGCTCACTTGCGCCGAAGATACTTGCCTGGAGACGGGCCGGAAAAATAGGTAACGCCAACACTTTTTTGGAGGAGCTTGTCTCCTCCGATATGCCTCCTTAGCTCAGTCGGTAGAGCACGCGGCTGTTAACCGCGGTGTCGTAGGTTCGAGTCCTACAGGGGGCGCCACTTTATCAGTAACTTGGCTGCCAAGTTCGATATAGATTATATGGAACCGGGCATGGGCCTTTAGCTCAGTTGGTTAGAGCAACCGGCTCATAACCGGTCGGGCCACGGTTCGAGTCCGTGAAGGCCCACCATATAGGGGTATAGCTCAGTTGGTAGAGCAGCGGTCTCCAAAACCGCGTGCCGAGGGTTCAAGTCCTTCTGCCCCTGCCAAATATGGCGCGGTAGTTCAGTTGGTTAGAACGCCGGCCTGTCACGCCGGAGGTCGAGGGTTCAAGTCCCTTCCGCGTCGCCATATTTTTCTTGGTGCTTTGGAATGTCTGAAGTCATCCCAAGTCACCAGATCTGCTGCTGTAGCTCAGTCGGTAGAGCGCATCCTTGGTAAGGATGAGGTCGGCGGTTCAAATCCGCCCAGCAGCTCCAAAAACTCCGGAAACTTCGGTTTCCGGAGTTTTTTGTATCTCCGAGAAAAACGCCCGGATGCTTTCTTCGAAGCATCCGGGCGCTAAGGTTTAGATGAGTTTTTTCCCGTCGGAGTAGGCCTTGCCCACAACATCACCCAGCAGGCGGTAGTCCTTGCGGGCCCGGTCATAGGCCAGGGGCTGGAGCTTGCCGGCGTCCACCAGGCCGTCCTCCCCCAGGATGGACTCGTCGGCGCTCATGTTCATCACCTCGCCCACAACCCGCAGACCGCCGTAGGTGTCCACCATTTCCACCACCCGGCACTCCAGGGTCAGGGGAAATTCCTCCAGGATGGGGGCGTCTACAAACTCGCTCTTCACCGCGTGCATCCCTGCCTTTTCGATCTTGTTCTCCTTGTGGCCGGAGACCAGGCCGAAGTAGTCGGCCTCCACCAGGTGGGCCTGGTCGGCAAAGCTCATGGTAAAGGCTTTCTTCAGAAGGATGTTTTCCGTGCTCTTGTGACCCCGGGAGATGTTGATGTCCACATACTTGCTGCCGCACAGACCGCCCCAGGCCACGTTCATGGCGTTGGGCACGTCGTTTTCGTCATAGGTGGCGATGACCAGCACCGGCTGGGGATAAAAGGCAACGTCGCTGAAATTTTTCCGCATAAGGGTTCCTCCATTTTCATCGGTATTCCGGCAGGACTGCCGGGAAGCTATCCTCTGTATTATACCAACTGGGGGGCGAGGGGGCAAGGGGGCTTTTTCCTTGAAACTCTTAGGATTTCTGATGCCTCCGCGCGGATTTTTCCAGTGGCTTTTTCTTGTGTGATGTGTTATATAAATATACTGAGGTAGAATTTCGACAGAAGGAGAACCGCAATGTTAAACTTGTTTGATATTCTGGGGCCTGTTATGGTTGGGCCGTCCAGTTCCCACACGGCAGGGGCCGTCCGCATTGGCCTCATGGCCCGGAGCCTTTTGGGGGAGCCGCCGGTGGAGGCGGCCATTCATCTCCACGGATCCTTTGCCGAGACCGGCTCCGGCCACGGCACCGACCGGGCTTTGGTGGCCGGACTGCTGGGGATGCAGCCGGATGACCTGCGGATTCCCGGGGCAGCTCAGGAGGCTGAAAAGGCCGGCCTTTCCGTCACCATCGACACGGTGAACCTGCGGGAGGCCCACCCCAACACGGCCATTCTGGAGGTCAGGGGCGCCAGCGGCAGAACCCTGGAGCTTCAGGCCGCCAGCCTGGGGGGCGGCCGGATCATGGTGAACAAGCTGGACGGCATCGAGGTTAGCTTCAGCGGGGCCTTCAACACCCTGGTGGTCCGCAGCCGGGATGTAAACGGCGTCGTCTCCGGCGTTACCAGCATCCTCTATCAGCTTGGGGTGAACGTGGCCAACATGAGCGTCTGCCGGCCCAAGCGGGGGGCGGACATGCTGATGGTCATTGAGGTGGACGAGCACATCAAGCCCAGCCAGGTGGCCTTTCTCAACGAGCTGCCCAATATCATCTCTGTGACCTATTACGATAAGGAGGAGGAAGACGATGGCACTGGATTCGATGAAGGAGATCTTTGAGGCAATGGAGGACCAGGGCCTGCCCTTCTGGGAGGTCATCCTCCGGGCAGATATGGAGGACCGGCAGGTAAGCCGCAGCCAGTCCATGGCCAAGATGCTCACCGTCTGGCAGGCTATGTCGGAGGCCGCCGACAACTACAGCGGCCGCCGCCGGAGCGCCAGCGGCCTGGTGGGGGGCGACGGCATGAAGATGCGGCAGTATACCCTCCGGGGCAAGGCTATGACCGGCGGCTACGTCAGCGAGGTGATCGCCGAGGCCCTGAGCATGGCGGAGTCCAACGCCTGCATGTGCCGGATTGTGGCGGCGCCCACCGCGGGGGCCTGCGGGGTGCTGCCGGCGGTGATGCTTTCCCTGTGCCGCCGGGAAAAGCTGACCCAGCACCAGATTCTGGAGGCCCTTTATGTGGCCAGCGGCATCGGCGCGGTAATTGCCCACAAGGCCGGCATTGCCGGGGCCTCCGGGGGCTGTCAGGCGGAGATCGGCACCGCCTCCGCCATGGCGGCGGGGGCTCTGGTGGCGCTGCGGGGCGGCACCGGAGAACAGATCGGCCACGGGGTGGCCATGGCCCTGAAAAACCTCATGGGTCTGGTCTGCGACCCGGTGGCAGGACTGGTGGAGGTGCCCTGCGTCAAGCGCAACGTCATCGGCGCGGTGAACGCGGTGAGCGCCGCGGACATGGCCCTGGCGGGGATCGAGAGCCGCATCCCCGTGGACGAGGTGATCGACGCCATGGGCGAAGTGGGCCGCCGGATGCCGGTGGAGTTCCGGGAGACCGCCCTGGGCGGTCTGGCCGCCACCCCCACGGGACAAGCGGTGAAAGCACGGATGCAGAAGCCGTAATCTGTGGGGGAAAATCATGGCAGAAATAGAAAATAAGAAACGATCCCTGATTTTTGTTAACATTATGATCTCCGCCGTTGCCACGTCCATGCTGGCAACGGCCATGACCACGGCGCTGCCCCCGGTGACGGAGTACTTTGGGGTCAGCATCACCACGGGCCAGTGGCTGACCAGCGGCTTTTCCCTGGCCCAGGCCATTGTGATGCCTCTGACGGCGTTCCTCATTACCAAATATCCCACCAGAAAGCTGTATCTGTCTGGCATCGCGTGCTTTCTGGCGGGGGAGCTGGTGAGCCTGCTGGCCGGAAACTTCGGCGTTATGATGCTGGGCCGGATTTTGCAGGCCTGCGGCAACGGGGTTCTGGCCTCCATGGCCCAGGTCATCATCCTCACCATCTACCCGGCAGAGCGGAGAGGGACCATGATGGGCTGGTTTGGCCTGGCGGTGGGCACAGCGCCCATCATTGCGCCCACCCTTGCGGGGATTCTGGTGGACACCGTGGGCTGGAAGGCCATTTTCTCCCTGACCATGGGGATTATGGTGCTGTCCCTGCTGATGGCCCTGGCGGTGTTTGACGACGTGCTGGAGCTTCAGGACAAGAAATTTGACGTTCTCTCCTTTGTGGGGAGCATCTTTGCCTTCGGCGGTCTGACCCTGGGTATCGGAAACCTGGGGACGGCGGGGCTGCTGAGCCTTCAGGCCGGAGTGCCCCTTGCCGTGGGCGCCGCGTCCGGGGTGTTCTTCGTGGCCCGCCAGTGGAAGCTGGAAAAAGCCTTTTTGGACGTGCGGATTCTCCGGTGCAAGGAATACGCCCTCAGCGTAACCGGCAGCATGCTTCTGTACCTGGTGATGATGGGCGGCTCGGTGCTGATGCCCTTGTATGTGCAGTCCGTTCTGGGGCACTCGGCAACGGTGTCCGGCCTGGTTACCCTGCCGGGGTCCGTGGCCACCGCCCTGGTGAGCCCCTTTGCGGGGAAGCTCTATGACAAGGTGGGGATCAAGGTCCTGTTTGTCTCCGGCTCGGCCCTGCTACTGGCCAGCAACCTTGCCATGTATTTTGTCACCCTGAACACCCCCCTCTGGCTGGCGGCCCTGTTCAACGTGCTCCGGAACGTGTCCATCGGGGCTCTGATGATGCCCCTTCTGACCTGGGGGGTCAGCTTTGTGGAGGAGAAGAAGGTGGCGGACGCGTCCTCCCTGCTCACGGCCCTTCGGACGGTGGCTGGCTCCATCGGGTCGGCGGTGTTTGTCAGCGTGATGACGGTGGTGGCCGCCGGGTCGGCGGCGGCCTACGGCGCCGCGGCAGAGATCCACGGGCTGAACGTGGCCTTTGCCTCCATGTCCGGTGGGTCAATCGCGATGCTGCTGCTGGCGATTTTTGTGGTGAAAGGGAAAAGAAGAACCGTAAAGATATCCGTATAAAACGCTCCCCCGCCCGGGCCGAATGGCTTGCGGCGGGGGAACTGCTGTGATAGAATAAACTATCTCCCGCTGGGACGGGATGGACCAAAGGGTTCCGTTCCGCTTACACTGGAGCAGGAGGGATTTTTATGATTCGATTTGAATGCGACTACGCCGAGGGGGCCCATGAGCGCATCCTCCGGCGTCTGTTCGAGACCAATCTGGAGCAGACCCCCGGCTACGGGGAGGACCACTACTGCGATCAGGCCCGGGCCTATATCCGGGACCTGTGCCGGGACGACAGCCTGGACGTCCACTTCCTGGTGGGGGGTACCCAGACCAACGCCGCAGTCATCACCGCCGCCCTGCGGCCCCATCAGGGGGTGATCGCCGCCGTCAGCGGCCACATCAACTGCCATGAGACCGGGGCGGTTGAGGCCGGAGGCCACAAGGTCCTGGCGGTGCCCAGCGCCGACGGCAAGCTCACCGCCCTGGACATCCGCCGGGTATACCGGGCCCACTGGGAGGACAGCACCCACGAGCACATGGTGCAGCCCGGCATGGTCTATATTTCTCAGCCCACGGAAAACGGCACCCTTTACAGCCGGCGGGAGCTGGAGGAAATCTGGCGGACCTGCGGGGACTGCGGCCTGCTTCTCTTCGTGGACGGGGCCCGGCTGGGATACGGCCTCATGAGTGAAGGCTGCGACGTGACCCTGCCGGAGCTGGCCCGGCTGTGCGACGCCTTCTACCTGGGGGGCACCAAGCAGGGACTGCTCTTCGGGGAGGCGGTGGTCCTGTCCAATCCTGTGTTAAAGCGGGATTTCCGCTACATTATGAAACGGCAGGGGGCCATGCTGGCCAAGGGCCGCCTGCTGGGGGTGCAGTACTGCGCCATGCTGGAGGACGGCCTTTACTTTGACCTGGCCAAGCGGGCCGACCGGCTGGCCATGGAGATTCGCCGGGCCTTTGAGGACCGGGGCTGCCCCATGCTTTTCGACTCCTATACCAACCAGCAGTATCCCATCCTGCCGGACGAGGTGCTGGAGAAGCTGGAGGAGGACTTCGCCTTTGCCTTCTGGAGCAAGGTGGACGGGGACCACACGGCGGTGCGGGTGTGCACCAGCTGGGCAACGGAGGAGCGGGCGGTGAAGGAACTGATCCGGGCGCTGGACCGCTGCACCGGAGACTAAAGACTAACTATTAGAAGTCAAGTCTAAAACATGTGGTATGGCAAGAAATTGGAGACGGTTTAAAAAGGTATAACAAAGCTGACGCCCGTTTGGACG
>SFPN01000024.1 GCA_004551945.1 Clostridiales bacterium | reverse complement strand
GCCGTTCTTGTCGTGGGCATCCTTCATCTCGCCCAGGTAGTAGGTGTAAACACCAGTGTCCTGGTTGTAGTCGATGTGGGTCAGGATGCCGGTGTCGGTCTCAGCACCGAACACCTTGCTCAGCAGGGTCTTGCCGCGGCCCAGGTCAACGTTCAGAGCGTTCCAGATCATCTGGGCAGCGTCGTCACGGGACAGAGCAACAGACACGTCCACGTCTTCCAGGCCAGCATACAGACCAACCTTAGCAGCCTTGGTGTTGACGTTCAGAGCCCAGGCGCCGCCCAGGAAGCCTTCGTCTTCTGCGTCGTAACCCAGAGCCACCAGCAGCATCTTAGCCAGCTGGGTGCCGGTCAGGTTAGCAGCGGGAGCAAAGCGGCCGCCGCCAACGCCTGCCACGATGCCTTCCACGGAGCAGAACTCAACATACTTGTTGGCCCATGCAGAGGAAGAATCTTTCAGCACGTCGGTGTAGCTGGAAGTAGCCACGTCCTTGACAGCGTCCTTGCCGCCGTTGACCATCACGCTGATCAGCTTTGCAGCCTGAGCACGGGTGATGTTCTTTTCGGGGTGGTAGTTGCCGTCTTCGAAGCCGTCGATGATACCCAGTGCTACGCACATATCAACGGCCTCTGCGTTCTCGATCTTATCCTGATCGCCGAACGCTGCGCCTGCGCCCACGACCATGATGGAGAGCATCATAGCCAAGCAGAGCACCAGGCTGAGAACCTTCTTTAAGTTTCTCATAGGGTTTTACCTCCTTAAAATATTTACATAAAGCCCGGTGCGCGACCGGACGTTATGCCAAGCCAGGGAAAGGTCTTTATGTTCTGCATGCGCAGAACATAAAACAAGGGCACCCTTGTTTTATCCATTTTATTTATCGCTTTTTTAAAGCGAAATTTTCACAGACAGACGCTCTGTCCCCTTTCTCACATTGGAATTCTACACAGGAATTTTTCCCTTGTCAAGGATTCCCGGAATTTGAAATAAAACTGTAACAAAATTACGTTTTGTATAATAATACAAAACCCTGTCATCGGCCCGGATCTGCCGCCAGGGTTCCAGCGCGGGGGAAGGTTCAGTTCCAGAAATCGGTTGTTTCCTTCAGGCCGATGGAGGATGCCTTGAAGTGAGGGTCCAGCCCCTGCTTCCGCTGGGCCTGGTAGTCCTTCAGGGCGGCCATGGCGGGCCTGGTCAGGATGAGGATGGCGGGGACGTTCACCACCACCATCAGGGCCTGGCACAGGTCGGCGGTGTCCCAGGCAAGGCTCATGCTCACCACCGAGCCCAGCAGGACGATGAGGGCGGCAAGGAGCCGGAACCCGGTCATGAAGGCCTTGCTTGGGTCCCGCTTGAAGATGAACTTCAGGCAGCCCTCGCAGTAGAAGTAGTTGCCGATGAGGGTGGTGAAGGCGAAGAGGGTCATGGACACGGCGATGAACACCGGCCCGAAGCCTCCCAGCACGTTCTGCAGGGCGGCCTGGACGAAGGGGGCCCCGGCCAGCTCCTCCGTGGGGGCCACCCCGGAGCACAGGCACATAAGGGCGGTGGCGGAGCAGATGAGCAGGGTGTCGATGAACACGGAGAGCATCTGCACCAGCCCCTGCTTCACCGGGTGGGACACGTCGGCGGTGGCGGCAGCGTTGGGGGCGGAGCCCATGCCGGCCTCGTTGGAGTACAGCCCCCGCTTGACCCCCTGCATCAGGCAGGAGCCGGCAAAGCCCCCGAAGATGGCGGAAAAGTCGAAGGCGTCGGCAAAGATGGCCCCGAAGACCCCGGGCAGGGAGGTGACGTTCATAATCATCACCACCAGGGCCACCAGCACGTAGATAACGCCCATCACGGGCACCAGGGCTCCGGTGACCTTGGTCAGCCGTTTGGCCCCGCCCATCACGCACACGGCGAAGAGGACGGCCAGGACGATGCCCACCATGAGGGGGGTGTGCTCTCCGTAGAAGGAGAACCCGGCGTAAGTGGACTGGAGGTTATAGGAGGCCAGCATATTGTACCCCACCGCGTAGGTGAGGATGACAAAGACGGAGAAGATCACACCCAGCCACCGCTGGCGCAGGGCGGACTCAATATAATAGGAAGGGCCGCCGTAGCTGGAGCCGTCGGGGCTTTTCCGCTTGTAGATCTGGGCCAGGGTGGACTCCACAAAGGCGGAGGCGCCCCCCAGCAGGGCCACGATCCACATCCAGAACACGGCGCCCACGCCCCCCAGGCAGATGGCGGTGGACACACCCACAATGTTCCCGGTGCCCACCCGGGAGGCGGTGGAGATCATCAACGCGCCGAAGGAGGACACGCCCCCCTTGGTCTTGGGCTTTTCCGAGATCACCCGGAAGGACTCCCCCAGCAGGCGAAGCTGGACGAACTTGCTGCGGCAGGTAAAGAACAGGCCGGCGGCCAGCAGGAGCAGGGGAACCCAGGGCATATACAAAACGCCGCTGACGGCGTTCACCACGGAGTCAATCCCCGCAAAGACGGACTGCATTGTAATCACGCTCTCTTTTCTCTTTGGTTGTCGCCAAGCGAAAGGCTCAGCCGTCTCATTGTACGGGAAAATGTTTCACATTGCAAGCAGTTCGGCAAATTTTACAGAAACTGACGGGCGGCCCCAGCAAAAAACCAGGACTTCCCGTCGGGAAGTCCTGGTTTGTGCTCCACAGGGTATGTACTTATCGCAGAACCATGCCCACTTTCCGCTCGTTCCAGATCTTCTCAAAGGTCTGGGCGTTCTCCCAATACTGGTGGACCTGGCCCTGGTTGTAGTAGTTATAGGGGTCGGAGATGAAGTATCCCTTGTCCGGGTCGTAGCCGCACACCAGCACCGCGTGGTTGTTGCTCACCAGGCTCTGGACCTGGCCCTCAATCACATAGTTCCGGTAGAAGGGCTCCTTCCACCACAGGGTCATGTAGGCCACCACGCAGTTGCCCGCCAGCAGCTCCCGCTGGAGATCCGTCACGGAGGCTCCCCGGAAGTCCTGGCAGACGATGTCGCCGCCGCAGTAGCTGTTGGCGTACTCCGCCAGCTTGGCCGGGTAGATGGTGGTGCGGGTCTTTTTGGAGGTGTCAGGGACGTAGGGGGAGCCCACAAAGCCCTTCTCCGGGTCAGAGGCAGACCGGGGCAGATTGTCCAGGAAGGTTTTCAGGGGGGTGTTCAGGGCGTAGCCCTTGGCCTGCAGGCCCATGAGGGTGGACACGGCCTCGCAGCCCACCCAGGCGTAAATGTTGTCGATCTGGCTGATGTAGGGCACGTTGGGCATCCGGTAGGACCAGCTGGTCAGGGTCAGGGCGCCGGAGGCGCTGGCGCTGTAGGCCCCCACCATTTTGCTGATGGCCAGCTTGCCGTACCGATCCACATAGAAGAGCTGATTGCCCACGTCGTGGAAGCCGGCGGTGAAGGTAAGGGCGGACAGGTCCACCCCGTACCAGGTCTCAACGGTTCCGCTCACCTGGGGGGTGTGGGAGACGGAGGCCTCAGCGATGGTCAAAGCGGCCCAATAGTCGATGGTCACGTCGGAATACAGCCCCAGGCCGATGATCTTGGTGGCCTGGGCGGTGTCTCCGGTGCGGCCGGTCATGCGGTTGATGATGGTGCAGGCCTCGGCCCGGCTCAGGCCCTTGTCGGGCTTGAAGGTGCCGTCGGGGTAGCCGTTGATCCACCCCAGCTGGACGGCCGCGCCGATCTGCCGGGCTGCCCAGTGCCAGGCGGGCACGTCGGAGAAGACGGCCTGTCCCTGGGCCTCCGGCTGCAAGCGGACCAGCAGGTCCACAAACTCCGCACGGGTGATGATATCCTCCGGGCGGAACTGACTGCCGTCGTCAAAGAGCCCCAGCCGGCACAGGGCGGTGACCGCCTTGGCATACCACTGGCTGGCGGGCACGTCGGCGTAGGAACAGGGGCCCATGCCGCTGTCGGGGGCGGCCAGCAGCCGGTAGACCATCTGGGCGGCCTGGGCCCGGGTCAGCTGCTTGTCCGGCTGGAAGGTCCCTTCGGGGAAACCCTCCATGTACCGCACATGGGCGGTGAGCAGGGCGGGGACCTGCCTGGTCTGCGCAGGAATGACAGGCGCCTCTTCCTCTTCCTCCGGCAGGAGGGCCAGGTCCTCATCCTCTGCTTCCGTGGTCTCCGGCTCGTCCACCGGCTGGGTTTCTTCCTCTGCGGGGGCCAGGGTCTCCTCCGCCTGGATCTGGTCCGCCGGGTTCTCCGTCTCAAGCTGGACCGCCTGGGCGGGCATGACCAGGATAGACAGGGCCAGGCAGAGGGTCAGCCCCAGAGCCGCCAGTCTTCTCCATCGTTGTTTCATGGTATCTCTCTCCTTTTGCTCTGCGCCCGCCGGGCGGGTGTTTACTCCGCAGCCTTCAGCAGCTGCTTGGTGTAGGGGTGGACGGGGTGATCGAAAATGCCGTCCACGGTGTTTTCCTCCACAATCTGGCCGTGCTGCATGACGATCACCCGGTCGCAGCACTGGTAGATCACATTTAAATCATGGGAGATGAACAGATAGCTCAGGTCAAACTCCCGCCGCAGCTTCATAAGCAGGTCCAGAATCTGGTCCTGGATGGTCACGTCCAGGGCGGAGACCGCCTCGTCCAGGATCACCAGCCTGGGCCGGACGATCATGGCCGCGGCGATGGACACCCGCTGCCGCTGGCCCCCGGAGAGCTGGGCGGGCTTCCGGTCGTAAAACTCCGGCCCCAAACCCACGGCCTCCAGCATCTCCGCCACCCGCTGCTTCCTCTGGGCGGGGGTGTGCTTGCCGTAAATCCGCAAAGGCTCCTCCACAATCCGCCGGATGGAGAAGGCGGGGTTCAGGGAGGAGTAGGGGTCCTGGAACACCATCTGGGGCCGGGGGGAGTGGTGAATGATCTCCCCCTGATACTCCGTCATGCCCAGAATGGACTTGGCCAGGGTGGACTTGCCGGAGCCGGACTCCCCCACAAGGCCCAGGACCTCGCCCCGGCCGATGGTGAGGTTCACGTCCTTGAGCACCTGGACGGACTTACCCCGGGAGAAGGCGCTGCTCCCCTGGCGGTAAAAGCTGTTTAGGTTTTTGATCTCCAGAATGGGCTCCATGGCTCACCCTCGCTTCCGTCTGGTGGGGATGGCGGCGATGAGCCGCTTGGTGTAGTCCTGCTGGGGGTGGAAGAACACCTGGTCCACCGGCCCCTCCTCAATGAGCTCTCCCTTGCACATGACCGCCACCCGGGTGCACAGCTTGCGCACCACGTGGAGGTTGTGGGAGATGAACAGGATGCCGGTGCCCTTCTCCTGGTTGATCTTTTTCAGCAGGGTCAGAATCCCCTCCTGAATGGTCACGTCCAGGGCGGTGGTGGGCTCGTCGCAGATCAGCAGGTCCGGCTCGGAGATGATGGCCGCGGCGATCATCACCCGCTGGAGCATGCCGCCGGAGAGCTCGTGGGGATACTTCCGGTACAGGGTCTCCGGGTCGGGCAGCTCCGCGTCCGCCATGGCCTGGAGGGCCTTGACCCGCCGCTGGTCCGGGGGCAGGCCGGTGTGGACCAGCAGGGCCTCCTCCACCTGGGGGCCGATGGGCATCACCGGGTCCAGGGAGGTCATGGGCTCCTGAAAAACCACGCAGATCTCCTTGCCCCGGATGGCCCGCAGCTCCTCCCGGCTGGCCTGGAACAGGTCCCGGTCCCGGAAAACGATCCGGCCGGAGAGCTGGGTTCTGGTGCTGCTTAACAGCCCCGCCAGGGCCATGGCGGTGACCGTCTTGCCGGAGCCGGACTCCCCCACAAGGCCCAGGATCTCCCCCTGGTCCATGTGCAGGGAGATTCCCTTCACCGCGTCTTTCCCCTCCGGGGCGTTTCGGAAGTGGACCCGCAGGTCCTGGATGTCTAGCATAGAAGGTCCTCCTTCCTGGTTCTTACCCCCGCCGTCTTCTCTGCTGCAAGCCCTCGGTAAGCAGGCTGGGGCCCAGGATCATCAGCACGATGGCAAGGCCGGTGAACAGGGCGTACCAGGGGGCCTTGGATAAGTAGGTCTGGGATTCGGAGAGCATCCGCCCCAGGGAGGCGTCCGGGGGCAGCACGCCCACCCCCAGGTAGCTCATGCTGGCCTCGGCCAGCACCGCGTTGTTAAAGCCGATGGTGAGAATGGGCAGCAGCACCGGGACGGTGTTGGGCAGAATGTGCAGGAACAGAATCCGCAGGTGGCTGGCCCCCATGAGCCGGGCGGAGGCCACATAGTTCTGGGTCCGCTGCTTGGCCACCTCCCCCCGGACCACCCGGGCGAAGGAGGGGATGAACAGAATCCCCAGAATGAGAATAATCTGCTGCTTGCCCATGCCCACCACGGCGATGAGCACCAGGGCCAGCAGGATGCTGGGAAAGGCGGTGATGGCGTCGCACACCCGCATAAGGACTGCGTCCGCCGCCCCGCCGAAGTATCCGGTGAGACAGCCGATGATGGTGCCGGCTACGCCGCCGATGAGCACCACGCACAGGGCAATGAGGAAGGTGCTGCCCGCCCCCTCCATGATCCGGGAGAGGAGATCCCGGCCGAAGTTGTCGGTTCCCAGAGGATGGGCCAGGCAGGGGGAGAGAAACTTGGCGCCGCCGGACATCTCCGTGGTGTTATAGGGGGTCCAGACATAGCCCACCAGGATGAGGGCCGCCATCAGGGCGGAGATCCCCCCGCCGATGATGAGAAAATAGTTGGGGCTGTCCCTGTGATCCAGGGGCTGTCCCGCCTTGGGCCGTTTTCTGTGGTTCACCTTCCATCCCTCCCCTCTGCGTGGTAATGGCAATGGTTACTGAATTCTGATCCGCGGGTCCATGTACTGGTACAGGATGTCCGCGATGAAGTTGACGATGACCACCCAGGCGGCCAGCAGGACCACGATGGCCTGGGCCACAGGGAAGTCCCGGGTGCTGATGGAGGCCAGCAAAAGCCGCCCCACCCCAGGCACGGCAAAAACCTGCTCCACCACGATGGTCCCCGCCACCAGCTCCGCCGCAGTCACCGCCAGAAAGGCGATCACGGGGATGAGGGCGTTGCGCAGGGCGTGGCGGCGCAGGGCCTCCGCCCGGGTGCGGCCCCGGCTGAAGGCGGTGCGGATATAGTCCTTGTTCATCTCATCCAGAATGGAGGAGCGGAGCATTTTCACCGTCATGGCAACCCGGGACAGGGCCACGGACAGAGCGGGAAAGAGCATGTACAGGAAAAACCGGCCGGGGCTTTGGCTGAAGGAGACGAAGTTTCCCGGCACGAACACCCGCAGGGTGATGCCGAAAACAAAGCACAGCAGAATGCCCACAAACACCGGGGGGACGGACATGCAGACCTGGTTCACCACCGTCATCACCCGGTCCAGGGCGCTGCCCTCCCGTTTGGCGGTGGCGATGCCCAAGGGGAAGGAGAACAGCACCACCAGCACAAAGGCCAGCAGCACCAGCACCGCCGTGGCGGGGAGCTTCTCCATCACCATGTCCTTCACAGGCATGCTGTAGCTGTAGGAGGTGCCCCAGTCCCCCTGGAGAAAGTCGGAGGCCCACCGGGCGTACCGGACCAGCACTGGGTCGTCAAAGCCCAGCTCGGCCTCCAGGGCGGCCACCTTTTCCTCCGTGGCGTTGGTCCCCAGCATCTTGGTGGCCGGGGAGCCGGGAATCACCTGAAAAGCCAGGAAGGCGAGAAGAGAAACGATGAACAATGTAATAATGAGAGTAATAACCTTGCGCAGAATATATTTCATCTTCCCGCCCTCCTTTCTCTCTCGGGCTTATTTGGTCAGTTTGGCTGGGGCGTCAGGCCACATAGTGGACGGTGGACAGATCCATCACATACAGGGGATAGAAGGAATAGCCGTCCAGGCCGTTCTTCAGCAGCACGAAGTCCGCCAGGTCCTGGATATACACGTTGGCGGCGGTGTCGGAGAGGATCTGGGCGGCCTGCTTGTACAGCGCAGTCTGCTCGTCCTCGTCGGTGCAGGCGTTGGCCTGGGCCATGACCTCATCGTACTCCGGGTTGTTGTAGTTGATCATGTTGCTGTCGTCGTCGCTCATCCAGCGGTTGAGCAGAGCCCCGGCGCTGAGGGTGGCGGCGTCGAAGCCGATGACGGTGCTCTCAAAGTTCCGGCCCACATAGGTGTCGGACAGCCAGGTTTCCCACTCCACCGGCTCGATGGTGGCGCGGATGCCCACCTGGGCCAGCTGCTCCACCAGCACCTCAGCCACGTTCATGTGGGGGGTGTAGTTGGAGGGGACGGTGATGGTCATGTCGAACCCGTCGCCGTAGCCGGCCTCTTCCAGCAGGCTCTTGGCCTTCTCCACGTCGTAGGGATAGGCGTCGTTCAGGCTCTCATCGAAGTACTTGGAGAACGCGGGGTAAATGGAGGTGCCCAGCTTGGCCCCGTGGCCGTCGGCGGTGAGGGCCAGGATGGCGTCCACGTCCACCGCGTAGCACATGGCCTGGCGGACCTGCTCGTTGTCAAAGGGCTCCACGGCGTTGTTCAGGTACAGGGCCTGGACCAGGTTCATGGTGCCCTCCAGCACGTTGAACTGATCCCCGGCCACAGCGTCCACCTGGTCCACGGTCAGGTGGTTGGCCATGTCCACAGAGCCGGCGCTGAGGGCGGACATGAGGGCGTTGGCATCCTCAAAGATCTTGAAGGTCACCTTGTCCAGGCAGGCGGGGGTGCCCCAGTAATCGGCGAACTTCTCCACCACCAGGTTCTCCTGGACCGAGCGGGACACGAACCGGAAGGGACCGGTGCCCACAGGGGAGGTGGCCTGCTCAGCATAGTCCGCGGGGACGATATACACCTTGGCCACATAGCACAGGAACGCGGGGCTGGGCTCGCTGAGGGTGATCACGATGGCGCCGTCTTTTTCCCCGATGCTCTGGATAGCAGAAAGCGCCTCGACCAGATCCGTCTCCACGGACGTCGCGGCGCAGGTTTCAAAGGAATAGAGAACGTCGTCGGCTGTTACGGCTTCCCCGTTGTGGAAAAGCACGCCCTCCCGCAGGGGGAAGGTATAGGTCAGGCCATCCTCCGACACGGTGTAGTCGGAAGCGACCGCGGGTACATAACTGCCGGTGGCGTCGGGTTTCACAAGGCCTTCATAGATGTTGAATAAGACCTCTCTGGTTCCTGCCGCTGTCATCTGATAAGGGTCAAGACTGTCTCCCAGGTCCTGAGAGATGCCCACCACCAGCTCCCCGCCGGTGACGGCCTCTCCGGAGGAGCTTGTTCCGTCGCTGCCGAATCCTCCTTCTTCCTGGGGCTGGGCGTCTCCGCAGGCGCTGAGTACGCTGCCCAGAAGCAGGACCGACAGGAAAAGTGCGAAAATACGTTTTTTCATTGCCTTCTCCTTCCGCCGCGGACAGTCCGCGGCGTTACAACAAAAAATAGCTCTCCCATTATTAAATTGTCGGTTGCAGTTTACCATTCTTTTGGCGGAAATACAAGCCACACTTTTGCCAAATTGTTCTGGTTTGTCGGATTCCGGGGCAGCCCCGTTTTGGATTGTGCAAGAGACAATTTTACCTCTTGCATTGTTAGCCCTGGATTTCCGGGTTTTTTCACAGTTTTTTGGCTTTTGCCTGCAAGAAATGACAGCAAAAATTCCCCCTCACCCAAAAACTTCCCTGGAAGCCTCCCTCTTTTTGTGTAAAATCTTTCTTGACTTTTTTTATGAATTAAAGATAATAAAGAACAATAAAAATTTAATTTTGTCCCCGACAGAATAAGGAGGTTATATTATGGGAGTTTATGTTGTGACCGGCGGTTCCGGCGGCATCGGTGGGAAGACCGTGGAGATTCTCCGCGCCCAGGGCCACGAAGTGATCAACGTTGACCTCAAGGACGGCGATATCTGCGCAAACCTGGCCACCCAGGAGGGCCGGGACCATGTGATCCAGACCCTGCACGAGCAGTACCCCGACGGCATCGACGGCCTGTGCTGCAACGCCGGCGTCAACGGCACCGGCAGCAACCTGAAGCTGATCATCAGCCTGAACTACTTCGGCGCAGTGAACCTGGCCCACGGCCTGTTCGACCTGCTGAAGAAGAAGGGCGGCAGCTGCGTCGTGATTTCCTCCAACACCATCTCCCAGGGCGCAGCCCGCATGGACCTGGTGGATATGCTCAACTACAGCCAGACCAAGCCCATCAATGAGGAGCGCATCCTGAACATCGTGGATAAGTTCGACGGCACCAACCTCCACGTGGGCAACAGCATCTACGTGACCACCAAGTATGCCCTGGCCCGCTGGGTGCGCCGGGTGTCCCCGGCCTGGGCTGCCAACGGCGTGCGCATCAACGCCGTGGCCCCCGGCAACGTGGCCACCCCCATGACCGTCAACATGGGTGAAAACGCCAAGTCCGCTCTGGCCGCTCTGCCCATCCCCATCAACTACGGCACCGACGACCTGATGGCCGCCGAGGACATCGCCAACGTGATCGTCTTCCTGGCCTCTCCTCTGGCCCACGGTGTCAACGGCAACGTGATGTTCGTGGACGGCGGCACCGACGCCCTGCTCAACTCTGAGAAGGTATATTAATATAAGGAGGCAGAACCATGACTTTGATCAAACAGTATGTAAAGGCTATGCAGGCCCAGGATCCCAAGGCTCTGAGCCAGCTCTTCTCCCCCACCGCCATTTTCGTGGACTACTGCCCCAAGGACGCAGGACAGCCCCTGTACCACGCCTACGGCACCGAGGGCATCGACATGTTTTTCCGCAACCGGTTCCTGTTCCGTAAGTTCGAGATCATGGACCCGGTGATCGTCAGCGACACCCAGGTGTACTACTACGCCATCTACGAGGGCTATCACATCCGCGCCATCGCCACCATCCAGGACTTCAGCGAGGACGGCGAGATCCAGCGCATGGTGGTCCGCCCCGCCTGATCCCGACCCAATCCCCCGGATTTTCCAAGGCCCCCTCTCCGCCCCTCGCGGTTCCGGAGAGGGGGCTTCCTGCGGCTCTTTGGTGAAAAGTGCGCGTTCGGGGGCCAATTATGCAAGTGTATATATTTTCCCTTGCAATTTTACGTACTTCCTTCTAACCATTTTATACTGAGAAAGGGTACCAATTCCCTATAGTTCATGTTAAAAGTGCTGTATATGTCAAAAAAAATTAAAATACTACAAAATTTTTGTGCACATTACATCTTGAACTTTGGGTTAAAATCCTGGATAATAACGTCATTCCAAGGGAGAAACAAAAAACCTCATTTTGAAGGCAAAAATTCATCTCCTGCAAGGAATCTTTCAAATTGGCTAGTCCGCTTGCGGGTCTTCCTTCTTTCCCGCACCGCGACCTATAATAAATCCTTCCATTATTACTCACCAAAAAAGCCTTTCGGGAAACCGAAGGGCTTTTTTGGTGCAATCACATGGAAGCGGCTTTGCCGTTTCCATGTGGAGGGGTTGCGGCCTGCTGCGCATGCCCTTACGGGCACACTGGCAGGCCGAGCAGTATGTTTCCGGCGTACATGCCGCCGGAAACATGATTTCAAGTTTTTTCGCCGCTCCGGCGGCGAAACTCTGCGAGGCCCGTTCGCTTCCTCTCCAAGTTAGCCGGGCGGAGGACGGTTCTATCTGACCATGTCAAATAAAACGGGATTGGTCATAGTCTCCATGCCAGATCTATGGTATTCTATCCTCAGCGGCGGCGCAGCCGCCAACGGCCAAACAAGGAGGATTTATGAAATGAAGCGCGTTGTTTCTATCCAGGACATTTCCTGTCTGGGCAAGTGTTCCCTGACAGTTGCTTTGCCCATCATCTCTGCCATGGGCGTGGAGACCTGTGTGGTCCCCACCGCGGTGCTCTCCACCCACACCGGCGGCTTCAAGGGCTTTACGTTCCACGACCTGACCCAGGAGATCGACCCCATCTCCGCCCATTGGGTGAAGGAGGGTATCACCTTCGATGCCATCTACACCGGCTATCTGGGCTCCTTCGAGCAGATCAACCTGGTGGGCAAGTTCTTTGACCAGTTCGGCGGCGACGGCACCCTGGTCTATGTGGACCCCGCCATGGCCGACAACGGCGTTCTGTACCCGGGCTTCACCCCTGAGTTCGCCAAGGAAATGGGCAAGCTCTGCGGCAAGGCCGACGTGATCGTCCCCAACCTCACCGAGGCCTCCTTCATGCTGGGCATCGACTATGTGGGCGACGACTACGACGAGGCCTACATCAAGAAGGTGCTGAAGGACCTGACCGGCCTGGGCTGCCGCACCGCCGTCCTCACCGGCGTCAGCTTTGCTCCCGACCAGATCGGCGCCATGGCTTACGATTCCGGGACCGACACCTACGCCAGCTACTTCAACGAAAAGCTCCCCACCAGCTTCCACGGCACCGGCGACGTGTTCGCCTCCGCCTGCGTGGGCGCTCTCATGAACGGCAAGGACCTGACCGGCGCGCTGAAGATTGCCGTGGACTACACCCTGGCGTGCATGAAGGAGACCGCCAAGGACCCCGAGGCCCGCTGGTATGGCGTGAGCTTTGAGGCTGCCATCCCCATGCTGGTCCACAGCCTGGGCAGATGATTGATTGCGTCATCTCCTCCCTTCTCCTTATATAACTCCGCAAAAGCCCGGGAACCGATTCGGTCCCGGGCTTTTGCGTTTGATCCAATCAAAAAGCAAACCGCTCTGGGTTCGGACTCTGTTTTCAGATTCTCTCGGCAGAATTTATGAAGGCTGAAATAATTCCGCATCCTTTTTGTGTTCTTATAATAGAACGTCCTCTCCATCCAACCATAGAAGGGGGTGGTTCCTGTTGAAAGGCGCTCAGGCCAAATGGCTCCATACCCTATATATAACCCACGCGGAAACCCTTTACCGCGTGGCCTACTTCCGGCTGGGCGACCCAGACCGGGCAAAGGATCTGGTCCACAGCGTTTTCCTGGCCGCAGCGGAGAAAATTTCCATTCTCCAACACCACGAAAACCCTAGGGCTTGGCTGTTGCGCGCTCTGAATTATGAAATCAGTCACGAGTTTACCCGATTGGAAAAGGAACGAAGGTCCCTTCCCTTGGAGGCCTTGGCGAAGGAGACCCCAGTCGGGCAACCTCCTTCCCTTGGGCTGGACGAGATACTCCCCACCCAGCTTTCTTCCCGGGACCGGGAGGTCCTACTCCTATATTATGAAGAGGGTCTGTCATATCAAGAGATGGCAGACCGGCTAGGAATCCCTGTCTCTACCTGTGGTACCTGGTTGTTACGGGCCAAAGCCCATTGCCGGGCCCTTTTATCCGATGCCCCCGACTTTTCCAACGAGAGGTGATTTTGATGTTGAGCGATTCCCGTTCCAACCAAGAGCAGCGACTGCTCTTGGAGACAACTCTCTTTCAGGAGGAGACTACTCTCGAGTCCATAAACGCCCTGCTGGACCAGTTGGAGGTTCCGCTCGCGCCCTTTTCCCCTGAGGCAGAGTGGGCACAGTTTCAGCGGGACCATCCAGAGCACTTCTGCCACCGGCGTTCTCGCCGGGCCCCGTTGTGGGCGGTAGCCGCCTGCCTGATTCTAGCCGCGGTTCTCTCCGTTGCCGGGGTTCTTTTCCAGGTATCTGAACCATCGGCTGTCACCAGCCCCGTTATCTCTCAGCCGGAGGAAGCGCGGGCTGTTCTCTATCGACTGGTAGGCCTTCCCTCTGAGGCAGGTACGTCCCTTCGGGCGGAGTTCCCCTTTGGTGGGGTCCTGGCCGATGGCCCTGCTCGCCTGCCCTCCGAAGCGGAATTTTATTTCTTGCCTTTCTATCTTTCCGAAGACTCCCTCCCCATGGAAAACGGATTTATCGTTAACGATCCGGAAATCAAAGAGGCTCCATAATTTTATATACAACAGTTAGAAATATTCCTCTGTCTTTGAAATATTTTCTCTATTCAACAGTGTTATACTGGCAGGAACCAAATTTTACTGAAAGGGGGCGTCTTGTATATTTTCACAGGTTCCATTGTTGATTGGAGGTTCTTATGAAAAAACTTATTTCTTCGTTTCTCTCGGCGCTGCTGCTTATCACAAGCGTAACCTGCCTCGCGGCAGATGACACCTCGTCTGCGTTTAATGCGGAAACAAATGACGCCCTTGCCGAAGCAGAACAATACGCCTACCTTGATCTTGATACCGCTACCCCCGCCTTGCAGGAAAAAATCTTAGACGCTCGGAACACCATCATTTTCAGTAAAGACTGGGTTGCTGATGGATACGAAGCTTATGTAGAAGATGTTACAACCGGCGAAATTTTAGAGGTTCTCCCCTCTTTCTCTGAACTCTTCCCTGATTGGGACTTGCCGGTAGATGACACTGTACTTCCTTCATTATCAGAAGCGAATCTCTCCGAGACATCCTTTCCAGTTACATCTGTGGATCTCACAAGTTCAAGTGCTTGGTTAAGATTGGCAAGCAAAAATTATTATTTGCCGGCAGCATCTAATTCCCAGGATGCATCTCCATTCATTACATTTACTGTGGATTCTTTTGAGATGGGAACCAGCATAAGAAGTTACGCGACCTCGTTAACTTCCAGTGAAACATGCAACATTGGATACAAAAATGCATCTACTGGAGAATCTCTTGGTTTTAAAAGATACTTAGCGAAAAATCGACAACTTCACATTTCGTTCAAAAAATTGTCTCCCGTGATCTTTTCGGTCACGGGAGACAATTTTTGCGTTAGGGTTGTTTGCGGCTTTCCAGCACGAATCGTTCTAGAGCCATGGCCACGCCGTCCTCGTCGCAGCCGGCGGTGACAAAGTCGGCTGCCTGGATCAGCTCCTCCCCGGAGCCGGCCATGGCAACGCCAACACCCGCCGCCTTCAGCATGGGCAGGTCGCTGCCCCCGTCGCCGATGGCCAGGCACGCCTCCCGGGGGATAGCCAGCTTGTCCAGGAGAAAGACCAGGGCGGTGCCCTTGTCGATGTCCCCGGCGATCACCTCCAGGTCGTTGGGGAAGGGGTCGGCAAAGCCGATGCCCGGCAGGGCGGAGAGGGTTTTCCGCAGCCGGCTCTTGGTCTCCACGCTGTCGGTGAGGAAGAACAGCTCCTCCACCGGCCGGCCGTCCTGGCGGAGAAAGTCCTCCACAGAACCCGGCAGCACCTGGCGGGTGCTCTGGAGGTAGGGCAGCATAGGGGTGCCCGCATACCGGGCGCAGAGGATGTCGTAATCGGCCTGGGAGAGGTACCCTACTCCGGCCCGGAAGGCCTCCCGGACCATGGGAAAGTCCCGGCTGGCCTCCAGCACCGCCAGGCACCGGCCGGCGTCCAGGTGCTTTTCCAGAAGGGTTTCCCCGGTGACCAGGTCCCGGATGGTGGCCCCGTTGGAGGTCACCGCATACCGCAGCCCCGGCAGCTCCAGCACCGGCTGGGGAATCCCCTGGGCGGGGCGGCCGGTGACCGGCACCATGAGAATACCCCGGGCCCGCAGCTCTTCCAGGGCCTGGAGGTTTCGTTTCGAGATGAGCTTTTCGCTGTTCAGCAGGGTCCCGTCCAGATCCAGGGCCACCAGCCGTATCCGCTTTCCCATTGAAGTACCTTCCTTTTTGACAGGTTATTTTCGCTTTATTATATCAAAAGCCAAAAATAAAGGCAAGATAGAGCTGCCGTCTTGCGCAGGGCGGCCCGCCTGTGCTACACTGAATTTACGATTTTTTACTGACACAAAGGAGGCCCATCCCATGGCCCAACGACCCTATCCTGTTATCACCGTCAATGAAAAAGCCGCCCGCTCCCTCCGGGGGGGCCACCCCTGGGTGTACGGGGCGGAAACCACCGGCCCGGACCGCCCCTGCGAAAACGGGGACCTGGTGGACGTGGTCACCCAGAAAGGCCGCTGGCTGGGCACCGGGTTTCTCAACGACCACTCCAAGATCCGGGTGCGGCTGATCTCCCGGAACACCAACGACAAATTCGACGCGGCCTTCTGGCGGCGGCGGCTCCAGTACGCCCTGGACTACCGGGCGGTGGTGATGGGGCCGGACGTTTCCGCCTCCCGGCTGATCTTCGGGGAGGCCGACCAGTTCCCGGGCCTTACCGTGGACCTGTTCCACGATGTGCTGGTCACCGAGGTGCTCTCCCTGGGGATGGAGAAAATCAAGCACATCCTCTATCCCCAGCTGGTGGAGCTGCTGGCGGACCGGGGCATCCGGGTCCGGGCCATCTATGAGCGCAACGAGGCCGCCCTGCGGGAGAAGGAGGGGCTGCCCCGGGAGAAGGGGTTCTACCCTCTTCCCGGCCTGGAGACCGACCTGGACGGCCACCTGATCCTGACGGAAAACGGCATCAAGTACGACGTGGACTACATCGGCGGCCAGAAAACCGGCTTCTTCCTGGACCAGAAGTACAACCGCCGGGCGGCGGCGGCCCTGGCCCCCGGCCGCCGGGTGCTGGACTGCTTCACCCACACCGGGGCCTTTGCCCTGAACTGCGCCCAGGGGGGCGCCGCCCACGTCACCGCGGTGGATATCTCCCAGGACGCGGTGGAGCTGACCCGCCGCAACGCTTCTCTCAACGGCCTGGAGGACAGGGTGGACGCCGTCCAGGCGGACGTGTTCGACCTGCTCACGGACCTGGCCAGGGGGAAGGGTCATCCCTACGACTACATCATCCTGGACCCCCCGGCCTTTACCAAAAGCGGGGCCACGGTGAAAAACGCCTACCGGGGATACAAGGAGATTAACCTGAAGGCCATGAAGCTGCTGCCCCGGGGGGGCTACCTGGCCACCTGCTCCTGCTCCCACTTTATGACGGCCCCCCTCTTCTGCCAGATGCTCCGGGAGGCGGCCGCCGACGCGGCTGTCAGCCTGCGCCAGATCGAGGATCGGCGGCAGTCCCCCGACCACCCCATCCTCTGGGGGGTGCCGGAGACGGAGTATTTAAAATTTTACCTGTTCCAAATCGTGTAAGCCCCTTGCCCTGGGGCCTTGGCGGCTTCCCGTTACAGTCTGTCAAGGCAGGAAAAGCCTTGGGGCGCAGGACTTTTGCCCGTTTATAACCCGGGCTTTGCAAACTTTGACCCAGGGGGGAAAAAGATATTATATTCTTTCTGGTCCCTTTTTTTAACTGCATATTGCATTTTCCGCCATTTTCAGGTATAATTATGTGGAATTATCCTGGTTTGTGAGGGATCTGTATGTATCAAGTCATTATCGTGGAAGACGACCCCATGGTCGCCGAGATTGACAAGCAATATGTTGAGCATAACAACAAAATGGCCATCGCCGGTGTGTTCCAGAACGGTCAGGACGCCCTGGATTTTGTGCGCACCCACCCTGTGGACCTGATTATGCTGGACTACTATATGCCCGTGATGGACGGACGGACCTTCCTGATGAAGATGCGGGCCGAGGGCATTCTGGCTGACGTCATCATGGTCACCGCCGCCAGCGAGGCCCGCCACGTCAGCGAGCTGTACTCCTACGGCGTGTCCGACTATCTCATCAAGCCCTTTGACTACAACCGCTTCCAGGCCGCCCTGCAAAAGTTCGTGTCCCGCCGGGAGGCCCTCGCCGGTGACAAGGCCTTTAACCAGGAGGAGCTGGACAAGGTCATCGCCCCGGAGGGCCAGCGCAACGGCCACTTTGTGGACAAGGGCATCCACCCGGTCACCCTGGAAATCATCTGCTCCTTCCTGCGGGAGCACAAGAGCGAAAAGCTCTCCATCGAGGATATCGCAAAAAATGTCTCCCTGTCCCGGGTGACCCTGCGGCGGTATATGAACTACCTCATCGACAAGAACAGCGTCATCGGCGGCGTGGACTACTCCACCGGCGGCCGGCCCTCGGCAGTGTACACCTACATCGGAAAGTAAACCACGAAAACAAAGCCCCCGTGCCTCGGCACGGGGGCTTTTCTATGGGCGCGCCTCCGGGCCGCGAAAAACCCGCTCCCGTGTTTTGTCACGGGAGCGGGTTTTGCTGGTTGGGGTATGGGGGAGCCGGACAGGATTCCTTCCTGACCATGCGCCGCGTTTCCTGCTCGTTAAAAGACGCCAAGGTGTTCCAGCAGAATTTTCACACCCAGGAGAATGAGGATGATGCCCCCCAGGGCTTCCGCCTTGGCCTTGAACCGGGTGCCGAAGAGGCTGCCGATCTTCACGCCCACGGCGGAAAACAGGAAGGTCACCAGGGCGATGAAGGACACGGCGGGGAGGATGTTCACCTCCAGAAAGGCGAAGGTGATGCCTACCGCCAGGGCGTCGATGCTGGTGGCCACGGCCATGGCCAGCATCACCCGGAAGCCCAAAGAGGCGTCGGCCTCCTCGGCTTCGCCGTTTTTGGCCTCCCGGAGCATGTTAAAGCCCAGAATGCCCAGCAGAACGAAGGCAATCCAATGGTCCACCGAGGTAATATAGCTGGTGAACCGGGAGCCCAGAAGCCAGCCCAGCAGGGGCATCGCCCCCTGAAAGCCCCCGAACCAAAGGCCGGGGATGCAGGCTTTTTTCAGGGTGACCCGGTCCATGGCCAGACCCTTGCAGATGGAAACGGCAAAGGCGTCCATGGACAGCCCCACCGCCAGCAGCAGCAGTTCCCAAAATCCCATACTGTGATCCTCCTTGTATACAGTATGCGGACAAGGAATGCGCTATGCCCGCAGGGGGCGCCGGGAGAGGCGCGGGAAGGTTATTCGCCCAGAGCTGCCCAGGCAGCGTCCAGGAAGCTCTCGTCGTAGATCTGCTCCTCCGTCAGGTCGGTGGTGATGCTGCCGGCCAGCTTGGTCAGGTTCACAGCGGCCTGGAAGCCGGACTCGGTGTGGTAGCCGGTGTAGTTGGCGATGCCCCGCTCCTTGTCGTACTGGGCATCGTAGAGCAGCTCTTCATCAGCGCCGTCGAACAGGGGCAACAGGTTTTCAGCAATCTCCTCGGGGGTGGCAGTCTCCATCCACTGCATGGCCTTGACCACGGCGTTCATCACCTTCTGAACGGTCTCAGGGTTGGAGGCGATATACTCGTCGGAGGTCATAAGCACGAAAAGCTCATAGCTGGCGGAGCCGATGATGTCCGCGATGGCAGCGTCGTCGGTGCCGTCCACGATGACCACGCCGCCGGCCTCCTGGAGCTTCTTGGCGGACCAGGGGTTGGCGGAGACAGCAGCCTGGATCTCGCCGCTGTTGATGGCGGCAGCATAAGCGGTGCTGGCCATGGTGATCACGGAGACATCAGTGTCCGGGGTCAGGCCGGCGTTGTTCATGCAGGCCATGGCAAAGGAGTAGGGGCCGCTGTTGGCGCTCTGGCCGCCGGCAACCACACCGCCCCGCAGGGACTCCAGGGTGGAATATTCCTCGCTGGCGCCGATGAGGGAGTAGGGATACTTCTGGGTGGTGGAGGCCACGATCTTCATGGGCTGGCCGGATTCGTTGACCATCAGGGCGGTCTCCACGCCCTTCAGGCAGAACTGAGCGTCCCCGGAGAGGACGGGAGCGGTGGCGTCGGTGCCGGAGACGGTCTGGAACTCAGCCTCCAGGCCTTCCTCGGCAAAGTAGCCCAGGGTCTGCGCCAGGTAGGCGGGGGCCCAGTGATAGCCGCGGACCTGCTCGGTGATGACGATCTTCTCCAGATCGCCGGTCTGCTCGGTCTGGGCGGTCTCCTCCTGGGCGGGTTCCTCCGTGGCGGAGCCGCCGCAGGCGCACAGGCCCAGGGCCAGAGTCAGGGTCAGCAGCAGGGCAAGAATCTTCTTCATAACTGTGTTTCTCCTTCTTTGTTTTTATTATATCACAACCGCCGCAGCGGGGGTGAACAAATTTTCGGGTTTTACCGCCAGCGGAGCAATCTGCGCTCCAGCAGCCGGACCACGCCGTCCAGCAGGACCACCAGCACCACGATGACTGCCACGCAGCACATGACCTGGTTTACGTCGTACCGGTCCCCGGCGTTGGCGATGAACCAGCCCAGGCCCTGGCCGGCCCCCAGGTACTCCCCCACGATGGCCCCGGAGATGGACAGGCCCAGGCCGGTGCGCAGGCTGGCCAGCAGCCAGGGGAGGCTGGCCGGCCAGATCACCTTGGTGAGCACCTGCCCCTTGGAGGCGCCCAGCAGGCGCACGGCGGTGACCAGCTCCCGCTCCACCCCGCAGACCCCGGCGTAGAGGTTGAAGGCAAAGACAAAAAAGACCATGAGGCCGGAGATCAGGACCTTGGATTTCAGGCCGATGCCGAACCAGATGATGATCAGAGGCCCCAGGGCCAGCTTGGGCAGGCCGTTGAGCCCGGTCATGAGAGGCATAAGGCCCCGGCTTACCTTGGGGTGGGTGCCCAGGCCCAGACCGGCCAGGGTGCCCAGCACCCCGCCGAAGAGAAGGCCCAGACCGGCCTCCCGGGCGGTGACGGACAGATGGCGCTGGAGAATTCCCTTGGCGGTCAGATCCCGCAGGGCCTGCCACACCAGGCTGGGACTGCTGAAAAAGAACACGTCCACGAGCCCCTCGGCCGCGGCGCCCTCCCACAGGAGAAGGGCCAGCACCAGGACAATGGCGGTCCAGACCCCGGGACTGGGGGAGAGGGAAGGCTTTTTCATGACGGTTCCGCCCCCTTTTCCAGCTCGCTGCGCAGGTCCTGCCAGATGGTTTTTTCCAGCTCCACGAACCGGGGGGAGAACTTCACGTCCATCACCCGCCGGGGCCGGGGCAGATCAATGGGATACTCCCCCGCCACCCGGCCGGGCCGGGCGCTGAGAAGCACCACCCGGCTGGCGAGAGTGATGGCCTCCGTCAGGTCGTGGGTCACATAGAGAATGGTGCGGCCGGTGGACTCCCACAGGGTCAGAATCTCGTCCTGCAGCCGCTGGCGGGTGAGGGCGTCCAGAGGGGCGAAGGGCTCGTCCATCATCAGCACCTCCGGGTCAATGGCCAGCACCCGGGCAATGGCCGCCCGCTTCTTCATGCCCCCGGAAAGCGCCCGGGGAAAGCTGTGTTCAAAGCCGCTCAGGCCCATTTTGGCCATCAGCTCCCGGGCGATCTCCCGCCGGGTCTTTTTCTCCACCCCCCGCAGCTCCATGGCCAGGGCCACGTTGTCCAGCACCGTGCGCCAGGGGAGCAGGGAGTCCGCCTGGGAGATATACCCCACGGAGGGGGAAACTCCCTGCACCGGTTTGCCGTCGATCAGAGCCTGCCCCCCGGCGGGAACCACCTGCCCGGCCAATACGTTCAGGGCGGTGGACTTGCCGCAGCCGGAGGGGCCCACCAGGGCCACCAGCTCCCCCCGGTCCACGGTCAGGTTCAGGTGATCCAGGGCGGTGAGGGTCTTGCCCCCGGCAAAGGGGAAGGACACGGTTACATCCTTCAGCTCCAGAAGCTTCACTTGTCCTCCCCCCTTTCGTGGTTATTCTTTGCTGAACTGCCCCCGGATCACCTTGCCGTTGGAATTTCTGGCCAGGGCGGGGACGAAAAACAGGTCCCGGATCTTCTTAAAGCCAGCGCTCTGTCCGTTGTGGAAGGACAGAAGCTCCTCCTTCATGGCTTCATCGGGAGCATAGCCCTCTTCCAGGACCACATAGGCTGTGATTTTCTGGCCCAGGTCCGGGTCGGGCACCCCTGCCACCAGGCATTCCTTCACCCCGGGGTGGAGGACCAGAACGTGCTCCAGCTCCAGGGGGCTGACCCGGTAGCCCTTGGTTTTGATGATCCCGTCGGCCCGGCCCCGGTAGAAGAGGTAGCCCTCTTCATCCATCACCGCCAGGTCCCCGGTGTGGAAGATGTCCCCGTCCCACAGGTTGGCGGTGGCCTCCGGGTCGTTCAGGTAGCCCATTGTGATGCCCTCGGGCCGCCGGCCCCCGTCGGCGAGGATGACGATTTCCCCTTCCTCCCCGGGGGAGGCGAAGGCGCCGTCTTCCTTTAAAATTTCCACGTGGTACTTGGGCATGACCTTGCCCACGGCCCCCTCCTTCCGGCCCATGTTCTTGGACACCGCGGCGATGAGGCCGCACTCGGACTGGGCATAGCCCTCGTGGAGGACCAGACCGGTCTGGTCCAGCACCTTCCGGGCCAGGTCGGGGGAGAGTTTTTCTCCGCCCACCGCCAGGTTGGTGAGGGAGGACAGGTCATACTGGTCCATGCCCACGTCGGTGAGCATCCGGTAGACCGTGGGTTGGGCCATGATGCCGGTGACCCGCTCCTCCTCCAGGCAGGCCAGCACCTGCTCCGGGGGGAACCGGTCATAGTCAAAGACCAGGAGGGCTCCCAGGTGGAGCCACTGGCCGTAAAATTTCGTGCCGGCCACCACCTCCCAGCCGGTGTCCCCGGTGGCAAAGTGGAGGGAGCCGTCGTGCACGTCCTGCATGTACCGGGACCCGTAGTGGTGGGCCAGGGGGAAAACCTGGTTGTGGAGGACGGCCTTGGGCTCCCCCGTGGTTCCCGAGGTGAAGTAGACCAGGATGGGCTCGTCCCACCGGGTGTCTGCCCTTTCCATGGTCTCCGGCTGGTCCTGGATGCACCGGTGGAAGTCCTCATACCCGGGGGCGGCCCCGCCGATGGAGAACCGCAGGGTGACCCCGGTTTTCTGGGCAGCCTCCAGGAGATGCTCCGCCGCCTCCCCCTCCTGGCAGGTGATCACCGCCTTGACCCCGGCCTTTTCCATCCGGTAGGCAAAGTCCCCGGCGGTAAGCCGGTAGTACACGGGGCACAGGATAAGCCCCAGCTTGTGGGCGGCCACCGCCACGATCCAGTATTCCCAGTGGGTCCGGAGAGCAGCCAGGACCACGTCCCCCTTCCGGAGGCCCCGGGCGGCAAAGAGGTTGGCCGTCCGGGTGCTCAGCCGCTTCACGTCCCCAAAGGTCAGAACGGTCCGCTCTCCCCGGTCGTTCCGCCAGATCATGGCCCGGCGGTCCGGGCAGAGGGTGCCCAGGGGGTCGATTACGTCGTAGCCGTAGTTAAAATTTTCGTCGTATACATAGGAACAGGCCGTCAGGCGGCCGTTCTCGTCAAAGGTTTCCTTAATAAACCGGGTGTAAAATTCTGCCATGGCGCACCCTCCTCAGGGCTTGAAGTTTTTGTCGATCCGGAGCAGCAGGGCGTAAATCAGGTCGTCCTCCTCCGGGCTGAGGCTCTGGGTCAGAGATTGGTTGATGCGGGCCAGCTCCTCCTTCACCAGGGGGCCGATCTCCCGGGCCTTGTGGGTGGGGTAAACCCGGTTCTGCCGCTTGTCCCTGGGGTCCTGGACCCGGGTCAGGTAGCCCTTTTCCTCCAGAGACCGCACCGCCCGGGCCGTGGCGGCCTTGTCCACCCCCACGTAGGCGGTAAGCTCCTCCTGGCTGAAGCCGTCGTTGTTCAGGATGGCCATGAGGAAGGGCTCCTCGGCGGCGGTCAGGTTATATTGCTGCAGGGCATTGCTCACCGCGATCTGGCACTTTCTCGCCAGCCGGGAGAGGACTCTTCCGACACAGTTTGCCATAGTTAACACCTCTGGGACATGATAGCAAAAAACCGTTGAGGTGTCAACCATTATATGGAGAGGGTGGGACGAGGCTCTCTTGCCTCCCCCTCTGGGGGAGGTGGATTCGGGCCCGCAGGACCGAAGACGGAGAGGGCGACTCAGGCGGATAGGGTTGCTCTATCCTGCCCGTAGGAACAGCCCCCAAATAGCTAAGTCTCTACTCCACCCTCAAGGCTCATGCAGCAATCCACGCCGCACCGCCCTCTCAGTCAGCTTCGCTGCCAGCTCTTGGAATGGTAGTTGGATTTTATCGAACTGTCCCCCGGACAGTTCGACCCCCAGAGGGGGAGCTTTTGCGCCCGTTCCCGCCCTGAAGGGTACGAAACCACGTCAGGCGCGCCCAGCTGGTGGGCGCGCTTCTTGTACGGCGCGGCAAGAGATAAGCGGCAGCCTCACCCAAGCAGCAAGAAGCACAGCCCGCAAGTCCCCACAGACCAGAGAGAAGGGGTCCAGGGGGAGAAAACCTCTCTCCCCCTGGTGCTCTTTCCCCCATTTCTCCAGAGAAATGGGGCCCCGCCGGAGGCGTCCCCTAAAGGGGCGGGGGAAACCCAGCCGTTGACAGGACTTTTCCAATGGATTACAATATTTTTGCTATGCAAAGCATAGCAAAATTGGCCATGTGCCGCCTGTGGCGGCACGGCCTTAAAATCCAAGCGCGTGGGCCGGGACGGCCCACATGCGCGCAACCCTTCATGCGCGCCGTTTTCCTTCGGTTTACGCAGTGTGCTGCTCGCGCATGAAGGGTTAGACTTCCCAGGAAAGGATGGGATACCAATGAACCATCAGCGCATCGTGGTAAAGGTGGGCACCTCCACCCTGGCCCACCCCACGGGCTTACTGAATATCCGCCGGGTGGAGGAGCTGTGCAAGGTCCTCAGCGACCTGAAAAACGCCGGCCATGAGATCATCCTGGTCTCCTCCGGCGCCATCGGCATGGGGGTGGGAAAGCTCTCCCTGGCTGCCCGGCCCGGGGACATCCCCACCAAGCAGGCCGCCGCCGCCGTGGGCCAGTGCGAGCTCATGTACACCTACGACAAGCTCTTCTCCCAGCACAACCACACCGTGGCCCAGATTCTTCTCACCGCCTACGACGTGGACCACCCGGAACGGTTTGAAAACTTCCGGAACACCATGCACCGGCTGCTGGAGCTGAAGGCTCTGCCAATCATCAACGAAAACGACACCGTGGCCACCGAGGAGCTGGGCATCGGGGATAACGACACCCTGGGGGCCATTGTGGCCGTCAGCATGGAGGCGGATCTGCTGATCCTCCTGTCGGACATCGACGGGCTCTACACCGCCGACCCCCACAGCCACCCGGAGGCCACCCTGATTGCTGACATTCCCGCTCTCACCCCGGAGATTCTGGCCCTGGCCGGAGGCGCCGGGTCCCACCTGGGCACCGGGGGCATGTCCACCAAGCTCCATGCCGCCGCCATCTGCACCGAGGCCGGCTGCGACATGGTCATCGCCAACGGCGCAAGTCCCTCGGTGCTCTACGACATAGCGGAGGGCAAGCCCGTGGGCAGCCGGTTCCGCGGAAAGAGAGGCTGACTGATGTTTGACCCCAACCTGTTTCCCGACCCCAACAGCTGCTATCCGCCTCCCGCTTTCGCCGGAGACGAGTTTCCCGCCCGGGAGGGCCGGGAGGAAAACCCGGCGGAGCTGCTCCGCACCCGCCCCCTTTTAGAGGCCGCTCTGGCCGCCAAGCCCGCCCTGGCCGCCCTCTCCACCCAGGAGAAGAAGGCTGTCCTTCTCACCATGGCCGACTGCCTGGAGGAGGAGACCCCCGCCATTCTCGCCGCCAACGCCAAGGACCTGGCGGCCGCCCAGGACACCATCTCCCCGGTGATGCAGGACCGGCTGCGGCTGACGGAAGGCCGCGTTGCGGACATGGCCGCCGGGGTCCGGGCGGTGGCCGCCCTGCCGGACCCGGTGGGCCGCACCCTGTCCTCCCACACCCTGCCCAACGGGCTGGAGGTAAACAAGGTCTCTGTGCCCCTGGGGGTCATCGCCATCATCTATGAGTCCCGGCCCAACGTCACCTCCGACGCTGCCAGCCTCACCTTCCAGGCGGGGAGCGTGTGCGTCCTGCGGGGGGGCAAGGAGTCCATCTGCTCCAACGCCGCCATCGTTGCCGCTCTGCACAAGGCACTGGACAGGCACGGCCTGCCCCGGGCCCTGGTGAGCCTGGTGACCGACACCAGCCGGGCCAGCGCCAACGAGCTCATGCAGGCGGTGGGGTACATTGACCTGCTGATCCCCCGGGGGGGCGCTTCCCTGATCCAGACCTGTGTGAACCAGGCCAAGGTCCCCTGCATCCAGACGGGCACCGGCATCTGCCACATCTATGTGGACGAGTCCGCCGACCTGGACAAGGCCATCACCATCCTGGAAAACGCCAAGACCAGCCGGCCCTCCGTGTGCAACGCCGCCGAGGTCTGCCTGGTAAACCGGGCCGTGGCGGCGGACTTTCTCCCCATGGTCCGGGAGCGGTTAAGTAAGCAGCGCCACGACCAGGGGCTGCCCCCCGTGGAGCTGCGGCTGGACCCCGCCGCCATGGCGTTCATCCCCGGCATTCCCGCAGGGTACGACGACTTCGACACGGAGTTTCTGGATTACATTCTGGCGGTGCGGGTGGTGGACAGCCTCCAGGAGGCCATCGAGCACATTAACCGCCACTCCACCGGCCACAGCGAGGCCATTATTACGGAAAACAAGGACCACGCCGCCCTCTTTACCAAGCTCATTGACAGCGCGGCGGTGTATGTGAACGCCTCCACCCGGTTTACCGACGGGGGCCAGTTCGGCCTGGGGTGCGAGATGGGCATCTCCACCCAGAAGCTCCACGCCCGGGGCCCCATGGGCCTGGAGGAGCTGACCAGCTACAAATACGTCATCACCGGGGACGGACAGATCCGGTGATCAACAGAAAAACTCCCCCGGCCGTTGGTCGGGGGAGTTTCAGCCTGTCGAAAAAAGCCTCGCAGAGTTTGCTGCCGAACATACTTCTCAGGCCGCAAGTGTGGGGTCCGTGCGCCAAGGGCGCACAGACCCTGCGCGCAGCGGACTGCGATCCCCTCTTGTCGGAAAAGGCTTTGCCTTTTTCGACAAACTGACGTCCCCCTGCTGCCGCAGGGGGACGTTTTCTTGTCTCTTGGGTTACCGGATGGAGGTTACCGTGTAGTCCTGGTCCTCCACCGCCTTTTTCAGCACGGCGTCGTCTGCCGCGCCGGTCAGGGAGACCACGGCGGTGCCGGCTTCGTGGCTCACCTGGGCCTGGCTGACCTGGGGCAGGGCCTCCAGGGCCTTTTTGACCCGGGCTTCGCAGTGGGTGCACATCATGCCTTCAATGTTCAGTGTCTTTTCCATGGGATTTGTTTCCTCCTGGTAAGTGAATTGGATGGGTTTATCTTTGGTGGCGTCCCGCAGGGGGAAGAGGTTTAAGCGCAGAGCGTTGGACACCACGCAGAAGCTGGACAGGCTCATGGCCGCCGCGGCGAACATGGGGTTCAGGGTGAGCCCCAGGGGGACCAGGACCCCGGCGGCTAAGGGGATGCCGATTACATTATAAATAAAGGCCCAGAACAGGTTTTGCCGGATGTTCCGCAGGGTGGCCCGGCTGAGCCGGATGGCGGCGGGCACGTCGGACAGGCGGCTTTTCATGAGGACCACGTCCGCCGCGTCGATGGCCACGTCGGCTCCCGCGCCGATGGCGATGCCCATGTCCGCCCGGGTCAGGGCGGGGGCGTCGTTGATGCCGTCCCCCACCATGGCCACCTTGCCCGACTGCTTCAGCCTGCGAATGACGCTCTCCTTCCCGTCGGGCAGGACCCCGGCGATCACCTGGTCCACCCCGGCCTGCTTGCCGATGGCCCGGGCGGTGCGCTGGTTGTCCCCGGTGAGCATGACCACGTGCAGGCCCATGCGCCGCAGCTCCCGGACCGCCTGGGCGCTGTCCTCCTTGATGGTGTCCGCCACGGCGATGATCCCGGCCAGAACCCCGTCCTGGCTGAAAAACAGGGGGGTCTTGCCCTGCTCGGCCAGCTGTTCCGCCTGGGCCTCCGCCTCAGGGGAAATTTCCGCCTGGGTGCGCAGGAAGGTGAGGCTGCCGCCGTGGAGAATCTTTCCCTGCCAGCTGGCGGTGAGGCCGCTGCCCGGCAGGGCCTGGAACCCGGTGACCTCCTCTGCCGTCAGCTGCTGCTCCTCCGCCTTCTGCAAAATGGCCCGGGCCAGGGGGTGTTCACTGCGCCGCTCCAGGGCGTAGGCCAGGCGGAGCAGCGCCTCCTGGGAGAAGCCGGGAGCAGGGAGCAGGTCGGTAACCTTGGGCTGGCCGCTGGTGATGGTGCCCGTCTTGTCCAGGGCCACAATCTGGAGCTTGCCGGTCTCCTCCAAAGAGACGGCGGTTTTGAACAGAATCCCGTTTTTGGCCCCCAGGCCGCTGCCCACCATGATGGCCACGGGGGTGGCCAGCCCCAGGGCGCAGGGGCAGCTGATGACCAGCACGGAGATCCCCCGGGCCAGGGCGTAGCCCACGTCCTGCCCCAGCAGCAGCCACACCAGGGTGGTGACGGCGGCGATGGCGATGACCACCGGCACGAACACCCCGGAGACCTTGTCAGCGATCTTGGCGATGGGGGCCTTGGTGGCGGCGGCGTCGCTGACCATCTGGATGATCTGGGCCAGGGTGGTGTCCTCCCCCACCCGGGTGGCCTCGCACCGGAGATAGCCCGACTGGTTTAAGGTGGCGGCGGAAACAGCGTCCCCGGCGGCTTTGTCCACGGGGATGCTCTCCCCGGTGAGGGCGGACTCGTTCACGGCGCTCTCCCCCTCCAGCACCACCCCGTCCACGGGGATGGTCTCTCCGGGGCGGACGGCAAAGGTGTCTCCCTTTTTCACTTGTTCGATGGGGACGGTGACCTCTGCCCCGTCCCGCACCACACAGGCGGTCTTGGGGGCCAGCTTCATAAGGCCCTTCAGGGCGTCGGTGGTTTTGCCCTTGGAGCGGGCCTCCAGCATCTTGCCCACGGTGATGAGGGTGAGGATCATGGCGGCGGACTCAAAGTAAAAGTCCATCATGTAGGTCATGACGGCGTCCATGTCCCCCCGCACCTGAGCGCCGGTCATGGCGAAGAGGGCGTAGGTGCTGTAGACAAAGGCGGCGGCAGAGCCTAAGGCCACCAGGGTGTCCATGTTGGGAGCGCGGTGCCACAGGCTCTGAAAGCCGCTGACGAAGAATTTCTGGTTGATGACCATGATGATGCCCGTCAGCAGCAGCTGGGTCAGGCCCATGGCCACGTGGTTTCCCTCGTAGAAGGGGGGCAGGGGCCAGTCCCACAGCATGTGGCCCATGGAAAAGTACAGGAGCACCAGCAGGAACAGGACGGACCAGACGAGCCGGCGCTTCAGCGCCGGGGTATCCTTGTCGGCCAGGGCGTCCTCCGAGGGGGCCTGGGCGGCGGCTCCGGCCCCTTTTTCCGAGGCCCCGTATCCCGCCCCCTCCACCGCCGCAATGACGGCCTGGGGAGAGGCGGTGCCCTCCACCCCCATGGAGTTGGTGAGCAGGCTCACAGAGCAGGCCTCCACCCCCGGCACCTTGGACACGGCCTTTTCCACCCGGGCGCTGCAGGCCGCGCAGCTCATGCCCGTTACGTTGTATTGCTTCATGGTTCGCCTCCTGGCGTTGTTTTGTTACAGTTTGCCCTCATTTCATGAGTTTTTGCAGGGTGGCCACCAGTTCGTCGATGGTCTCCTCCTTGCCGTCCCGGATGTCCTGGGCCACGCAGGTGCGGATGTGCTGGGCCAGCAACTCCTTGCTGAAGGCGTTGAGGGCGGCGTTGGCCGCGGCCACCTGGGTGAGGATATCCGTGCAGTAGGCGCTTTTCTCCACCATGCCCCGGATGCCCCGGATCTGCCCCTCGATGCGGTTGAGCCGGTGGATCAGGCTTTTGTACTCCTCCTCGGAGCGGGTTTTGGTCTTGTGACAGCAGCAGTCATGTCCTTCCATAGAAAGCGCCTCCTCGCAAAATACCCAGTAGGGGTATCTGTACCATAGCATTTCCCCGGGCACTTGTCAACCCCCAGGGGGGAAAGTTTGTCAGAAACCGGCCTTCCAGCCGGCAAAGATCCGGGTGGCCCCGTCCAACAGGACAAAGGCAGCCCCCTTTATGGGGGCTGCCTTTGACTGTTGAAAAAGTCTCGCAGCGTTTGCTGCCCGCAGCGGACTGCTCTCCCCTCTTGTCGGAAAAGGCTTTGCCTTTTTCGACAAGCTGAGCTTTCGTTTCCACTGCATAGTGTTTCTCTTCCTTTCTGTTTTTGCAACGGGGGTGAATAGGTGCTCTATGAAATCAGCCCTCCAGGCCCTTCAGCCAGGCGGGAAGCTCTGCCAGGGTGTCCAGCACCCCGTCGGCCCCGGCCTCCAGGAAGACCCGGCGGGTCCGTTCCTTGGCCGCCGTCTTCTCTGCCGGGCTCAGCGCTTCATACTCCGCCTGGGAATAGCCCATCACGCTGCTGCCTTCCATAACGCCGAAGGAAAGGACCCCGGCGTTTTTCCCCTCCTGAATGTCCGCCACGGTGTCGCCCACCTTCACCACCGCCTGCACGGAGGGGATCTGGAAGGCCTGCATGTTGGCGTAGATCATGTAGGGGTAGGGCCGCCCCAGGCCCTGGGTGCTGTCGGGGCTGAACCAGGCATCCGGGGCGTAACCCTGGTCCGCGGCCCCTTTGGTCACCACCGCCATCATGGCGTCGGTGTAGCCGGTGGTGGAGCCGATCCGCAGCCCCAGCTCCCGCAGGCCCATCACCCCTTCCAGGGTGCCGGGCTTGGGAGCGGTAAACTCCGAAAGGCTCCGCATGAGGGAGGTCTCAAACACGCTGTAAATGAGCTCCACCGCCTCTTCTCCGGGTTCGGTTCCGTACTTCGCCCGCCACTGGGCGTTCAGCCGCTCCATGGCCAGCATGGTGCGGATGTGGTCCCGCTTGAGCATCCCCATGGGAGCCCGGATCTCCTCCGCCGTGGGGAAAAGCCCGCAGGTCTGAAAGGCCAGGTCAAAGGCCCGCACCGGGGCAAAGCACCCGTAGTCCACGGTGGTGCCCGCCCAGTCCAGAATCACCAGCTGAGTTTTCATGCCGCGGCCACCTCCTTGAGGAAGGTTTCCAGAATGGTGGCCAGGGCCTCGATGTCCGCAGGGTAGATCTCCCCGATGTTCCCCACCCGGAAGGTGTCGGCCTCCATGACCTTGCCGGGGTAGAGCACATAGCCCCGGGCCTTAATGTAATCGTACATCTGCCGGAAGGTGAAGTCCGCCCCCTTGGGATAGCCGAAGGAGGTGATGATGGGCCCCTGGACCGCCGGGTCCAGATAGGGGGTAAAGCCCAGGGCGGAGAGCTTTTCCGCCAGGCGCTTCTGGTTGTTGGCGTACCGGGCGTGGCGGGCGGGGATACCCCCCTCGGCCTTCAGCTCCTCCAGTGCTCTGGCGAAGGCCAGCACCACATGGGTGGGAGAGGTAAAGCGCCACTTGCCGTCGGTCTCCATGGTTTTCCACTGGTCATACAGGTCCAGGGACAGGGACCGGGCGCACCCGGCGGAAGCAATGAGCTTCTCCCGGTTGGCCAGAACGAAGGAGAACCCGGGCACCCCCTGGATGCACTTGTTGGCGCTGGAGATGAGAAAGTCGATGCCCCAGTCCCCCACGGGGATCTCCACCCCTCCGAAGGTGGACATGGCGTCCACGATAAAGGTCTTTCCGGCCTGCTTCACCACCTGGCCCACAGCCTGCACGTCGTTGAGGATGCCGCTGGTGGTCTCCCCGTGGACCATGGCCACGTGGGTAACGGCGGGGTCGGAGGCCAGAATGGCCGCCACCTTGTCCGCCTCGGGAATCTTGAAGTTCTCCTGCTCATAGAGGACAAAGTCGACCCCTGCGTGGCGGCAGATCTCCGCCATCCGCAGGCCGTAGGCCCCGTTGGCGGCGATGAGGACCTTGTCATTTCTCCCCACCACGGAGGTGAGGACGGACTCCACCCCGAAGGTGCCGCTGCCCTGCATGAGCACGGCGGTGTACTGGGGCTCGGTCACCTGGCCCAGCTCCAGCAGGGTCCGGCGGATGGTCTGGGTGATCTTCTTGTAGTCGTCGTCCCAGGTGCAGTGGTCAACGAGCATTTCCTGCTTCACGGTCTCTGTGGTGGTCAGGGGGCCGGGGGTCAGCAGCTTGTACTGGTTCATGTTGTTTGCTTCCTTTCCTGTTGTGGTTTGGTGGCGGGCAGTCCCAATCTGCCCACAGAAAAAGGGCGCGTATCCTGCGCCCTTTTTTCTGCCGCTTTGGGGAAATCAAGGCTTGGCAGCCTCGGAAATATCCTGGTGATGCTTGTACAGCTCGAAGGTCAGCGGCTCTTCAAAGACCTTGGGATAGGCGGACTTGTTGGCTGCGTCGGAGCTTTCACCCTCATACAGGGGGTTGGGATAGTTCTCCTGCAGTTCAGCACGGCCGTTGTCGATGATGCACTGGGCCATCTCCATGGCCAGGGGGTTGGTGGCATCGCCCTTGTCGATGACAGCCACGGACTCCGTCAGGGAGAAGTTGCCCTCGGTGGGGTCCACGTAGTCGATGGGCATGCCTTCGGCCTTGGCGGCCACAGCCTGGTGGCGCAGGCCGAAGCCCACGGCGATCTCACCGGCCTGACACAGCTTCAGGGGGGCGGAGCCGGAGGACTCGATGTGGTCGCCGGCGTTCACATAGATGTCGTGGAGGATGCTCTGAGCCTCTTCCTCCCCATAGGCGGAGACCAGGGCCTGCATCAGCAGCCAGGCGGTGGAGGAGGACTGCACGTCGGTCACGGCCAGGAAGCCTGCGTACACAGGGTCAGCCAGATCCTTCAGGCAGGTGGGCATGGGCAGGTTGTTTTCCTCCAGCAGCTGGGTGTTCACGATGATGGCGCCCTCTTGGGAGGTGATGGGAGCGGTGTAGGAGGGAACCTCCTCCAGGGTGTTCACGTCAAAGGTCAGGTCAACAAACATCTGGTTCTGATCCTGGGCGCTCTGGAGGTAGAAGGTGCTCATGGTGACCATGTCGGCCTCCAGGTCGGTGCCCTCCGCCAGGAGCTTGCCGCCCAGCTCGGAGGTGCCGAAGGTCTCAAAGACGTACTGGCCCTCATAGCCGCCGGCGTTCAGGGCGTTGGTCATGGCGGTGATGGCCTCTTCGTCGGCGTTGGAGTAGATGACCACCTGCTTGGCGCTGCTGGTATCGCCGCTCTCGCCGCTCTCACCGGCGGTCTGGCCGCCGCAGCCGGCCAGCAGGGAGCCGGCCAGGGTCAGGGAAAGTCCCAGGGACACAAATTTTTTCCAGTTCATGATTTCAGTTTCCTTTCTCTTCGGTTTGCTTCGTTGCTTTTTTTTCGCGGTTATTTGCAAGCCAAGTAAAGATGGCCTTTGCAAGCAGGTTGGTGGCCAAAATCAGCAGGGAGAGGACGAACACCTCGTTGTACTGGTTGATGTACTGGAGCTGCTTGATCTTGGCGGTGAGGATCATGGTCTTGGAGCCCACGATGAAGATGAGGGCGCTGATGGTGACCATGGAGTTAATGAAGTAGTAGCTGAACGTCTCGATGAGGCTGGCCGCCGCGTTGGGGGTCACCACCCGGAAGATGGTCTTGGGCCAGCTGTCCCCCATGAGCAGGGCAGTGGTCTCCCACCCGGCGTTCATCTTGGACAGGGCGTTCTTCATCATAAGGTAAGGGGTGGAGAAGTAGTGGACGATGTTGCAGAGGATCATGAGCACGAAGGTGTTCTGCAGGCTGGTGCCCCGGAAGCAGAACAGGAAGGCCAGGCCCAGGACCATGCCGGGGATGGTGTTGGTGACCAGAGCCACCGAGTCCATGGTCTGCTTGCAGGCCCGGGGCAGGGTGCTCCGGGCGGTGATGAGGGCGCCGCCGTAGGCCGCCAGGGTGCCGAAAAAGGCGGTGAGCAGGGCCATGGCCAGGGAGTGGAGGTAGACCTTCCGCAGATCCTTGTCCGCAAAGACCGAGGCGAAGTGCTCCGGGGTAAAGGTGCGCTGATAGGGCCAGTTCTGGACCATAGGCACCAGGAAAATCACCACGAAGATGGACAGGAGCATCAGACCCAGCACCGCGCCGGAAAGGCCCCAGGCCCCGTCCCGCAGGGGATTTCGCTTCAGCTCCGCGCTGCTGACCCGGTCATAGCGGATGTTGTACCGCTCCAGGAACCGCAGCAGCAGGATGCTCCCCACCGAGGGCAGCAGCATGATGACGGCCACCACGGCCCCCCGGTTAAAGTCGGGGATGCCCCCCAGCATCTGGTTGTAGAGAACCGTGGCAATCACGTCGAACTTGCCCCCCACGGAGGCGGGGATGCCGAAGTCGGTAAAGCACAGGAAGAAGGCCTGAACAAAAGCCCCCGCCAGGGTGCCCAGCAGCGGGCGGAGCACGGCGATCCAGAAGGTGGATAACGCCCCGTCCCCCATGACCTTGGAGACCACCAGGGTCTTTTTGTCCACATACTCCATGGTGTTGCAGATGAGCAGGAAGGCCACCGGCACGGTGTAGATCACATAGCCCACCAGCAGGCCCCAGAAGCCGTAGATGTTAAAAAGCTGGAACCCCAGCAGCTGGGTGATAAGCCCCTGCTTGCCGAAGGAGTAGATGATGGCAAAGCCGTAGGTGATGGTGGGAATGAACATGGGCAGGGTGGCCGCTCCCCGCAGGGCGGTTTTGACCCACCCAGGCAGCCGGGTGTAGTGGACGGCATAGGCCAGGACGAAGGCCACCAGCACCGCCGCCACCGCCGCCGCGGCGGAGACAGCGAAGCTGTTCATCAGGGTCTGGCCGAAGTTTCGGCCGGTGAACACCGCCGTGTAAAATTCTCCGGTAGCGCCCTGTTCTCCCCAGAAGGACTTGACCAGCAGCCGCAGAACAGGGACCGCCAGAAACGCGGCAAACACCAGGACCAGCACGGTAAAGATGAGCTTAAGCTCCCGGTTTTTCTGTCTCATGGCCGGTTACACCGCAGCGCCGGCCAGGGAGGCGGAGCCGAAGAGGTCAAAGATGTTGTTGCGCTTAATCTCCAGCTGGTTGAGGATGAACTTGCGGACGAAGTCGTTTTCCGGCTTGTGGATGATCTCCGCCGGGCGGCCGTACTGGGCGATGGTGCCCTGGTCGATGATGAGCACCCGGTCGGAGAGAGTGAGGGCCTCCTCCGGGTCGTGGGTGACGATGATGGTGGTCAGGCGGTACTCCCGGGCGATGGTCTTGATCCGCTCCTTGATGGACTCCTTGATCACCCCGTCCAGGGCGGAGAGGGGCTCGTCCAGCAGGAGGATGAGGGGCTTCATCACCAGGGTCCGGGCCAGGGCCACCCGCTGCTTCTGGCCGCCGGAGAGCTGATTGATCCGCTTGTTCAGGTGCTCCCGCAGCTCCAGCAGGTCGATGAGCTCCTCCACTTCTTCCGGGGAGGAGATGCCCGGCTTGTTTTTCAGGCCGTAGGTGATGTTTTTGTAGACATTCAGGTTGGGGAAGAGAGCATAGTCCTGAAAGACGATGTTAAATCCCCGCTTTTCCATGGCCGCGTGGGTCAGGTCCTCTCCGTTGTAGCGGATGGCGCCGCCGTCGGCCTCAATCAGGCCCAGGATCAGGTTCAGCAGGGTGGTCTTGCCGCAGCCGGAGGGGCCTAAAATGGAGACAATCTCGCCGTCCTGGACCTGGATGGAAATATCCTTGAGCACAGGCACGCCGTCAAAGGATTTCTGAATGTGATCGAGTTCTAACATATGGGTCTTACTCCTTTCTGCCCGGCAGGGGGCAGTTTGCTGTGCTGTTCTTCATTACGGGGTCAGTGTATCAGACCCCCTTCCTCCCTTGCCACCATGGGGCAGTAAAACCTCCTTAAAGGCTTGGTTAAATGCAGTCAAAAAATCCGGGGACCCTTGTAACTTTCGGGTCCCCGGATTGGGCTTCGGTTCTATGTTTCCTTGTATTCCCGCCCGGCGATCACCGCGCCGCTCTTGTCCAGGCTGCGGGAAAAGGTCCTGTAGTCGCTGAGGATGATCTCCATGTACAGCAGGTCCACCACCGCCAGGTCCGCCACCCGGGAGAAGATGGCGCTGCCATAGATGGTCCCGCCCACGGCCCCGGTCCACAGGCACAGGTCCGCCTGCCGGGCCACCGGGGAGTCCTTCTCCCCGCACACCCCAATGGTAAACGCCCCTGCCCGCCGGGCCAGCCGCAGGGCCCGCTCCGTGTCCGCGGACCGGCCGGACCGGGAAAAGGCCACCGCCGCGTCGGCCCCGGTGAGGTGGGCCGCCCCGATCTGCTGGAGGTAGGGGTCCGTGTTCAGCCGGCAGGGCAGGCCCAGATAGGTGAGCTTGGTGAGCAGGTCGTTGGCCGGCGTCAGGGAGTTTTCCACCCCGTAAATGTCCACCAGCCGGGCCCCCGCCAGGGCCCGGGCCGCCGCCTCCAGGTCCCGGGGCGGCACCGCCTTCAGGGCCTGCTCCAGCAGCTCCCGGTGGACCTCCAGGGCCTTCAGGGGCAGGTCCTCCGCCCGCTCCCAGGGCTGAAGGCAAAACCCCTCCAGCGGGGTAAAGCTCTGCCCCGTGGGCCCGGCCGTCAGAGCCGCCTTGAAGGCCCGGAAGCCCGGAAAGCCCAGGGCCCGGACGCAGCGGATCACCGTGGGCTGGCTGACCCCGGCCAGCCGGGCCAGCTCCCCGATGGTCAGCCCCGCCGCCGTTTTCCGGTTGGCCAGCAGAGCCTCCGCCACCTTCTGCTCCGAGGGCCGCAAGGAGGCATAGGCCCCCTTGACCCGGTCCTCCCAGGATATCCTTTGGTTCATGGAAACCACCTCATGTTCTCTCCGGGCCGGTCAGAAAATTACAAAACCGGCCTCATTTTTTGTAACTCTCCGAAAAAATGTTTTTCCGGCCCGGTTTCTCTCCCCATTTTATGCAAGGTCTCCCCTCTCTTCCATCAAAAAACTGCAAAATTCAGGTTTGACTCCGGTTAAAAAACGGTGCCAGCCTTACGGTGGATTCCGCTTCCCTATTGACTAACGAACGATAGTTAGCTATAATAGAGCCATGCGCGTGGGACGGTTCTGTTCGTGAAAGGGGGATTGCTATGGATCGTGGAAACACAAAGCAGGAAATTCTGGAAGTCTCACTGGATCTGTTTTCTGTGCAGGGCTTTGAAGCCACCTCAGTCGCCCAAATTGCGACCGCCGTAGGCATTCGGAAGGCCTCGCTTTACAGTCACTTTGAGAACAAGCAGGCGATTCTGGACGCCCTTGTGAAGGATGTTCTGGAGCAGTACGGGGCCCATTCCATCTTTGCCAAGGCAGAGTGGGAGAACTGCGAGGACGCAGCGGATCAACCGGCGCTCACCCCCAATGCGGCAGCGCAAATGATCCTGGGGCAGATCCGCTACATCCTCCACGACCCCCACATCAGCAAGGCGCGAAAAATGCTGGTGGTGGAGCAGTTCCGGAACCCGGAGCTGGCGAAGCTGCAGACCAGGCAGAATTACACCGATGTGCTGCAATATTTCACCGGTCTTGTGAAACACCTGATCCGAAGGGGTGTGCTGACCGGGGATGATCCCGAGATCATGGCGGCCCAGCTGTGCCTGCCCATTTCCACCTGGATCAACCTCTGCGACCGGGAACCGGACCGGGAGCCGGAGGTCATGGAGCTGGTAAGCCGTCACATTCAGCAGTTCTTCCGGGTCTATCAGAGGTAAGCAATCCATTCTTTGCAGAACATGCGGCTGTGTCCGCTGCGGCATGGCCGCATCCTTTTGAAACCACGCCCTACCGAACGATAGGTAGCATTTAACAGAAAGAAGAAGGAGGATTCTACATGAAAAAAAGAGCTGTGTTCCTGATTGCGGTGATCCTGTGCCTGTCTCTGGCAGCGTGCAGCAAAGCCCCCGAGCCTGACCAGGACCCCCAGGAAACCCACACGGAAGGAACAAAGACAGAAAGCGCTGCGCAGGTGCAGAGCATCGACCTGGTCGGGCCGTGGCATCTGGACAGCGAAAAGAACGATCTTGACGCATTTGCCGATTCCCTGGATAGGTTCCCCGGCTATGGCGAATGGGGCGCCGGCATGGAGATCCAGAGCGACGGCCACATGAACTGGTACATCGGAGCCGCCGGCGGAAGCGGTACATATACCATAGAGGATACTCTGCTTCACGCAGCCCTGGTCAATGATATGGATCAGACAGACCTGACGATTGATTTCCGCATCCTGGCAGAAAACGAAAACGCTGAGCTTGCAATGGACTATCAGGGCATGACCATCTACTGGGTTTATGGCAGCCAAGAGGATGCGCCGGCAGACGGCAAGGAGGAAAGCCAGGATGCCGCCGGGTATCCGGGCGCCGACGTGGTAAGCATCGTGAATCTCCGTGGTGACGAGACGACCATCTACAAATTGGCAGATGGCACCTATATGGATCGCGCGGAACACCACTTTACCTACAACGGAACGGATACCTGGACCGACGAGGCTGGCGCAGAGTGGAACGAAGTGGCCAAAGACTAAACAGCCATGGGACTCTCCGCGCCCGGGCATGGGAGCAGTCAGGTATGTTCCCGCGAAGAAACCAACAAAGCATCTATAAAATGGACACATACGCATGCAAAACGTGCCTATCTGCATCCGGCACACCCTTGTATAATATAGAGTGTAAGCTGGAGCGGAACAAACCGGAGAGAGGGTTGCTCAGATGAAAATTGTCATAATTCACGGCCAGAGCCATAAGGGAAGCACCTGCATGGTGGCAAGAGAGCTTGCCGCCAAGGTGGGCGGAGAGCTCCGGGAGTTTTTCCTGCCCCGGGATTTTCACCAGTCCTGCCTGGGCTGCTATACCTGCTTTCAAACTGACCTGAGCCACTGTCCCCATTACAACGAGCTGGAGCCGCTGGTCACGGCGATTCTGGAGGCGGACCTGCTGATTCTGGCAAGCCCGGTCTATGTGTACCATGCCACCGGCCCGATGATGAGCTTTCTGGATCATTTCGGCACCTGGTGGGTGGTCCACAGGCCCTTGGCGGACATGAGCCGGAAACAGGCGGTTGCCATCGCAACCGCAGCCGGCGGCGGGATGAAAAGCACCGTGCGGGATATGGCTGACAGCCTGGAAATGTGGGGCATCCGCAAGGTCTATCAGCTGGGTTTTGGGGTGCAGGCAACGAAGCCCGACGAAATTCCGGACAGGATTCGCCAAACCATCCACACAAAGACAGACCGGCTGGCGGGTCAAATCCGCAAAAACGCAGGCAAGCGCGGCTGCAACAGACGGGCAAAAAAGTGGTTTTATCTGATGCGCTTTGCCCACAAGCATTTCCCGCCCATGGAGCCGGATCATGGCTATTGGGAGAAGAACGGCTGGCACGGGAAAAAACGGCCCTGGAACAGCGAAGGTTTGCCGCGCCAGGAAGCGTGCGGCGTTCTGACGCGATCAGGAAGGAGCGTTTCTGAGGATGGAACCTGTATTTGATTTTTTTCGGGCGGCGCTGCCGTGGATTGCCGTTGGCTTGGCGCTGGCAGTGCTTTGCGCAAGAGGCGCAGGGAAGGCAAAGAAGAAAGAGCCGGCCAGCGATTACGGAACAGAGGGCATGTGCCTGGGGATGTGCCTGGGCACAGCCATCGGCACCGCCTTTGGGAACCATACCGGCCTCGGCATCTCCCTGGGTATGCTGATCGGTCTGGCCATCGGAACCTGCATCAAAAAGGAACCGGGCAAAGAAGGTAAGGACGAAAAGGAATAACGCTGGTTTGATCGTGCAGCCCCTGCCGGTTCTGGCAGGGGCTGCCGCGTTCCTGTCCTGTTCCCATCAGGAGGGCTGCACGGGCAGCAGCAGCGCCACGCTGGAGGTCTGCTCCCCCGGCGACATGCAAAGCCCCGACTACGAATGCGGCATCTGGGTGCCAGTCTGTCAGCCCGAAGAAGAAACCGAGCAGGAAGCGGCCGAACCCGTTTCGACCAGGATGACCACGGGAGTCCTTTCATGACAAGATCCCGGCGCCTGTTCCCACAGGCGCCGGGATCTTGTTGCTGTTGAAAAATAGTCCCCCCTATAGAGGACAGTTCCAATTCTTTGTCTTCTATAGGGGGAGCCTATCAAAAACGATGATCTGCGGGTATTTCCCTTGTTCCGTATCGGCAGTGCATCTGGGGGAGACTATGTTGCCCTATGAGCCGGCGCGAATGACCTGCCGCACGGCCCGGCGCGTCTCCTCCAGCCCGTCCACCAGGAAGGGGGGGCCGGCCGGGGGCGGGCGGCATGAACCCCTCGGTGGAGGCGGACAGGTCCGCTCCCCGGAGGTAACCATCCATGTGGCCGCCGGTCTGGCAGAGCAGATTGACCGACACCTGCAGGTCCGGACCCTCGATCTCGCCCTGGGCCAGAGCTGCCCGCACACCGGCGTCTGTGCCGCCAGCGTCCCGGACAAAGGTCACGCCGGAATGGAGCATGGTCCGCAGATTCCCCGCGGTCTGCAAGACCCGCAGGGAGTAAGGCGTGTTGTGGTTTTCCCAGGCGTCGTCGATGCTCATGCCCACATGGGCGTGGCAGTCAAACACCCCTGGCATCAGCCAGAGGCCCCGGCAGTCATAGCGGGCCGCGTCCCGGGGCAGACGGCCGCCGGAGGTGATGGCACGGATGATTCCGCCCTCCACCAGCACGTCCCGGGGATCGGAAAAGCCTCCGTCCTCCTCCATGACGTAGGCGCCGCACAACACAAAGGAACCCTCCATCTCTGTTCCCGCCTTTCGTCAGTCTCCCACGAACTTCTGCGCCGTGCCGCCCAGGAAGAGGGCCAGCTCCTCCGGCGTGAAGTAGGGGGCGTGGAGCTTAAATCGGACACCACCGGGATGGCCGAGAGCAGCATCTGCGTGTAGGGATGCCGGGGGGTGGTGAAGAAGGTGCGGGTATCCGCCACCTCGCACACCTTGCCCAGATAGAGAATGACGATCCGGTCGGCAATGTTTCGCATCAGACTCAGATCGTGGGTGATGAACAGGTAGGTCATCTCCCGCTCCCGGCGGAACCGCATCAGCATATTGATGACCTTGGCCTGAATGGAAACGTCCAGGGCCGTGCCCGGCTCGTCCGCGATGAGCAGGTCCCGCTGGGCCATGACCGCCATGGCAATGCACACCCGCTGCTTCATCCCGCCGCTGAGCTGGTTGGGATAGCAGGTCAGAATGCGGGCCGGGTCAGGGATCAGCACCTGGGCCAGGGCCTCGGCTGCCCTTTCCAGGCCGTCCTTTTTGGACAGGCGCACCCCCTTGGCCGCCTCCGCGCTGCGGACCACGTCCACCATGTGGTCGCCGATGGTGAACACCGGGTTGAGGGCGCTGGCCGGCTCCTGGAACACCATGGAGATATGCCGCCGCAGCAGGGCCGCACGCTCCTTTTCCGGCATGGGGTTCAGGGCCTGTCCCTCCAGGAACAGCTCCCCGGTGGGGATCTTGGCGGTGCGCTCCGGCAGAAGGTGCATCAGGGCTTTCATGGTGGTGGTTTTGCCGCAGCCGGCCTCCCCCACCAGGCCGATCTTCTCCCCCCGGTGAATGTGGAGGTCAACGCCGTCCAGCACCTTGGCGTAGCCCCGATAACTGTTGTACCATACACGGAGGTCTTTTACCTCCATCAGAGGTGATTGACTCATGTTTCCTGATCTCCCTTTGAAAGCGCGTCCCGCAGGCCATCCCCTAAGAGGTTGAAGCCCAGAATGATGATGGCGATGGCCAGCGAGGGGAAGATGGTCATCCACCAGTACTCCGGCATGTAGCTCACGCCGTCGGAGAGCATCTGCCCCAGGGAGGGCGCACCGTCCTGGACGCCCAGGCCCACATAGTTCAGCGTGGCGCCGAGCAGAATCACCCAGCCCACGTCCAGGGCCATTTTGGTGCACACCGGGGACAGGCAGCCCGGCAGGATCTCCCGGAACAGGATGTGCCCCCGGCTGGCCCCCATCAGCTCGGCGCTGATGACGTAGTTTTCACTGCGCAGAGAGGAGGCCATGCTGTAGACCACCCGGCAGTACCAGGGCCACCACATGATGGTGACCGCCAGCATGGTGTTGGTCATGTTGGCCTCCATCACCGCCGCGATGGCCAGAGCCAGGAGGATAGGCGGGACGGAGAGAAACACGTCGGTAACCCGCATGATAATGGTGTCCACCACGGTTCCCCGCAGATAGCCGGCCAAAAGGCCCAGTATAACCCCCACCGGCACGGCGATGGACAGCACCACCGGGGGAGTCCGTAGGACTTCATCAGCAGCAGATAATCCTTTCCCTTGTTGTCGGTCATGGCAGAGCGGATGATCCGGGCTGCCTGGAACATGGGTCCGGCGGCCAGCGCCAGGGCGGGCAGGAAGGCATGGCCCAGCACATTCCAGAACGCGGGAAGATCCCCCGCCAGCAGACAGTCAATGGACATGAAGCCGGTGACGGTTACCGGCGTGGCCCGGGCGCCCAGGGCGAGACGGGCCGGGTCTCCGGGAACCACCCGGGAGATGACAAAGATCACAATGGAGAGCCCGAAAATGACGAATACAGAGATCAGAAGTCGTTTTCCGATGTATTTCAGCACGATCAGCACCCTCCCGGGAAGTGAAGTTTACGAGACATATTGGAAGTCGCGGATATACAGGTCATAGCCTGCCGTGGCGGTGAAGGGTTCCCCCTTCTTGTGGGCCTCTGCCGCAGGCCAGACCAGGTAGTCCTGATAGGCCCGCTTCGCCGCCGCGTCGTACAGGAAGATGGAGGGGGCCAGGTCCACGAAGCTGGCCCAGGGCACGGACTTTACTTCCACGGTGATGCCGATCTCAGCGGCGTTCTGTTTCAGCAGAAGCGCCAGCTTTTCCTCGTCGGGCACGTCGGTGACCCAGTAGAGGGTGACGGGATGGCTGTCCAGAGCGTCTGCGTACTTGGACTGGGCCAGTTCCTCCCGGGCCTTGTCCAGGTCCTGCTTTACCGCGGGCAGATCGGCGTTTCAGCCGGCCAACACCGAGGAGATGGGGCCGTTGGGCACCTGGGAGCCGGGGAAGCAGGACTCCGCCCAAGCCTTGTCAATCCCGTTTTGGCCAAATCATGCTCGTCTACGCCGCCATATACGGCAGCGCCAAGGCGTCTGCCACTTTTTCATCTGCTCATTTTCCTTATGGATACCATGCCTTGAGGGCCTGTTCGGCCTGCTCTCCGCCGGCCTTCTGCGAGGATGTTTCAAAATTAAAACAACGCTGTTTGCGATGCCTGCCGTGCCTGGAAGCTCGCTGTTTTGTTTTTGAAGCGTGATTCACATTTGAAACAGCAAGTTCAACAAATATTCTGCAAAAAAGCACAACATCCTCGGTTTTTCGTCCTAATCAGGGAGAAAGAACCGGGGATTTTTTGTTTTGTCTGAGAAAATATCGGGGGAAAATGCGGAAAATTGCGGAAATAGGAAAAAAGTTTTTTGAAAAACAGCCGTTTTTTCTGTAGTTGGCACGATAATTGCTTCTATATTGGGGTGAAAGCGAAAAGCGCTGACAACAATCTCCTCCATGATTTATTTCAAAAAATATTCAAAAGAAGAAAGGAAGCAATACTATGGCACTGATGACTGGTAAAGAATATATTGAAAGCCTGCGCAAGATGAACATGCGTGTCTACATGTTCGGCAAGAAGGTTGAAAACCCCGTGGATGACCCCATCCTCCGTCCCTCCGTCAACTCCGTCCGCATGACCTATGATCTGGCCACCGGCACCAACCCCGAGTATGTGAACCTGATGACCGCCGTCTCCAACCTCACCGGCGAGCGGGTCAACCGCTTCACCCACATTCATCAGTCCACCGAGGACCTGGTGAACAAGGTCAAGATGCAGAGACTGCTGGGCCAGGTTACCGCTGCCTGCTTCCAGCGCTGCGTGGGCATGGACGCCTTCAACGCCGTCTACTCCACCACCTATGAGATCGACCAGAAGTGCGGCACCAACTACCACGAGAACTTCCGCAAGTTCGTGGCTCTGTGCCAGGAGAAGGACTACACCGTGGACGGCGCCATGACCGACCCCAAGGGAGATCGCAGCCTGGCTCCCCACAAGCAGGACGACCCCGACATGTTCCTGCGTGTTGTGGAACGCCGTCCCGACGGCATCGTGGTCCGGGGCGCCAAGGCTCACCAGACCGGTATGTGCAACTCCCACCACGTTCTGGTCATGCCCACCCAGGCCATGGGTCCCGACGACAAGGACTACGCTGTCTCCTTCTCCTGCCCCTGCGACGCTGAGGGCCTGTTCATGATCATCGGCCGCCAGAGCTGCGACACCCGTAAACTGGAGGGCACCGAGATCGACGTGGGCAACTCCCAGTTCGGCGGCGTGGAATGTCTGGTTGTCTTCGACGACGTGTTCATCCCCAACGAGAACATCTACATGAACGGCGAGTATGAGTTCGCCACCATGATGGTGGAGCGGTTCGCTGGCTATCACCGTCAGTCCTACGGCGGCTGCAAGGTGGGCGTGGGCGACGTCCTGATCGGCGCTTCCGCTGTTGCCGCTGACTACAACGGCGTGGCGAAAGCCTCCCACATCAAGGACAAGCTCATCGAGATGATCCACCTGAACGAGACCATGTACTCCTGCGGCATCGCCTGCTCCGCCGAGGGCAAGAAGACCGCATCCGGCAACTACCTGATCGACCTGCTGCTGGCCAACGTCTGCAAGCAGAACGTCACCCGCTTCCCCTATGAGATGGCCCGCATCGCTGAGGACCTGGCCGGCGGCAGCGTGGGCACCTGCCTGTCCGAGGCCGACCTGCGGGGCGAGTTTACCGGCCCCTGGGTGGAGAAGTACATGAAGAACGGCGTGGGCGTCTCCGCTGAGAACCGGATGCGCATCCTGCGCCTCATCGAGAACCTGTCCCTGGGTTCCGGCGCTGTGGGCTACCGCACCGAGTCCCTCCACGGCGCAGGCTCTCCCCAGGCTCAGCGCGTCATGATCGCTCGTCAGGGCGACATCGAGGGCAAGAAGCTGCTGGCTAAGCGCATCGCCCACGTGAAGGAGGATTGATCGCGGTTCTTCCGCGATCTGCGAAAACAGAAGTAACAGGAGGACCAAACGATGACCAATGAGAAACTGGAACAGATGCTGGACGAGCTGGTGCGGCCCGCTCTGAAGGCCCACGGCGGTGATGTGGAGCTGATCGGCTTCGAGGACGGCATTCTGCGTCTGCGGATGCTGGGTCAGTGCGCCGGCTGTCCCGCCGCCACCATGACCAACGAGACCATCATCGAAGGGCAGCTCATGCCCCTGATCCCGGCGCTGAAGCAGGTCATCCTGGTCCACCACGTTGATGAATCCCTGCTGGACATGGCCCGGTCGCTGATGAAGGGCGGCCGGGGCCGGTCCGGCGAAGAAGAGTAAGGAGGTGTCTTCCATGGATTGGAAGACCTGGTATCAAGAGCATCTGTGCACCGCCCAGGAGGCCGTGCAGAAGATCCAGTCCGGCAGCCGTGTGGTGGTGGCCCACGCCTGCGGCGAGCCCTCTGCCATCCTGGATGCCATGGTGGCCAACGCGGCCCAGTATCGAAATGTGGAGATTATCCACATGGTCGCCATGGGCAAGGCAGAGTACTGCAAGCCCGAATACGATGAAAACTTCCACCACAACGCCTTCTTCCTGGGCGGCTCCACCCGTGCCGCGGCTGCCGAAGGGCGTGCGGACTTTACCCCCGTGTATTTTTCCGAAATCCCCGGCGTTCTGCGGGAGGAGCTGCGGCCCAACGTGACCATGCTCCAGTGCTCTCCCCCCGACGAGCACGGCTATGTCAGCCTGGGCGTGTCCGTGGACTACACCAAGGGCGCGGCGGAGACCTCTGACTTGGTCATCGCCCAGGTGAACAGGAACATGCCCCGCACCCTGGGGGACAGCTTCCTCCACGTGACCCAGATCGGCTGCCTGGTGGAGCTGGACACCCCCGTCATCGAGCTGGCTCCCCCCAGGATCACCCAGGTGGAGCGTGCCATCGGCGAGAACGTGGCCCAACTCATCAAGGACGGCGACACCCTCCAGCTGGGCATCGGCGCCATCCCCGACGCCGTTCTGCTCTTCCTGAAGGAGAAGAACGACCTGGGCATCCACACCGAGATGTTCTCCGACGGCGTGGTGGAGCTGGTGGAAGCCGGCGTCATCACCAACAAGGCCAAGACCCTCCACCGTGGTCAGAGTGTGGCTACCTTCCTGATGGGTACCCGCCGCCTCTATGACTACGTGGACAACAACCCCGCCGTGGCTATGTACCCGGTGGACTATGTGAACGACCCCTACGTCATCGGCCAGAACGACAACCTGGTGTCCATCAACTCCTGCGTCCAGATCGACATCATGGGCCAGGTGGTCTCCACCTCTGCCGGTCTGCGTCAGATCTCCGGCGTGGGCGGCCAGGTGGACTTCGTCCGGGGGGCCAATCTGTCCAAGGGCGGCCGCGCCATCATGGCCATGCCCTCCACCACCGGCAAGGGCAAGATCTCCAAGATCGTCCCCTTCCTGGACCAGGGCTCCGCAGTCACCACGTCCCGGAACGACGTGAACTATGTGGTCACCGAGTACGGCATCGCCCAGCTCCGGGGCAAGTCTCTGCGCAAGCGTGCCGAGGCCCTCATCGAGATCGCCCACCCGGATTTCCGGGCGGAGCTGCGCGCGGAGTTCCGCCGTCGGTATCCCCGGGATTATTGATCCTCGATGCAGGATATGATGCAAAAAGCAGGACGGAACCGTCCGTCCACTTTTTGCACCCTTTTTTCTCCCTTTTCTGCAAAATAATTGAATTTCTGAGAAAATATGAAAGGAGCGCTGCACGATGACGCAGTTTGCTGTGAAGCCCGCCATCCAGCTTTGCGATACCGTAAAGGAATTCGCAGAGGCGGCAAACCTGGGTCCCAAGGACCTGCTCTTCACCAACGACTTCCTCTATGACCCCTACTTCGCACCCCTGAACCTGGAATGCCCCGTGCTGTTCCAGGAGAAGTACGGCCTGGGCGAACCCACCGACGAGATGGTGGAGGCTATTTATCAGGACATGCCCAAGGACGTGGAGCGCATCGTCGCCGTGGGCGGCGGCACCGTCCTGGACGTGGCCAAAATCCTGGCCCTGAAGCATGTCAGCCCCGTGCTGGACCTGTACGACGGCAAGGCCCCCCTGGAGAAGGGCAAGAAACTGGTTCTGGTTCCCACCACCTGCGGCACCGGCACCGAGGTCACCAACATCTCCATCCTGGCCCTCATCAGCCGCCGCACCAAGAAGGGCCTCACCGGGGAATGTATGTTCGCTGACCAGGCCGTGCTCATCCCCGAGCTTCTGAAGGGCCTGCCCTTCAAGTTCTTCGCCACCAGCTCGATCGACGCCCTGATCCACGCCATCGAGTCCAGCCTGTCCCCCAAGGCCAACGAGATCACCCGTCTTTTTGGCTATCAGGCCATTGAGATGATTCTGAAGGGCTATATGGCCATCCGGGCGGGCGGCCCCGAGGCCCGTATCCCCCTGCTGAAGGACTTCCTGCTGGCCAGCAACTATGCGGGCATTGCCTTCGGCAACGCAGGCTGCGCCGCCGTCCACGCCCTGGCCTACCCTCTGGGCGCTGCCTACCATGTGCCCCACGGCGAGTCCAACTATGCGGTCTTTACCGGTGTCATGAACATGTATATGTCTGTCCGCACCGACGGCGCCATTGCCGAGCTGAACCAGTTCATGGCTGACATTCTGGGCTGCGACGTGGCCAACATCTACACCGCCCTGGAGGACCTGCTGAACTGCCTGCTGCCCAAGAAGCCTCTCCGGGAGTACGGCATGACCGAGGCAGAGATCGAGGAGTTTGCCGACTCCGTGGTGGAAAACCAGCAGAGACTGCTGGGCAACAACTTCGTGCCCCTGTCCCGTGACCAGATCCGGGATATCTATCGCTCCGTTTATTAAGTTTTTCCCAAACTATTCAAAGAAAGGTTGATTCCTATGCTGCGTACTGCACTGCCCGAAATCGTGACCGGTTCCGTCCCCGGCCCCAAGGCCAAGGAGATCATTGACCGTCGTGACGCCGCTGTTCCCGGCGCCATCCGCTGCGCTTATCCCGTTGCCATCGCCCGTGGTGAGGGCGCCATGATCGAGGACGTGGACGGCAACCGCTTCCTGGACTGGATCGGCGGCGTCGGCGTTCTGAACATCGGCTTCTCCCACCCCGAGATCGTGGAAGCTGTCAAGGCCCAGGCCGAGAAGTATTTCCACGGCATGTTCAACATCGTCACCCACGAGGGCTATGTGGCCCTGGCTGAGAAGCTGGCCCGGATCGTCCCCGTGAAGGGCGACAGCAAGAAGGTCTTTTTCGCCAACTCCGGCGCCGAGGCCGACGAGAACGCCGTCAAGGTGGCCCGTGCCTACACCGGCCGTCCCAACATCATCGCCATGACCGGCGCGTTCCATGGCCGCACCATGCTGACCATGACCATGACCGCCAAGAAGGCCTACACCACCGGCATGGGTCCCCTGGTCAACGGCGTCTTCCGCGCCAAGTTCCCCTACCTGTACCGCAGCCCCGCCGGCATGAGCGAGGCCGAGGTCATCCAGTCCTGCGTGGACAGCATCCATGACCTCTTCGAGGAGGCCTGCCAGCCCGACACCGTGGCAGCCATCATCCTGGAGCCCCTGCAGGGCGAGGGCGGCTTCATCCCCGCTCCCATCGAGTTCGTCAAGGCTCTGCGTCAGATCTGTGACCAGCACGGCATCCTGCTGATCGCCGACGAGGTCCAGAGCGGCTTCTGCCGCACCGGCCGCATGTTCGCCTCCGAGTACTGGGCAGAGGCCGGCTGCGCACCCGACATCCTGACCACCGCCAAGTCCATCGCCGCCGGTATGCCCATCAGCGCCATCGTGGCCCGCTCCGAGATCATGGACGCCATCCCCGGCGGCACCGTGGGCGGCACCTTCTGCGGCAACCCCCTGGCCTGCGCCGCCGGTCTGAAGACCATCGAGATCATGGAGCGGGACAACCTGGCCGCCCGTTCCCGTGAGATCGGCGAGAAGGTCACTGCCCGTGCCAAGGTCTGGCAGGAGAAGTACGGCGTCCTGGGCAACATCCGTGGCCTGGGCGCTATGATCGGCCTGGAGTTCGTCAAGGACATGGAGACCAAGGAGCCCAACGGCGCGCTGGTTTCCGCCATGGTCCAGGCCTGCGTCCAGCGGGGCCTGATGATCGAGCCCGCCGGCCGTTGGGGCCAGGTGGTCCGGTTCCTGGCTCCCCTGGTCATCACCGATGAGCAGCTGGAGAAGGGCCTGGATATCTTCGAGGAGGCCCTGGCCGAGTGCCTGAATGCCTGATGGAGTCCGCCTATGAACGGGTTGATTCAAAAGGTTGAAGCCGGGATCCGGAAGCAGAGCTTTGCCCAGTTGATGGGGTTCCGGGCAGAGGAAGCAGAGGAGGGCCGTGTGGTGATCTCCTGCGAGCGGAGAGCCGACCTGCTCCAGCAGACCGGTCTGCTCCACGGCGGCGTGACCGGCGCCCTCTGCGAAGCGGCTGCGGGATACGCGGCCCTGACCATCCTGCCGGAGGGGCAGTCCCTCATCGGCGTGGAATACAAGATCAATCTTCTCCGTGCCATCACGGGCGAGAAGGCCATCGCGGTGGGCAAAGTCCTCAAGCGGGGCAAGACCCTCATCGTGGTGGAAGTGGAGGCGTTCAACGCGGGCAGCGACAAGATCGCGGCAAAAATGATTTTTACCGGGATTCCCACCCAGGAATAAGGCAGCAACGACGATTTCCTGCAAGGATTGAACACACTATGCACTCCCAAATGGGCGGCGGGGCCGCAGCCAAATCTGCGGTCCCCCTGCCGCGCCGCCTCGCGAAAAGTGAATCGCCGCCCCCTGGGAGCAGGCAAAGAGGTATGCTGGGCCGTCTCCCTGAACAAATGGATGGCCAGCTGCGGCGGTCCTGTTCCCGCTTCTCTCGGCTACCTGTTGGCTCTGATCATGATGGTTCCCGTCGGCCTGTGCTTCGCCGAGCTGGTTCCCATGATGCCTGTGGCCGGCGGTACCACTGCCTTTGCCTACAAGGCATTCGGTGAAAAAATTTCCTATCTGGCCGGTTGGTGTACCCTGGGCGCCTTCCTGACCCTGATGCCCTGGGAGGCCATCTATGTGGTTGACATCGCGGCCATCCTGATCCCCGGCATCAAGGCCGGCGCTCCCCTGTACACGCTGGCCGGAACGGATATCTATCTGGGCCATATCGTGGTCGGCCTGGTCATCGCCCTGTTCTTCTTCTTTATTAACTACAAGGGCGCGGACCTGGCTGCCGGCGTGCAGAAGGTTCTGTGCATCTTCCTCATTGGCGTGGGCATCCTGGCCATGGTCTTCGCCGTGTTGAAGTTTGATACCCAGAACTGGCAGCCCATCTATGAAAATGTGGGCGTCAGCACCCATAAGAGCTTTTTCGGCGGGATGCTGGCCATTCTGGCCACCGCGCCCTTCTTCCTCTGTGGTTTTGAGACCATCCCCCAGGGCGTGGAGGACGCCGGCGGTTCCGTTAAGAAGGTGGGCATGACCGTGCTCCTGTCCATCGTGGTGGCCTGCCTGTTCTATTCTCTCCTGCTGATCACCATCGGCGGCGCATGGCCCTGGCAGTCCTTCTATCACGACATGGCCTCCCCCTCCGTGGCAAACGTTTTTGCGGCTATCTACGAAGGGACCGCGCTGGGCAAGGGACTGTATACCCTGCTGGTGGCCGGTGCGCTGTGCGGCCTGCTGACCACCTGGAACAGCTTCATGATGGGCACTGCCAACCTGATGATGGCTCTGGCCCGCGCCCGTATGCTTCCCGCTGTTCTGTCCAAGCGTTCTCCCAAAACCGGCACCCCTGTCAACGGTCTGATCGTGTGTCTGGTGGCCTCTGTCATCGGCCCCTTCTTGGGTCTGGGCCTGATCGATCCCCTGACCACTTTCAGCAGCGCAGCCTATGTGCTGTCCTGGGGTATGGCGGCCTACTGCCTCATCCGCCTGCGTAAGACCGAGCCGAATCTTCCTCGCCCCTATAAGATTCCCGGCGGTCTGCCCATGGCATGGTTTGCAGCGGTTGCCATGACCATCCTGCTGGTGATGCTTTTCATCCCCAACTCTCCCGCCTACATGGGCGGCGTAGCCATCAAGATGTTTATCGGCTGGCTGGTGGTTGGCGTCATCATGTTCCTGGCCACGGCCCCTCAGCGGAACAAGCTGACCCCCGAAGAACGGTCCGCGGCCCTCTTTGCCAGCGCAAAAGATGCGCAGGTATAATCCAAACAAGTTGCATCGTTTCTCATAATTTATCTCCCATCTCTTTTCATTTGCTTAAAATCCATTTTAGTATTTCCTTTCACGCGAGAACGCAGAACGCCCTGTGCGTTCTGCGTTCTCGCATTTTATCAGAAAAAACATGGGTGCAGTTCTATCGCATGGGTACAGAAATCCATACCCATTGGGTATACGCAGCCGAACCTCCGCCGGGGCATCCAGCGGAGGCGTTTTTCAACCAGCTTCGTCTATCCTGGCTTTGCTCTTTGTGCAGGCAATGACACCCTCCTTGGGGATTCTCCACACGCTTCCTTTCCGGAAAGCCTTGCGCGCTCCGCCTGTTCAGTAGTTCCCACAGACGCCGGGAGTTTTGAACAGCCCGTCCTTTTTCCCTTCCCTGCCGCATGATTTTCCCTTTGGCGCATAGGTTCTTTTGTAAAGAAAGGACGGGATCACTA
>SFPN01000023.1 GCA_004551945.1 Clostridiales bacterium | reverse complement strand
TCTTGCCCATATCTTCACTTCCTTTCCAAATTCATTATACTACGAAAAAAGTAGACACCCACACTTTTGTGAGTGTCTACTTTTATTTTACAGGTGCAACCCCTGCCCGGGCTGGCCTCGCTTTTTATTTAACGGTTGCTGTTCTCATTCCCACTCGATGGTCCCTGTGGGCTTGGGAGTCAGGTCGTAGAGCACCCGGTTCACACCCTCCACCTCGGCGGTGATGCGGGCGGTGATGTGCTGGAGCAGGGGGAAGGGGATGGGCTCTACCGTGGCGGTCATGGCGTCTGTGGTGTTGACAGCGCGGATGATGACGCACCACTGGTCGGTGCGCTTGCCCTCCCGGATGCCCACGCTCTTCAGGTCGGGGATGGCGGTGAAGTATTGCCACACCTTGCCCTCCAGGCCGTTTTTGGCAAACTCCTCCCGGAGGATAGCGTCGGACTCCCGCACGGCCTCCAGACGGTCCCGGGTGATGGCACCCAGGCAGCGGACCCCCAGGCCGGGGCCAGGGAAGGGCTGACGGAACACCATGCTGTCCGGCAGACCCAGCGCCTTGCCCACCACGCGGACCTCGTCCTTGAACAGGAGCTTCACCGGTTCCACCAGCTCAAACTGCAGGTCCTCGGGCAGACCGCCCACGTTGTGGTGGGCCTTCACGCCGTCGCTCTCCAGAATGTCGGGGTAGATGGTGCCCTGGGCCAGGAACTCAATGCCCTCCAGCTTCCGGGCTTCCTCCTCAAAGACACGGATAAACTCCGCGCCGATGATCTTGCGCTTGGTTTCGGGGTTGTCCACGCCGGCCAGCTTGTCCAGGAAGCGGTCCACCGCGTCCACATAAATGAGGTTGGCGTTCATCTGGTTGCGGAACACCTCCACCACCTGCTCGGGCTCGCCCTTGCGCAGCAGGCCGTGGTTGACGTGGACGCACACCAGCTGCTGGCCGATGGCCTTAATGAGCAGAGCCGCCACCACGGACGAGTCCACGCCGCCGGACAGCGCCAGCAGAACCTTCTTGCTGCCCACCTGCTTCTGGATGGCCGCTACCTGCTGATCGATGAAAGCCTCCGCCAGCTGAGGGGTGGTGATGCGCTCCATGGTCTCCGGACGCTTGTTGTCTGCCATAATCATTCCTCCCTGTTTCTCTTGAAAAAGTTTATGGTGAAAACAGTATACCATAAACCACCCCGGGAAGGATAGAGGGTTTTCCTCAGATCGTGAAATTTCTTTCCAGGGGCAGGCAGACCACCAGCTCAAAGCGGCCCTCCCGGGGTCCGGCCTCCAGGGAACCGCCATACCGGGCGGCGATTTCCCGCATACCCGCCAGACCAAAGCCGTGGGCGGCTTTGTCTTTCTTGGTGGTGGACAGGTCCGGCCGCTCGTCTCCGGTCAGCGCGTTTTCCACCTGGAGCATGAAGAGCCCCTTGTCCGTCCGGCAGCGCAGCCGGACTTTTTTGTTCGCCGCCTTTTGGGCTGCCTCCATGGCGTTGTCAATGGCGTTTCCCAGCAGGGCGCACAGGTCCGGGTCCGCGATGGGAAGGTCCCGGGGGAGTGCGGCCTGAAACTCTGTCTGAAGGCCCAGCCGCCGGGCAGCTTCAGCCTTGGAGGAGAGAACCACGTTGGCCGTCTCGTTTTCGCAGAACTGCTGGTTGCCTTGGGCCCAGGGCGACCCGGCGATTTGCTCCAGATACCCGGCGGCCTGGGCCGTCTGGCCCCGGGCCAGGAGACCCTGGAGAGCAGTCAGGTGGTTGCGCAGGTCGTGGCGGAGGGTGCGGACCTGGTCCTGTTCCCGCCGGAGCCCCTGGTAATAGAGCTCTCGCATCTCTGCCAGCTGGGCGGTGCGCGCCAGCTGCTGGTGGTCTGCCAGCACCCGAATGGCCCGGAGCAGAACCAGGCTGGTGACCAGGACGAAGGGGAGCACCACCAGCCCCTGGTTCATGGCGAGGGTATGCACCGCCGGGGACGTATACTTCTCATTGGTCAGCAGTACCACCGCCACCAGGGCGCACAGGGGCATGGCGGCCAGCCCCAGGACCAGTTTCCACAGCCGGGGCGGCAGCACCGCCGGGCCGTCCGGCAGTCTCCGACGAAAGAGCAGGAGGAGCAGCCCAAAAACCACCGGCCGGGCCAGGCGGGTGATGATATCATAGCTGTTCAGCGAGAACAGATAGGTATCTAACATGGCGCAGACGGACATGATCAGGCAGAAAAAGATCAGCCCCACCGCCAGCCGGCCCAGGCGCTCCCCCTGGGTACAGAGGAAAAAGAAGCCCAGAAACACCGGCAGGGTGAACAGCAGGTTGTTGTCCCCCACCCAGATCACCATGCCGCTGGTCCCGCCGAAGGTCACCACCAGCAGGACCTTCCAGGGCAGCTTCTGTTTGACGGACACGAAGGGGATACACAGCCGGCAGAGGATCAGGCCGGTGGCCATGAACAGCAGAATCCAGCTGCCGTCCACAATGACGAGTCGGAGAAATGCTGCCATCCTTCAGCCCTCCAGAGCGGCCCGGGTCAGGGCCAGCATGGCTTCCTTCTGGCAGGAGCGGCTGATGGGCAGGGTCACGTCCCCCAGCATCACTTCGCTGCCGGAGACACGCTCCACCGCCCCGGCCCGGACCAGATACCGCTGGTGGATGCGGACGAAGTCCGGTCCCACTTCCCGGGCCACCTGGTCCAGCTTGCCGTAGAAGGTGTAGCTGCGCTGGGTGGTGACGCAGGTTACCTGCCGCCGGTCGGAAGCAAAGTACAGGATGCGGTTCCGGGGAATCCGATAGGTAATTTCCCCGCTGCGGCAGAGAAACACCGCTCCGGTCTCCCGGCGGAGGGCGGCGGTGCACCGGTCCAGAATGTCTTCCAGCTGCGCTTCCTTGGGGGGCTTGAGCAGGTAACCCAGGGCCCCCACGGCATAGCCGTCAAACACCCGGTGGGAAAAGCCGGTGACGAAAACCAGCTGGATTTCCGCCGAATCCCGCCGGAGGCGGCGGGCGGTTTCTATCCCGTCCAGCTGGCCCATTTCCATGTCCAGAAACACCAGGTCCACTTCCCCCTGGTGGCGGGCCAGCCAGGACCAGAGCCCCTCCCCGGAGGAAAACTCCAGCATCCGCGCCTGCTCCCGCCTGGTTTCCAGAAGCCGCTCCAGAGCGGAGCGAAGGGACAGGCGGGCCGCCTGATTGTCGTCACAGATGGCGATGGACAGCATAGGGCCGCCTCCTTTTCCTTGGTTTGCAAATATTCTATCATAGCCCTGACCTTCTGCCAAACCAAACTTGACGGGAAACCTGCTGATTATGACAAGGCCCCGGCAAACTTGACGGCAGCCCCGCCGGAAATGACACCGCCGGTTGCACCCCGCCCGTCGGCGGGCTAGGCTGGTTTTGGAAACCACCAGGAAAGGAAGGGATACCATGCTGAACGTTCAAAACGTACACAAATCCTATCAGGTGGGCAGGACCACCTATGAAGTGCTGAAGGGGATCTCCCTGTCCATCGGGAAAGGGGAGTTTGTGGCGGTGATGGGGCCGTCCGGCTCGGGCAAGACCACCCTGCTCAACTGCATCTCCTGTTACATCCCCGTAGACCAGGGGCAGATCACCCTGGACAGCCGGCCTCTGGCGGAGCTGGGGGAGGACCAGCTGGCGGAAGTGCGCAACAGGAAACTGGGCTTCGTCTTTCAGGACTTTCTCCTGCTGGACGGCCTCACCGTCCGGGAAAACATTCTTCTGCCCGCCATCATCGGCGGCGGTGCAGGCAAGGCGGCGGAGGACCGGGCGGACCGGTTGTGCCAGGTCTTTGGCATTCGCCCCATTCAGGACAAGTACCCGGCAGAGATTTCCGGCGGGGAGAAGCAGCGCACCGCCGTGGCCCGGGCCCTCATCAACGAGCCGCTGCTGATTCTGGCTGACGAGCCCACCGGAAATCTGGACTCCCGGTCCAGCCGGGCGGTGATTGATGCCTTCCGGCAGGCCAGGGACACTTTGGGGGCCACGATCTTTATGGTGACCCACGACTCCTTTGCCGCATCCTTCTGCGACCGGGTGATTCTTCTCCGGGACGGAACCGTGGAGCAGGTGCTGGAAAAGGGAGCGGACAGCCGCACAGATTTTCAGGACTGCCTGCTGGATGCGGTCCGCCGGATGGGAAGGGAGTGACCGGCTGTGACCACCTTCTCTCAGCTTTACGCCCGTCTCCGGCGGAAGGATTGGCGGCAGTATGCCCTGCTGGCCGGGTGCTGCTTTTTCTCCGTTCTGCTGCTTACCGCCTATGTGTGCATGATGCGCTCCCCCACCATTCTGTCCGTCCTCCCGGAGGGCGGGGACAGCCGGAAGCAGGTGATGATGATCTTCGCCCTGACGGTCATCGGGTGCGGGGTGTTTACCCTGTACGCCTCCGGGCTGTTCTTCCGGCAAAAGTCCCGGCAGCTGGGGCTGTTTCTGGCGCTGGGGGCCACCCGGCGGCAGGTGGCCGGCGCCCTGACCCGGGAGCTGGCTCTGCTGGCCCTGGTCTCCTGCGGGGCAGGGGCTCTTTTGGGAGCGCCCCTGGCCTGGGGGATCTGGCAGGTGTTCCGGGCGGCGGTGGTGGACACCCAGGAGATGGCTCTGACCTTTGACAGCCGGGCCTATCTCCTGGCGCTGGGCTTTTCCCTGTTCGTCCTGGGGGCCCTGCTTTTGCTGGGTCGCCGGTCCATCCGCCGCACCAACATTATGGATATCGTCCAGGAGTCCCACCAGTCCGAACCCATCCGGCGGGTTCCCCGGTGGTATGGCCCGGTGGGCATCCTCCTGCTCATTGCCGGGGGCGCGCTGGGGTACGGAATGCCCACCTTTTTCATCCAGGTTCTCCGCTGGTATCCCCCGGATGGTCTGGGGGCGGTGTTCTACCTGCCCGCCCTGGCGGGACTGTATATGATCCTTCTCCACACCGTGGTCAACGGTTGGCGGCGGAAAAGGAACCAATACAAGAATTTGATCGCCACCAGCATGATGCAGTTTCAGGGGCGGCAGACGGTGCGGAACATGCTGGTGATGACCGTTCTCGTTGCCGGGGCCTACTTTGCCAGCTTTTATATCCCCATGCTGGGCGCCGGCGCTGCCCTGGGTTATGAGACCCGGCCGGTGGACTACGCCTATCACTGGCGGGCAGATCAGGACTTGCCCCAGCGGCAGGAGACGGAAGAACTGGCCGGCGCCTATGGCGTGACCATCACCCGCTGGGTGCAGACTCCCGCTGCCGTGCTGGGGGTGGACGGCATCGCCCATCTGGAGACCGAGGGCGCCCTGGGGGTCACCTATACCGAGGAATACCGTCCCCTGCTTACCAGCGCTGTGTTCCTGTCGGAAAGCGCCTATAACGCCCTCACCAGGCAGAACCTGGACCTGGCTCCCGGCACCATCGCCGGAATCGTGGACGACGACGGCAGCGGCAACGGGATGTTTGGCGGCGAGGCCACCCGCCTGACCAACATGGTCACCGGCCAGGTGCTGGAGGTCACCCCCGCGGAGCCCCTCTGCTATACCATGCTCTTCGGCCGGTTTGTTCTGGACGATGGGGATTATGAAAGGATCACCCAGGGGCTTACTGATCGTTGGCGGGAAAACCAGGTGTTTTTCAACGTAGCTGACTGCGACGGCTCCTATGAATTTGCCAAAGCGCTGTTCCACACCATCGTGGCCCGCTCCGGTCCGGAGGTGGAGCAGTTCGACGCCTACGACCAGGTGGAGGAGATTCTGGCCTGCCAGGCAGGGGAGCCCTACCCTTACGCCCGGGAAAACCTGGCGTCGGCGGGCTATGAGGTCATTGACTATGACCAGATGGATTCCTCCAGCTTCCGGCTCGCCTGGAAGTACATGCCCCAGTTCCGGGTGCTGGACCAGACGGACTTTGTGAAAACCATGGCGGTGTATCTGATGCTCTTCGTGTTCATTGCCATTGTGTGCTTCGCGGCGGTTTTTGTCATCGCCTTTACCCGCTGCATGACCCTGGCCTTTACCAGCGCCGAAGTGTATGAAAACCTGCGGCGGCTGGGTGCCTCCCGGGCCTATCTCTGCCAGTCGGTGCGGGGCCAGGTCCGCCGGGTTTTCTGCACCCCTGCCCTGGTGGGAACTTCCCTCATCTATGCCTTCTACGCCATGATCCTGTATTTTAACGGCGATCCCGCGGGCATCACCGCTGGGGAAGGGGCAGGACTGGCCGCCTGCCTGGGGGTTATCGCCGGGGTTTCCCTTCTCTTATATGGCGTGTATCGCCTGACCCTGCGCAAGGCCTGCCAGGTCACCATCGACGGAGCATGAATAATCCCCGCCGGGCTTAAAACCCGGCGGGGATTTCCTGTTTTTTAAAAGGTCAGCCGCATCTGGTACCACTGGACGTTTCCGTGGACCGACTGGGAAATCCCCTCGCTGACAAAGCCGAACTTGGCGTAGTAGTGGAGCAGATGCTCCTTGCAGGTGAGCACCAGCCCCTTCCGACCTTGATCCCGGGCGTCGGCAATGACCCGCTCCAGAAGCAGCTGGGCGCAGCCCCGGCGGCGGTAGGCGGGGCGGGTGTCCACCCCGAAAATCATCTGCCAGGGGCCGTTCTCATCGTGCAGTTCCGCGTTGTCGTACATCTCGTCCGCCAGGTTCGCCTCCTGGGTGACCATGCCGTTGACAAAGCCCACCAGCGTGTCCCCGTCCCACAACAGCCAGAAGTGGTCGGGGTAGACCGCCAGCCGCCGGCGGAGGGAGTCCTCGCTGGCCGCCTCTGCCGGGGGAAAGCAGGCGGCCTCCACGGCGGCGAGGGCGGTCAGGTCGGATATCTCTGCGTGTCGAATCTCCATGTTCTGTCCTCCTCATGTATCCCGGCTGTATTTCTGCTTCATCCGCCACAGGCCTACGCCGTTGTGCAGCAGAAGAACTACGTAGAGAAGAAACATCACACCCCAGAACACAAACCATCCCTGCCGGAAAGTCCCTAAAAAGGACTGGGAAAATTGGGGAATGATGCAGGCCAGGAAGATTACCAGCAGGGGCAGCAGACGGGAGCGGAAGACCCGCTCCACCAGGGACAGCCGGGAGGCGTTGTCGCTGAAAATCTCCAAATCCTCGTCCCCGGCGGCCGGCTTGCGGAAATAGCTCCAGCTGTTCACGTCAAAGAGATACTCCCAGCCGTAGTCCCGGAACATCTGCAGATAGCTCTCCTTGTCCGCCTTGTCTCCGTCGTAGAAGTCCAGACGGTAGACCACATCCTGGGGCTGACATTTTTGGAAGTAGTAAAACCCCGGCAGAGCAAATCGGGTCAGGGCGTATCCCTGGTTGTGCTTTTCCCGCAGGAAGGCTTCTTCTTTCTCGTAGTCCGCCAGACCAAACCAGCGAAAGACCCGCAGGGCTTCATTTTTCCTCATGACACCACTCTCCTTTGCTGTTTCGGTACAGGCGGTCAATCCGCCGCTTTTCCAGGTCCAGAATCTCCTGCCCCAGATCGGTGATCTGGTAAACCTTGCGCTTCTCTTCCTCCCGGACCAGCCGGATCAGGCCGTCCTTTTCCATCTTGGACAGAGTGCCGTACATGGTGCCCGGGCTGATGACTACGGCCCCTCCGGTCATTTCCTTCACCTGCTGGGTGATGCTGTAGCCGTGCATGGATTCCTGGAGGCAGAAGAGAATGTAGAACCCCGTCTCCGTCATGGGTACATAGACCCGCCGGATTCGTTCGTCCATGGCTGACGCCACCTCCTGTCTGTTTTACCTCGATATATCGCGATTCGATGCAATAAATATATCGCACCGCGAGCTATTTGTCAAGAGGGACCCGGAAGATTTTGCCCTTGACAGCCGGGGAAAGATATACTAAAGTTGAAAGACAAACTAGGACCGACAGAGAGAAAGGAGCATGGAATGAAAAAGAACGCGGAGAAAAAGAAAAGGCGCAAAGTGCTTTACCATGCGGTGATGCTGGAGCTGCGGGAACACAAAAGCTCCTTTCTGGTGTTCAGCGTTCTGCGGCTGCTGGTGATTCTCTGCCTGGTCCGTCAGGTTTTCCTTCACAACTACGAAAGCGTCTTCCTCAGCGCGCTGACCCTGCTGCTGCTCTATGTGCCCAGCTGGGTGCAGGTGAAGCTGCGGGTGGAGATTCCCACCGGGCTGGAGATCAGCATTCTCTGCTTTATCTTCGCGGCGGAAATTTTGGGGGAGATCAACGCCTTTTATCAAAAAATCCCCCTGTGGGACACCATTCTGCACACCATCAACGGCTTTCTCTGCGCAGCCATCGGCTTTTCTCTGGTGCTGATTCTGAACAACAACAGCAAGCTCACCTTCGATCTGTCTCCCGTCTTTCTGGCTCTGGTGGCATTCTGCTTCTCCATGACGGTGGGGGTGCTCTGGGAGTTTTTCGAGTTCTTCATGGACCAGTTTTTCCACCTGGACATGCAGAAGGACTGGATTGTGAGCAGCATCCACACGGTGTCCCTGGATCCCACAGCCTCCAACCGGGTTATCACCGTCCCGGACATCCAGGACGTGATCCTGGTCCACAGCGACGGCAGCACGGAAGCCATGGGACTGGGGGGCTACTTGGACGTGGGCATCATCGACACCATGAAGGACCTGTTCGTGAACTTCATCGGCGCGGTGGTCTTTTCCACCTTCGGGTATCTGTACGCCCGGAGCAAGGGGAAGAAACGGATGGCCACCCTGTTCATGCCCAGCAAAAAGGAGCAGGACCATGACTATCTCAAGCTGGTGGAAGATCTCACCGACCAGAAATAAACAGGGAAGCGCCCATCCCCGGGAACCTGGGAATGGGCGCTTTTCATGGGTGGGTCAGCCGACAATCCGGCCGTCCGCGGCGATGGTGACCACCTGCCAGGGAATCTCCTTCCCGCTGGCCAGCAGGGCCCGCTTGGCGGCGTGCTCGATGCCGCCGCAGCAGGGAACCTCCATGCGGACGATGGTCAGGCTCTGAATGTCGTTGTATGCCAGGATCTGGGCGAGCTTCTCGCTGTAGTCCCCCGCGTCCAGCTTGGGGCAGCCGATGAGGGTTACCCGGCCCCGGATAAAGTCCTGGTGGAAATTGCCGTAGGCATAGGCGGTGCAGTCCGCCGCAATGAGCAGGTGGGCCCCGTTAAAATATGGCGCGGTGGGGGGCACCAGCTTGATCTGCACCGGCCACTGGGAGAGCTGGCTGGGCACTGCCCCGGGCACAGGGGCAGGGGCGGCGGTTTCCCGGTGAATGGCCTTGGAGTGGCTGCCGGGGCAGCCGCAGGGGAGGGGGGCCTTTTCTGCCTTGGCCTTCTGGACGGCGGCCGCGTCGTAGGCGGGGGCTTCCCGCTCCTCAAAGGTGATGGCCCCGGTGGGGCAGACGGGCAGGCAGTCGCCCAGACCGTCGCAGTAGTCCTCCCGCAGCAGGACTGCCTTGTTGTTGACCATCCCAATGGCCCCCTCATGGCAGGCCTGGGCGCAGAGACCACAGCCGTTGCACAGTGCTTCGTCAATGTGAATCAGGGTACGTTTCATTTGGTATCCTCCTCTATTTTTACAGGCCCGGGTGGGCTGGCTTGACTTTCTGGGCACAGTATACAGTAGGAACCCGAATTTGTATGTTGAACTTTCAACAAACGGAGGCTTTTATGAAAAAATATCTGGAAGTGCTGCAAGGTTGTCCCTTGTTTCAGGGAATCCAGCCGGAGGACCTGTCCGCCATGCTGGCCTGTCTGGAGCCCAGGGTGATCCGGGCGGCCAGGCATCAGCCCATCCTGCGGGAGGGGGAGCCGGCGGTGTGGGTGGGGATTCTTCTCTCCGGCCAGGCCCAGGTGGTCCGGGAGGATTATGATGGCAACCGGACCATTCTCACCCAGCTGGAGCCGGGGGAGCTGTTTGGAGAGTCCTTTGCCTGCGCAGAGGTGCCCGCCCTGCCAGTGAGCGTGACGGCAGTTGCCCCGGCGGAGGCCATGCTTCTGGACTGCCGCCGCATCACCGCCTCCTGCTGCAATGCCTGCACCTTTCACAGCGCTGTGGTTTTTAATCTTCTGAAGGTGGTAGCCGCCAAGAACCTGCGGTTTCACGAGAAGCTGGAGATCACCTCCAAGCGCACCACCCGGGAGCGGCTGATGACCTACCTGCTGGCCCAGGCCAAGGCCCATAACAGCCGGCAGTTTGTAATCCCCTTCGACCGCCAGGCGCTGGCAGACTACCTGTCCGTAGACCGCAGCGGCCTGTCCTCAGAGATCAGCAAGCTCCGGGCGGAAGGCGTCCTGGACTGCTGCCGCAGCTCGTTCACTCTGTTATAATTCCTGGCGGGAGGAATGACAGAATACGTGTGGGGTTCCCCCTTGGAAAACGGTCCCCGATCCTGTATAATGATGCCATCAAAAAATCCCGTCGGGCAGGCGGGAGAAGGGAAATTGCTATGAAAAAACTGCTGGTGGTCATTGATATGCAGGTTGACTTCATCACCGGGGCTTTGGGCACCCAGGAGGCCCAGACCATCGTCCCGGCGGTGGTTCAGAAGATCGCGGATTTCGACGGGGACGTGGTGTACACCCGGGACACACACGGGGAGAACTACCTGAACACCGCCGAGGGGAAGAAGCTGCCGGTGGTCCACTGCGTCCGGGGTACCGACGGGTGGCAGCTTCATCCCCAGGTGGAGGCCGCCGGGGCGGGAAAGACCGTGGGGATCATCGACAAGCCCACCTTCGGCTCTGTGGAGTTGTGCAGCTTTGCCGCAGCGGGGCAGTATGACGCCATCGAGCTGGTGGGGCTGTGCACGGATATCTGCGTCATCTCCAACGCCCTGTGCCTGAAAGCCCAGCTGTGGGAGACGCCCATCACTGTCTGGCGGGACTGCTGCGCCGGGGTCACTCCGGCCAGCCACGAAAACGCCCTGTCCGCCATGACCATGTGCCAAATTGACATAAAATGATGTAAACAGGAAAAACGCCCCAGCTCTTCGATATTCTTTGAAGGGCTGGGGCATTTCTGTGCCGTCGTTAAAAGTGCATTTCAAACCAGTACCACTGGTCCTGAATTTTTTCCGTGTACTCCCAGTTATCTCCGCCGGGTTCTTCCCAAGTCCAGCCGTCGCCGTCTGCCGTAAATTCTGCCTGGGTCCCCTGAAAGCCCAGGGGGATATCCTGGGGGGAGTAGTAAAATCCCTCATACACAGCGGAAGGGGTCAGTCCCTTTCCACTTGCTATAAACTCAACCATGCTTGTGGAAGGCCAGCATGTCACTTCGTATCCGTCATACATATCCTGCTCACCGTCACTGGTGGTTTGGAGCATGGTTTCCGCATATTGCGTCAGCTCTGCGGCGTTGTTTTTCACAAAGCGCTTTGTGTTACCTTCCCCGCCAGACAGAGAGGACACGGCCACAACCACGGCCAGGAGAACGGCAATACCCGCCGCCATGATCCATTTTGCCGGTTTCTTTTTCTTCATTGGAAAAGGTCTCCTTCCTTTACATCAGCGGAGACAGGGATTTCATGAGGAAGCCGGTGAGCTTCCGGGAGAAGGGCTCCTTTTTCAGGGTCTCCCAGGTGACCCGGGTGCACTGGGTCAGGGTGTTCTGGAAATCCGCCTCGATGTCCGGGATGCAGTCGGTGTCATAGAGGTAGGCGGCGCACTCGAAGTGGTGGTAGAAGCTGCGGTAGTCCATGTTGATGGTCCCCACCACAGCCTTCCGGTTGTCGCTGACAAAGACCTTGGCATGGACGAAGCCGGGGGTGTACTCGTAGAGCTGCACCCCGGAGTCCAGCAGGGAGGCGTAATGGGTCTTGGCCAGGGCGTAGGGAATCTTTTTGTCGGGAATCCCCGGCAGAATGAGGGCCACCTCCACGCCGCGCTCGGCGGCAAACTTCAAAGCGGTCTCCATCTCTCCATCCAGGATGAGGTAGGGGGACATGATGTGCACGTATTGCTCCGCCCGGTTCAGAATGTCCATGTACACCCGCTCTCCCACCTTGTCTTCGTCCAGGGGACAATCGCTGTAGGGGATGACGAAGCCCTGGGCCTTGCGGGGAGGATAGGTGGGGCAGGACAGGAAGGGCTGGTATGCCGGCTCCTTTTCAAACAGGTTCCAGATCTGCAGGTACATGAGAGTGAAGCTCGGCACGGCCTCCCCCTGGAGCAGAATGGCGGTGTCCTTCCAGTGGCCGTATTTTTCTGTCTGGTTGATGTACTCGTCCGCCAGGTTCACCCCGCCGGTAAAAGCGGTGTGGCCGTCGATCACCAGGATCTTCCGGTGGTCCCGGTAGTTATAGTAGGTGGACAGGAAGGGGGTGGCAGGGGAGAAGACCTTGCACTGGATGCCCAGGGCCTCCAGCCGCTTGGGGTAGTCCCGGGGCAGGGTGGAAAACTCGCAGCTGCCGTCGTACATGACCCGCACATCCACTCCGGCCTTGGCCTTCCGGGCCAGGATCTCCAGGATGCGCCCCCACATCACCCCTTCGTCGATGATGAAATACTCCAGGAAGATAAAGTGCTCTGCCCGCTCCAGCTGTTCCAGCAGCTCCGGGAAAAAGTCGTCTCCCAGGGGGAAGTAGCGGACCTCCGTGTTGTCAAACACAGGGTAGGAGCCGCTCCGGGCAATGTAGTGGGCCAGGGCGGCGGTCTCCGGGCTTTCCTTCTCTACCCGTTTCATGGTTTCCGGGTCCTGGGGGGTCAGGTTCCGGGTGGACGCGATGGTCTGACTCATCTTGTCCCGGATGGCCCGGTGGCCCACATCGGCCTTGGTGTAGAGCAGGAGCAGACCGCCGAACACCGGCACCAGCATGATCAGCAGCAGCCAGGTAATCTTTGCCGTGGGGTCCGTCCTGCTGTTTACAATGTACAGCACGATGCACACCGAGAGAATGACCATCACGCTGTAGATGTGGGAAAAGGATGTTTCAAACCAGTAGGCCAGAGCCAGCAGAACCAGGGCCTGCACCAGCAGCAAAGCGACGATCAAACCCAACCGGCTGAACAGCGCCCGGATCAGACCCCGGTGGCCTTTTTTCAGCAGGGTGATCCCTGCAGAATCTGTTTCATTCACTTTCATGTCTCGGGGCCTCCAACCCCGCGCAGGGTAACCTTCCGTTTCCTTCCTCTTTCAGGGTACACGAAGTGAGCGGTCCTGTCAATCCCTTCCATTCTTTGCCAGACGTTCCACGTCTTCTCTCCGTTCAAACAGCACGCATCCGCCGGCGTGGTCCTCCAGGAGCATGTGGCTCTCCTGCAGGGCGGCGAACAGGGGGGAAGCCAACGCGCCCCGTAAGGAAAGCTCCTTCACATTGCAGTCGGAATAGGGGGAGAAGGGACAGGGCTCCGCCCCGCCCTGGGCGTTGATGTGGAAGAAGCCCCGGCCGGCAGCCAAGCAGCCGCCGGCGTTTTTTTCGTCCCCGGGGAAGGAGAGAAAGAGCATGTCGGGGGATTCCTGCCGCAATTCATCCAGACTTTGGCGCAGAAGCTCCCGGTCCGGGTCCTGGGGCGCCAGATCCCGGCTGGCTTCCTCCACGGGGACATACTCCACATAAAAGACCACCTTGCACCCCCGTTTTTCCAGCTGGTCCAGAAAGGTGCGGGAGGTTACACCGGGAAGGTTGTCCCTTGTTACGGTGACGGACGCGCCGAAGAGCAGATGGTGTTCCGCCATCCGGTCCATGGCGGAAAGCAGCGCCTGGTAAACGCCGTTCCCCCGACGGGCGTCGGTTTCAGCCTGCTGCCCTTCGATGCTGAGCACGGGAATCAGGTTCCGGCAGCGGTGAAACAGGGTGGTGTAGGCTTCATCCAGCATGGTTCCGTTGGTGAAAACAGGGAAGAGGATTTCCGGGAAATCCCCCGCGGCCTCCAAAACGTCCCGGCGGAGGAGGGGTTCCCCTCCGGCCAGGAGGATAAAGCTGATCCCCAGCTCCCGGGCCTCCTGAAAAATCGCCGTCCACTCCTCGCCTGTGAGCTGATCCGGGACTCCGCCGTCGATGCAGGCGTGGTTGTGCCGGGCGTAGCACCCGGCGCAGTGGAGGTTGCAGCTGCTGGTGATGCTGGCGATGAGGAAGGGGGGAATGTGCTCCCCCTGGGCCGCCGCCTGGGCCCGCCGCTTGGCGGCGGTCTTGCTGGCCAGAGCGTACCGGGCCATAAAGGCGCTCTCCCGGGGGTCCTTCAGCGTGGCCCGAAGGGCGTCCTTCACGATGGCCTCCACGCCGTCCGTCAGATAACCCTCCAGGTCGAAGGGCGGGGTTTTCTCCTTGGTGATCAACGTTCTTCGCCTCCTGTTTCCTCAAAAAGCAAGAGGGCAGTCCCGGTCCAGGGACTGCCCGTTTTGTTCTCAACTGTTGCTGGCGGCCATGCGCTCCAGATATTCGTCATAGGTGAGCTTGCGGTCGATGAGCTTGCCGTCGGCGGTGAAGTCAAAGACCCGGTTGCACACCGTCTGGATGAGCTGATGGTCGTGGGAGGCTACCAGCACGTTGCACTTGACGGACTCCAGGCCGTTGTTCAGGGCGGCGATGGACTCCAGATCCAGGTGGTTGGTGGGCTGGTCCAGCATGAGCACGTTGGCCCCGGAGAGCATCATCCGGGAGAGCATGCACCGGACCTTCTCGCCGCCGGAGATGACCTTCACCGGCTTGTACACCTCGTCCCCGGAGAAGAGCATCCGGCCCAAAAAGCCCCGGAGGTACTGCTCCTGAGGGTCGGGAGAGAACTGGCGCAGCCACTCGATGAGGTTGTCGTCGTTGTCCTGGAAGTAGGGGGTGTTGTCCTTGGGGAAGTAGGAGAAGGTGGCGGTCTGGCCCCACTTGACGCTGCCCTCGTCGGGCTCCATCTCCCCGGCGAGAATCCTGAACAGGGCGGTGTGGGCGTTCTCGTTGTCGCCGATGAAGGCCACCTTGTCCCCATGCTCCAGGATGAAGGAGACGTTGTCCAGCACCTTCACCCCGTCAATGGTCTTGGAGACGTTGGTGACAAAGAGGATATCCTTGCCCACCTCCCGGTCGGGGGAGAAGGACACCCAGGGATAGCGGCGGGAGGAGGCGGGCATTTCCTCCACGGTGAGCTTGTCCAGCAGCTTCCGGCGGGCGGTGGCCTGCTTGGACTTGGACTTGTTGGCGGAGAACCGGGAGATGAACTCCTGGAGTTCCTTAATCTTCTCCTCGTTGCGCTTGTTCTGGTTGCGGATGAGCTGCTGCACCAGCTGGGAGGACTCGTACCAGAAGTCGTAGTTGCCCACGTACATCTTGATTTTGCCATAGTCAATGTCCACGATGTGGGTGCAGACAGTGTTCAGGAAGTGGCGGTCGTGGCTGACCACGATCACGGTGCCCTCAAAGTCCAGCAGGAAGTCCTCCAGCCAGTTGGTGGCGTCAATGTCCAGGTTGTTGGTGGGCTCGTCCATCATGAGGATGTCAGGGTTTCCGAAGAGAGCCTGGGCCAGCAGAACCTTCACCTTCAGCCGGGGGTCCAGGGTGGCCATGTCGTTGTAGTGCAGGTCGGTGTCGATGCCCAGGCCCTGGAGGATACGGCTGGCGTCGCTCTCAGCCTCCCAGCCGCCCAGCTCGGCAAACTCGGTCTCCAGCTCGCAGGCCAGCAGACCGTCCTCGTCGGTCATTTCCTCCTTGGCGTAGATGGCATCCTTCTGCTTGCCGATGTCGTACAGGTGCTTGTTGCCCATGATGACGGTGTCCATCACGTTATAGGCGTCGTAGGCGTTCTGGTCCTGCTTCAGCACCGACATGCGGGTGTTGGGGAGGATGGACACCTCACCGCCGGTGGAATCCAGGTCCCCGGAGAGAATCCTTAAAAAGGTGGATTTTCCCGCGCCGTTGGCGCCGATGATGCCGTAGCAGTTGCCCTTGGTAAACTGCAGATCCACGTTGGAAAACAGCGGCTGGCCGCTGTACTGAAGGCTCAGGTTGGAAACAGTGATCATTGGTAAACTCCCTTATTAAAATAATACACAATTATTGTCATAATACCATATCAAAGAGACAAAGTAAACCGGCCTGCCCCACAAAAAACCTTGCCCGGCCCCCTTGGAAAACTATGCCGTTTTATGGTATACTGTTTCATCATCAACTTTTTCTGCCGAGGAGGAAGAACACATGCAGATTCGAATTGGTATCATGGGCTACGGCAACCTGGGCCGGGGGGTCGAGTGCGCCGTTCGTCAGAACCCGGACATGACCCTGGCCGCGGTATTCACCCGCCGGGACCCGAAAACCGTCTCCATCCTGACCGAAGGGGTTCCTGTCTACCCCGCCAGCCAGGCGCTGGAGCACAAGGACGAGGTGGATGTGCTCATCCTCTGCGGCGGCAGCGCCACCGACCTGCCGGTGCAGACCCCGGAGTATGCCCGGCACTTCCATGTGATTGACAGCTTTGACACCCACGCCCGCATTCCCCAGCACTTCGCCGCCGTGGACGACAGCGCCAAGGCCGGCGGCAAGGTGGCGGTGATCTCCTGCGGCTGGGACCCGGGCCTGTTCTCCCTCAACCGGCTGTATGCCCGGGCCATCCTGCCCCAGGGCGCGGACTACACCTTCTGGGGCAAGGGGGTCAGCCAGGGCCATTCCGATGCCATCCGCCGGGTGGAAGGGGTGGCCGACGCCAAGCAGTACACCATCCCCATCCAGTCCGCCCTGGACGCGGTGCGCAGCGGCAGCGAGCCGGAGCTCACCACCCGCCAGAAGCACCTGCGGGAGTGCTTTGTGGTGGCCAAGGAAGGGGCAGACAAGGCTAAGATCGAAAACGACATCAAGACCATGCCCAACTACTTTGACGAGTACGACACCATTGTCCACTTCATCTCCCAGGAGGAGCTGGACCGGGACCACAGCGGCATCCCCCACGGGGGCTTCGTCATCCGCTCCGGTAAAACCGGCTGGGAAGGGGAGAACACCCACATCATCGAATACAGCTTAAAGCTGGACTCCAACCCTGAGTTTACCACCAGCGTCCTGCTGGCCTATGCCCGGGCTGCCTACCGCCTGGGCCAGGAGGGGGTCTCCGGCTGCAAGACCGTTTTCGACATTGCTCCGGCCTACTTAAGCCCCCTGTCCGGGGAAGAGCTGCGGGCCCATCTGTTATAATTACACGCACACAAAAAAGCCGGCGGGAAACCGCCGGCTTTTTGTTAGGGCTGCAGCAGAATGTCATCCTGGAGCGCGATATAGTTTTTGTCCGAGTAAAAAACGCTGGGCTGGCCGAACTCCAGGGCGGACTGCACCGGGAAGCGCCATTTGCTCTGTTGGTGGATGAAGTTCAGATTAGAAGAGAGGATGCAGCCATCCATGACCTTCGTGGCAGGATACGTTACATAGCCTCTGCACCGGTCTTTTCCGTCGGGGAACGAGAAGGCGGCAAAGGAGTCCGTGGCAACATAGCTGCCGCCAAAAAAGCCTTCCGTTTCCTTGATTACGCTGCCCAGGCTGTAGTAGGGGGAAACGTAGGTTTTCCCATCCGCGTCATAAAGGACCTGGCCGGTATAGTCTCCCGTTAACCTCCAGCCCATGGAAAGAGAGCCGTAATCCACGGGCCAGAACTGAAGGGCGTCTGTTCCGAAAAAGCCTGGGTCCTCCACCCACTCGAAGTGGTGGAATAGTCGCCATTCCTCGGGTTCCCCGGCCAGAAGAACCGCTGCGCTGGTGATGCGAAGCTCTTTTGCGTCATAGACGGTGTCGATCACCGTGGAGCCCTCTGTAACTGTGGTTACCTGGCGGCCGTCATTGACAGGGTGATCCTTTTGTACCGTGTACACATACTGCGCTCCCGCACAGGCTTCCAGGTCCGCCTCCGTCAAGTCCTGGAGAACCACGTCCGGAAAACCCAGGTCCCGCAGGTTTTCCCGAATCTCAGTCAGATCCTGTCTCTCTGTCCGGACAGTTTCCGCCCAGTGCATGGGGTACTTGTCGAAGAAGAGGTAACCTACAGCCATCCCCGCCGCTGTAAAGGCCAGCAGGACCAGCACCATCGCCCGGTCTGAGCACCGCCGGGGCGCCGGCCGGATGACATAGCCCGCCTCGTCCAAAGCAAAGGACAGCCGGTACAGACTGCGGATGATGAACACAAAGGCCAGGACCAGAATCCCGCTTAAAATGAGTCCGTTGTACTGGAGCAGCCCCAGCGCGCAGACCGCCAGATACCAGAGAATCAGGGCGGTGATGCCCTTGGTCTTCACCGGAACCCCGGCCTTTCGCTGCACCGCCCGGAACCCATCGCGCAGACCAAGGGCCAGGACAAAGGGGACCAGAAGATTGCAGAGGTTCAGAACAAGGGCGGGTACAGTCTCGGAGAACGCGGTCCGCCAAATGGTAGTGCTGAGAACTGTCCACAGAATGAAATCCGCTGTCCGGAACAGGGTGACAAACCAGCACAGCCGGAACCCCCGGTTTTCCGTCCGCAGAGCCCGGAAGCCCAGAATCATCAGAAGGATGCCGATGCCTGGCAGAATATAGTCCAGGTTCAAAAAATGGAAGGTCACAGTGTTCAGGGCCAGGCCGATGAGCACCCGGTTGACCGCCTTGCGCCAGGGGGTGATTTCCACCACCACCGCGTCGGTGGGAGGCAGCAGACCCAGCTGGAGCAGTTCCTCCAACTCCTGAACGCTCATGGCGCTTTTTTCATGGTCCGTCAATGCCGTCACCCCCCAATGCTTTGCGCAGCCGCTGCTTCAGCCGGTACAGGCGGCCTTCCACCGCCCGTTGGGTCATGCCCAGTTCCCTGGCTATCTGGGCGATGGGCTGCATGAAGTAGTATTTTCGATAAATCAGGGCTTTTTCCCCCGGAGTCAGACTGGACATGGCCCGTGCCAAGGCATCCAGCCGCTCCTGCTTCAAAACCTTCTCCTCCGGGGCCTCGCCTGGGGCGGGAAGGTCCGGGGAGAGCTCCTCTGCGGGCCGATGGGTCCTGGCCCGGTTCAGGGCGGCGTTTCGGGCCACTGCGGCCAGCCAGCTTTTCAAGGTTCCCCGCCCCTCCAGGAAAGAGCCGCACTTTTCCCACACCCGCATGGAAATGTCAGACAGACACTCCTCCTGATCCCTGGGGTCCGGGAGGATGGGGGAGATGATGTAACGAAGAAAGGGGCCATAGTGGAGAAGCAGCGCTTCCAGGCCCGCCGGGTCTTTTTGGCGCAGCAGCGCCAGCAGTTCGTTATCTTGCATGAGCAATCCCCCCTTTCTTCCAGTCTTCTGTCTTATTATACACGCATTCCCGGAAAAACCCACGGAATCGTCTGAAAGAAACAGAAAGCCTCCCGGCCGGCGGGAGGCTTTCTATTTATCTTCCGTGCATACTTTCTTTTAAGATCGCCAGAATCTCTGCCTTTTCCGGGGGATGGTACCCGCCGGACCGGCGGAAAGTGCCCTCGGCGATGCTCTTCAGCATGTCCTCCGTGACCCCCAGGGTTTGCAGGTCCATCACCAGACCCAGCCGGTGCATATACTCTTCCATCCGCGCCAGCCCTTCCAAAGCAATGGCCCGGTCGGACTTGCCGTGGGGGGAGACCTGCCAGACGTTCACCGCGAAGCGTTTGAACTTCTCCAGGCCGTAGGGCAGGAGAAAGCGGTAGTAGGGGAGGGTCACCGCCGAGAGGGTCATGCCGTGGGTGGCGTCGGTGTGGGCTCCCACCGACTGACCCAGCATGTGGACCATCCAGTCGGTGGCCTTGCCCTTGGAGAGCAGGGAGTTCAGGGCCCAGGTGGCAATCCACATGATGTTGCTCCGGGCCTCGTAGTTTTCCGGCTCCCGCAGGGCCACCTGAGAGGAATGGATGAGGGAACGGAGCAGCCCCTCCATCACATAGTCCGAGGTGTTGTCGTCGGTCCCGGAGAAATACTGCTCCAGGATGTGGGACATGATGTCGTAAATTCCCGCCACCATCTGGTATTTGGGTACCGTGTAGGTAAAGACTGGGTTCAGAATGGAGAACCTGGGAAAGGCGTCGTCCTCAAAGAACCGGCCGATTTTCCGCTTGGTCTCCGGGTTGGAGATCACCGCCCCGCCGTTCATCTCCGACCCGGTGCCCACCATGGTGAGCACGCAGCCCACGGGGAGAATCCGGTTGTCCACCGGCTCCTTCCGCAGAAAATATTTTTCCCAGGGGTTCTCTCCGCACCAGGCGGAGACGGACACCGCCTTGGCGTAGTCGCACACCGAACCGCCGCCCACAGCCAGGATCAGGTCCGCGCCGCTCTCCCGGGCCAGCCGGCAGCCCTGGGTGAGCTTGTCTGTCGTGGGGTTGGGCATCACCCCTGGGTCCTCCACGATCTGCTTGCCGCAGGCGCTGACAATGTCCACAACCTGGTCATAGATGCCGTTTCGCTTGATGGACCCGCCGCCATAGACCAGCAGCACGGTCTTGCCCCGGGGTTCCAGCTCCCGGCGCAGATTATCCAGGGCGTTCTGGCCGAAATACAGCCTGGTGGGGTTGGAATAGGTGAAATCACCCAGCATGGTAAAGGTCTCCTTTCCGTTGAGAGGTTCATAAAATCAGGGATACTTACCTTTTGTGCGTCTCGGCCTGATTTTATACACAGAGACCCTTTAAACCGTGCTATTTTCCGCCTGCTGCCGCCCCTTCGTGGGCCAGCAGCCAGGCTTTTTTGTCCAGCCCTCCAGCGTAGCCGGTGAGCTTCCCGCCAGCCCCCACCACCCGGTGGCAGGGGATCAAAACAGAGAGGGGATTGCGGGTGCCGTCAAGAGTTGGACCTGTTGACAACAGCAAAAAGTCTGCCGCCCCCGTGATTTTCCTGGCAATACACTTGGAGCAGCAAACAAAACTTGCATAATTCATAGGCCACTGTTTCGGCCTGCTCGAAAAGGTCTGATTTCGTGAGAAATCAGGACTTTTTCTTAACTTTTTTGATAATATTGTGTGATGACCATAGTCCAAATGAGGTTGTTTTGACTCCAATTACATATGGTGATGAATACAGTAAACTTTTAGACTGGTAAGAAATATGCAGGAAGAAAACAGGATTACTATGGGCTTCAAAAATACTTAGGCAGTTCTTTACGGGATCAATAGCAGGGTGTGATAGAGTACACCAAACAGAAAGCGAATCTGTTTGCATGAGAAAAGCCCCACCAGGATTTCCTGATGGGGCTTCAGATTGTGGTTGGAATGGCCGCTTATCCCTTCGGGTCGATCGCCTCGCCGCCCAGGCTGACACGGTTGTCCGGTGCATGCGTTTGGCACAGGGTAAGAAGTTCCTGCAGCCGGGGGTCCTTCTTTTTGCGGCTTTCCACGTCTGTCAGCGCGTACGTCTCTCCGATCATTTCGTATTTGGTTGCGCCAAGATCGTGATAGGGCAGGAGATTGATCTCTGGGTGATGGGCCAGGTGGGAAACAAAGTCCGCAGCACCGGCGATGGATTCATTGTCGTCGTTATAGCCGGGGACGATGGGCAGACGGACGATGACCCGGCCCGCCAGCTTCGGAAGCTCCTCGCAGAGCTTTGCCATGTTTTCAAGGATCCGTTCGTTGGGAACGCCGGTCAGTTCCTGGTGTTTCCCGCTGTCAATGTGCTTGAGGTCGACAAATACCGTGTTGCAGTACCGGGCGACAGCCCAGAGATGTTCCCACGGTGCAAAGGCGGAGGTCTCAATGCAGCAGTTCATTCCGTCCTGGCGGCACAGGCGAAGCGTCTCGGAAGCCACTTCCCACTGGTAGAGCACCTCACCGCCAGAGAGGGTCACGCCGCCGCCGCCCCGGCGGTAAAAGGCGCGGTCCTTGCCCGCCTCTTGGTAGAGCTCCCGGGCGGTGTATTCGTCGCCGGACAGGCTGCGGGCATTGACCTGACAGGGGACAATGCAGTCTCCGCAAAGAACACACCGGGAGAAATCCGTGATGACCTTATGGGTTTCTGCGCTGACGGTGTTGCAGTTCTGTCTGCATACCTGGGCACAGCTGCCGCAGCCGGTGCATTTGAACGGATTGACAACCAACTGCCGCTTTCTAGATAAACCGAACGGGTTGCAGCACCATTTGCAGCGGAGCGGACATCCTTTGAAAAAGATGATGGTGCGTATGCCGGGTCCATCCGCATTGCGGTAACGGCCGATATCGAATATAGTCGCTTTTTTTTCACTCATAAAAAAGCTCTCCCTTCGCGTGTCGGTGATTGAAAAAAGGAGGCGCTCCCGGGAAGGGAACGCCTCCTCCGTCAGGTTACGGGATCAGAAGGTGTGCTCAGTACGGCTGATAATGTCGTCCTGAACACGCTCAGCCAGGTCGGTCCAGTAAACACTGTAGCCGGCCACGCGGACAATGAGGGTGGGGTAGTTCTCGGGATGAGCCTTGGCATCCACAAGGGTGTCCTTGCTGATGGTGTTGAACTGAACGTGGTATACGCCATAGTCGTTGAGCATGGTGCGTACCAGATTGGTGAAGTTGTTCATGCCGGCTTCCTTATAGTCGGGCTGAACGTAGGTTGCCTCGGGGCAGTTCAGAGGAATATCACGAATGGTTGTCATCATATGGTGCTCCTTTCTGCAGTGTTTTTTGAATGTATGGGGGTATTCAAAGTGTATTACTGCTCAATCATCTCGGTCTGGCTGATCCACATGTTCAGCAGAGTGCCGTTGGAATAGGCGCCGTAGTCCAGCTTGCCGTAGCTGCGTGCTGCGGCGGTGGGGCCGTGGGTATCGGCCTGCTGGGTTGCGGACATGGTGTCGGAGATGGGCATACCGGCAAGTCTGCCGTTGGGGGTGGCACCGGTCATGGCACCGTAGCCCACGTTGGACTGGACCATCTGGATGGCGGCGTCGCAGTAGTGGCCGCGATACATCTTCAGGCGGATGGTGCAGTCGGAGAACCACTTCCACAGGTCGGCGGCGATGGTATCCACATAGTCGTCGTCGTTGCCGAACTTCGGGGCGGCCAGCAGCTTTGCGCGCAGTGCGTCATAGCCCTTGAAATTGTTCATGCAGGCATCACAGACCTCCTGCAGGGTTGCTTCCTTGTCGTCGAAGACGACCTTCTTGATTGCGGCAACCGAGTCGGCCATGGTGGCAAAGCCAACCATCTGCATGGTGGGACCAATGTTGACCTTGGCGCCGCCGGCGGTGGCGTCCTTTGCCTTTTCCAGCGCACCGTCCAGCAATACGGTGAAGGTAGGAAGGTTGAACTGCTCTGCCAGCAGCTTCTCGCAGATGACGAGGTTGGAGTGGCATTCTTCGATGGCATACTTGACCTGGGCCTTCACTGCCGCATAGAATTCATCGAAGGTCTTGAAGGAATCGGGAGCGCCGGTCTCGAAGGTCAGCAGCTTTCCGGCAAACATGTTGTCCGATTCAATGGGCATCACGCCGTTTGTGACGGCCATGAGGGCGGCGCCTGCCACGTTGATGATGCCAGAGTCCGTATGTCCATACTGACGGCCTTCCACGCCGGGCTCTACGCAGCCGATGGGGGAGCCGTACTTCATAATCTCCTTGCGGGTGTAATTGGAATACCCGTCAGGACCGGCAGCACGGTGTTCCAGCATGGTGTAAAGGCTTTCCACATTGAAGAAGGAGGGGTGGCCCATGCCCTCGGCGGCAAGCTCGCATGCTTCGCGCAGCAGGGAGTCGGGGGTCTTTTGATGCAGCATCAGGGACACGGTGGGTGCGGTGGTGCGTGCATACCGCATGGCGCGCAGGAAAAGGTAGGACAGCTCATTGGTGGCATCCTTGCCGTTTTCATCCAAACCGCCCAGGTCCAGATGGGGGTAGCGGTAATAGCCACCGAAGATGTATGCCATCTGGGAAGACTGGAACCAAACATTGGTGTTAACACGGATGTACAGCTCTTCGATCAGCTCCATTGCAGACTCGGGCGTCAGAATACCCTTTTCAACATCTGCCTTATAGTAAGGATACAGATACTGATCGATACGACCCCAGGTGATGGAAGGACCTGCGCCTTCCACGAACAGGAAGAAGCAGACGGCCCATGCGGTCTCGATTGCATCATAGAAGGAGGTAGCAGGGCCCCAGGGAACACGCTTCATCATATCAGCCATCTTTTCCAGTTCCTGCTTGCGGACCGGGTCCTTTTCCTCCGCTGCTTTGCGGCTGCAGGAGGCGGACATTCTCTCGCCCCAGTCGCGGATGGCTTCCAGGACCTCGATAATACCATTGTAGAAGATGCGCTTGTCGATGGCGGTGGGATCGTTGGGATCCAGAGCGGCAAGCAGCTGCTTTGCCTCCTCATAGTACTTCACGAAGCCGTGCTCGATGACGTCGGTCCAAGCGGGAATGAAGTGAGAGCCGTTGGCGCACAGATAGTTGGAAACGTCGGAAACGCCGCCAAACTGAGCTCGGTTCCATTCATGCTCCGTGACGTAGTGGCCCCACTGAACGGCCATGGTCTTATCTTTCCAGTAGGGGAGCAGGTCCTTTTCCAGGGCCTCGTAGTCTTCGTCGGTGATTTCAAAGGGATCGTACTCACGGTTGCGCAGGTTTACCAGGTCGTCTGCCAGCCAGTGGGCATGCAGCTCAATGGCGAAGTTGGCGCCTCGGATGCGCTTGGTGGGCCAGCCGACCAGCTGCTCGTGGTCATAAACGGTATCGCTCATGGCGCGGTAGACAGCAGCGGATGCCTTGTAACGGCGCATCATGGGAGGCATGCCCTCGGTCTCCCGATATACCTTAGTATACACCTTGGCGCGGGTGATATCAACATTGGGGCGGTTGCCGTGCAGCATCCCGTTGAGCTCTTGGATGCGCTTGGTGCTGCCGACCTTTGCGACAGTGCCAGCTCTGAGGTTCTGGCCTAAAGTTGCAGTAGAACAAGTTGCATTAGACATAGTGTACTCCTTTCTGATGAAAACTTAAAGAGTGTAAAGGGAGGAATAGAGGGAATTACTTTTTGCCAGGCAGCTTCCACTTCCCGGTTTCTGCATCGATGAAGTTCAGACCTTCATTGCAGATAAGGCCAAGCAGAGTGCCGGTGCAGAGGGTGATGGCCAGAATGGGGAATGCGGTGAAATTGTAGAAGCCGCCCACCGAGGTGGCGCCGGCACCCCCCAGAATGGCAATGCTCATGTTGGAGCACCAGAAGGAATTGGAGATGGCGCCGAAATGAGCGGGGACCTTGTTGAAGGGAAGGGATGCCGGCAGGCAGAAGTGGATGGCACATTCCACGATACAGATCACTGCGACAACGAGGGCGATGTTAGCCCAGGCGGGGATGCCGGTGGTTGCCAGACGGTCCATAATAAACAGGTAGATCATTGCCCACACGACGCCGACAAGGTAACTTCCGATATACTGGAAGAATTCCTCTCTCTTAGCGCCTGCGGTGAAATAGATGGGCAGGGCGGTGAAGGTGGCGTAAACGATCTGATAACCCGGAAGGAAATGCGAGCTTGTGTAGGAGCCAATGGTGAGCAGATAGATTGCGCAGTAGATGCCGGACATGACGCCGATCCAGATGGCTCAGTTGACTAAACCGCTCTTGTTCATAGCTTCCTTACTTTCTTTTTGTTGAATAGATACGCGGCAGGTTTATGAGAACACGGAGGGGCCCCTTCCGCGTCGTCATACGAAAGATAAGATCTTCAGCTTTCAAATTGTTTTGTGTATTGCGCGGCTTTCTCCAGCAGCGGACGAATTTGTTCTTTGCCGGAGTAATCGCTGGAACAGCGCATGATCTGCAGCAGTTCAGCGTCCTCCGGATGGATGGAGCGGCGCCGTTTGAGCATGGCTTGATAGATTGTCAGCATGGTTCGATCTCCGGAAGCGAGCGAATCTCTGTTCAGACCGCCCTGGAAGTAGAAGAGGGGAACGGTGGATTCCGACCCGAAGTTATTTCTGCGAAGCAGGCTTCTCGTGCGGGGGCTATCCGGCCGAAGGCCAACGCCGAAGTAAAGGACCGCTTTGCTGCCTGCTTTCTTGGCGAGCTTTTTCATCCTGTCCTGCCCGCTGATGATGCTGCCTCGAATGCTCCCGCCGAATATGACGAGGTCCGCATCCCTGAGGAGAGCCGATGTGGCTTCTTTGAGGGGCAGGATATCTGCTCTGAGCGCTTCGGAAATCCATTGCGTATACCGGCGGGTATAGCCGGTATGGGATTCGTATAACACCAGGGTTTTCATGACGGCCCCCCTTTTTCGTGCGAGCAAAGCTTGCTGTGTTCTCTCGGAAGTGCTTCCAGGAAACGGAACGTACCCAGGTTTTCTGCGTCCGTAAGGTGCGGAAGCCGGTGTTCTTGGTGAACCCTTCTTTCATTTTGAAATATACCAGATGGTTCTTTCTTTGTCAAACAGCACAAAAACGACAAGGAATCTTATTTCCCTGTTGATGTATTTTGCTGTTTTCTGCGAAAACTGGCACCATTTTTTCCTGAAAAGCCTGCTTTTTGTTGGTGCGCAGGCGGTGAAAGGGGAATCGTGCCGTGGTTCAATGCAGCACTATTTTGTACAGATATACTAGCCCTGTTTGATATTGGAATACAGTAGGATTCCCAGATTTTTGTGCTTTGCTTTTGCAGGAAACAACAAAAAGGGCGCGTTGCAAAATAGCGTCTAAGAAAAACACCGCGGATAGGAGCCCGAAAGGGTTTCCTATCCGCGGTGTTTGCGTTAAAATTGAAAGTGTGAAAAACAATTCTAAAACGCAAGATCAGTGTAACGTATATGAGCGAAATGGTCAACTGGTTCTTGCACTGAACAATGAAATTTTGTTACCGGAGAACGCACCCGTCCGACTGACAAGCGTCCAGCTTGAGGAACTGGATTACAGGGAACTGTATCGCGCCTATTCGCCCAAAGAGCGGAAATCGAAGGTCGACCCGCGCGTGCTGTTCAAGGTAATGGT
>SFPN01000053.1 GCA_004551945.1 Clostridiales bacterium | reverse complement strand
TCTTGCCCATATCTTCACTTCCTTTCCAAATTCATTATACTACGAAAAAAGTAGACACCCACACTTTTGTGAGTGTCTACTTTTATTTTACAGGTGCACAGGAAAAATCCTGCGGGCGTTGGTTTTTTACGGCACCTCCATCACCTTCAGAATCTCCCGCTTTAACCGGGAGATGATCCGCTTCTCCAGCCGGGAGATGTAGGACTGGGAGATCCCCAGCCGGTCGGCCACCTCCTTCTGGGTGTGCTCCCGGCGGCCTCCCAGGCCGAAGCGGAGGGTGATGATCTCCCGCTCCCGGTCGCTGAGCTTTTTTAACGCGTCCGCCAGCAGCTGCCGGTCCGCGTCCTCCTCCATGGGGCGGATCACCAGGTCGCTGTCCGTTCCCAGAATGTCCGACAGGAGCAGCTCGTTGCCGTTCCAGTCGGTGCTGAGGGGCTCGTCAAAGGGGACCTCGCTTTTGAGGCTGGCGGTTTTCCGCAGGTGCATGAGAATCTCGTTTTCAATGCACCGGGAGGCGTAGGTGGCCAGCTTAATGTTCTTGGCGGGCTTGTAGGTCCCCACCGCCTTGATAAGCCCAATGGTGCCGATGGAGATCAGGTCCTCCAGGTTGATCCCCGTGTTCTCAAACCGCCGGGCGATGTATACCACCAGCCGCAGGTTGTGCTCGATGAGCTGGCTGGAGGCCTCCGGGTCTCCCGCCGCCAGCCGGGCGATGCAGGCGGCCTCCTCCTCCCGGGTCAGGGGGGCGGGGAGCACGTCGCTGCCCCCGATGTACATGATTTTTCCCGGCCGCCACAGACCCAGCCGGGCCAGAAGCCGCCACAGAACGCCCCGCAGAAACATTCCTCTCATTCCTTCCATCCTCCTTCTCATTCTGGTTCCCCGCCGATGAGGGCGCAGTATCCCCCGCCGTCAGAGACGGGGGTGGGGGAGAGGGCGGTGAGGCAGTTGCGGATGGACCGGGTGCCATAGTCCGCCCGGTCCATCCGCAGGGCCAGGAGCATCCCGCACTCCACCCCCACCGCCCGGTAGGGCAGCAGCTGGAGCCGCAGGCTCCCCGCCTGTCCCCCCAGGTCCCGGAGCAGGGCCACCGGGTCGGAGAGGCTTTGCCGGTCCAGCAGGGGCAGCTCGGGCACCAGGCTCTGGACCCTGGCCCCCTCGATCACCACCACCGGCCGGCCGGTGAGGGGGTCCTGGAGGGTGTTGCCCGTGTCCCGCAGGGCCAGCACAGTCACCGACCGGCCCTGGCGGGAGAGGGTGAGCTCCTGAAGCTGCCCTCCGGTGCGGGTGTGGGTGAACTGCCCCCGCAGAACCAGGGACAGGCAGCCGTAGCTGAGGGCGGCGGCGATGAGAATGTCCCGCATGCTCAGGGACCCTCCCGGAAGCCCCCGGCCGCCCCGGGAGAGCAGCAGCAGCCCGCCCCCAAAGGCGCAGGAGAGCACCAGAAACAGCCCGCCGGTGCGCAGCAGCCGCTCCGACCGGCCGAAGGCCGCCAGGAGCATGAGCACCGCCGCCCCGGCCTTGCACACCGGGTGCTCCAGAAAGGCCCCGCCGGGGAGAAGGGTCAAAGCCCCGAACCCGGCCCCCAGGGCGGCGGCCAGGGCGCAGCGCCCCCGGGCCATGGGCGCTCCGTCCAGCTTCCCGGCGCAGGCCAGCAGCAGGTAGTTCACCGCGAAGTTCAGCGCCAGGAAGGCGTCCAGATACACCACCGTCATGGCCTTCCTCCTTTCCCAAAGGGTGCCCCCATTATACGGTCCGTCCCCCTTCAAAAAAGGTCAGAACCAGGTCAGGACAAAAAAACAGGAAAACGGACCTGCCTGGGGAGCAGGTCCGTTTTCCGTCCTTCACACACTTGTATGTTTATGTATCCACGCTGTCCAGTACAGCGTCCCGGAAGTGCAGGGGGGACAACTGCAGGTGATTAAACCGGTCGGCCAGGTGAAGTACACTGTCCCGGTTGGGAGAGACGTCCTCGATCACATCCATTTGGACCCAGGTCCCCTCCCAGTCGCCCAGGCACTGGAGACCGTAGGTGGGGTAATCGCTGTCCCCGCTGTTGACCAGGGTGCAGACAGCCTGGTAGCGCACGGCAGTCCAGTGGGTGGAAACCCCGATGGTATCTTCTTCATAACATTGTCTGCGTTCTGTCATAATACGGCCTCCTTCGACAAAAATTTTGCTTTACAGCGTCAGAAAAAGTTTGGTATACTGTTTTAAATAGCCTGCTCCGGAATCCGGCGGCTTCCGGCCCCAGCGCCGTTTCCCGGAACCCCGTTCGGGAACTGTGTTCATGGTAGCCGATTCGGCAGATTTCGTCAAGAACATAGATAAACAGCAAAATAAAGACCCGCTCGTATTTGATAAAATCCAGGATCACAGGTGATAAAATGAGGCTTTCTACCCAACTGAAACTATTGAAAGAAAAGAGAAAACTGACAAAGCAGCAATTATCAGATTTGTCAGGGGTTCCGGTGGGCACCATCAACCGCATTCTGTCCGGCCAGACGGACAACCCCAGCTTCCAGACCGTATGTGATATGGTCATGGCAATGGAGGGTTCCCTGGATGAACTGGTGGGAATCAAGGAGGATTCCCCCGTGGAGCAGCGCAAAACCGCCAATCCCGAGATCATTAAGCTCTATGAGAATATGATCGACTACAAAGAGAAGTGGATTCAGCGGCTGTTTGCCTGCTGCTGCATTCTGACCCTGGTGCTCATCGGCATCGTGGCCTTCGACCTGATGAACCCCGCCATCGGCTTTTTCCGCAGCTGAAGGGCGGCAGAACAGAACGCAAAACCGGCGGCCGGAAAAACTCCGGCCGCCGGTTTTTACGCTGCAAGTGAATATTTATTCTGCTTTGGGTGCATCCGCTTCATAGTGCTTGATCAGGGCCTGGGTTCCCAGGTCCCCCCAGCCCTCCTGCTCCAGGGCCTTGTAGTTGACCAGGGCCTGGGAGAGCACCTCCAGGGCCAGGCCGTCCCGGCTGGCCTCCTCCTGGGCCAGGGTCATGTCCTTCACAAAGTGCTTCAGGAAGAAGCCGGGGGCGTAGTCACCCCGGATGATCTTCTCCCCGAAGGCGTCCAGCTGCTTGCTGCCAGCCGCGCCGGTGGACAGGGAGTCCAGCAGCACGGAGAGGTTCAGCCCCTTGTCCCTGGCGTAGGCCAGGGCCTCGCAGACCCCGGAGAGGGTCCCGGCGATCATGATCTGGTTGGCCAGCTTGGCGTGCTGGCCGCAGCCCGCTTCTCCCTGGCGGTTGATGTTGGTGCCCATGGCCCGGAACAGGGGCAGGCAGGCCTGGTAGTCCGCCTCCTGGCCTCCCACCAGGATGGACAGGGTGCCGTTCTTTGCCCCGGTGTCCCCGCCGGTTACGGGGGCGTCCAGCACCCGGAAGCCCCGCCTGGTGCCCTCCTGCCACAGCTGCTGGGCCAGAGAGGGGCTGGTGGTGGTCATGTCGATCAGGTAGGCCCCGGGCTCTGCCCGGTCCAGAATGGCCCCGGGGGTGAAGTAGACCTCCTCCACGTCCTGGGGAAAGCCCACCATGGTGACCACAGCCTCGCAGCCCTGGACGCAGGCGCCGATGGTGTCGAAAAAGCTGGCCCCCTCCTGAATCACGTCCTCCACCTTGGCCCGGTTCCGGGCGTAAATGCGCAGCTGGAACCCTGCCTTCATCAGGTTGCGGACCATGGACTTGCCCATGATGCCCACGCCGATCCATCCAATGGTTTTCATATGCACGTTCCTCCTGTCTCCCCGCGGCTTCGCGAGTGGTATCCTGAGGCTATTGTACCACAGGCCAGGGGAAAAGGCGACAGAGAAAAAACGCACGGACGGGGAAATACCCTGTCCGTGCGTTCTGTTTCGTCGGGTTTGGTTCAATTACTCGGTGGCCTCGCCGCCGGCGTCCTGGCCGCTGTCGGTGGTGCCCTGACCTCCTGTGGCTTCAGTGCCGGTGGAGCCTGTGCCAGTACCAGTACCAGTACCAGTACCAGTACCAGTACCAGTACCAGTACCAGTGCCGGTTCCGGTTCCTGTTCCGGTGCTGCCGGTGGTGTCAGTGGGGACTTCGGCCCCTTCCTCCGGCTCCTGGCCGTTGGTCTGGGTGGTGTCAACCGCCTGGCTGTTGGGGTTCTCGATGACCTCCACCACGAACTCGGCGGTCTTTTCCCCGGCGGTGGCCTTGATGATGGCGGTGCCCACGTCCCGGGCCTCCACCACGCCGTTGGAGTCCACCCGGGCGACGGAGGAATCGTTGCTGCTCCAGGTGATCTTGGCGGGGGTCATGTCGTCGGTCTCCATAATGACGGTGGCCTGGATGGTGTAGGTCTTGCCGGACATGATCTGGGCGCTGGTCTCCGCCAGGTCAATCTTCACAACGCCGGGGGCGGTTTTCACCACCATGACGGTGGCGTTGATGGTCTCGTCGTTCACCGTTGCGGCAATGCTCACGGTGCCCACGCTCTTGGCGCTGAGGGTGCAGGTTCTGCCGTTGCCCTCCACGGCGACCACACCGGAGTCGCTGGAGCTCCAGGTGATGTCGTAGTCCTCTGCGGCATTCAGACCAGTGATGGAGGCCTCGGCAGTCTCCCCCTGGACGATGGTCTGGGAGGACAGCTCAATCTCGTATTTGCTGCTGCCGCCGCCGATGAGGGACTTGATCACCAGAGCGGCCAGCACAATGAGCACCAGGCCCAGGATGATGGGCACCAGGTGGGTGTTCTTCCGCTTGGCGGGCCGGCGCTGGCTGCTGCCGCTTCTGCGGCGGTCATCCGCCGGGGGCCGGCGAGAGCTGCCGCTGCGATTGCTGCTGCCGCTGCGGGAAGAGGAGGCGCTGCGGTTCCGGCTGCTGCTGTTCCGGCTGCCGGAGGAGCGGCTGCTGGAGGAGGACCGGCCGGAGGATCGGCTGCTGCCGCTGGGTTTTCTCCGGGCGGAGCTGCGGTCGTCCCAGTTGGGGGCGGTGCGCTCCCAGTCATATTCATCAAAGTCGCTGTAAGAGGACCGGCTGCTCCGGGAGCTGCCGTATCGGTCGTAATCCCGGCTGTAGCTCCGGTCGTAGTCCCGGTCAAAATCCCGGTCATAGCTTCGGCTGTAGTCCCGGTCGTAATCTCTGCTATAGCTGCGGTCGTAGTCCCGGTCGGAGTAGGACGAGGAGCTGCGGCGGCTGCTGCTGTTCCGGGAGGAACGGCCGCTGTATTCTTCGTAGTCGTCGTATCGCATAGTATCATCCTCCTGACGATTGTCCTGGAAGGGAAAGTCATCGGGTTCTCTGTTTTTCCACATACTTCGAGATATTATATCACATCTGCTACCAAGTGAAAACACCCAATTTGTAAAGAATCTGAGAATCTTCCCCAGGCCCCCTTGGGCAGAATCCCCGCTGCGGCTTTACCGGCGGGGGATTTTGTGATAAAATGGAAATACTATTAGAAAAAGAAAAGAGGCGTCTGCCATGAAACTCACCTTCCAACTGGCCGACCCGGCGGGGAACCTGACCCTGCTGGTGCGCACCCCGGTCCCCCGGGAGCAATACCAGGACCTGGCCGGACGGCTGCTGGCCATCCGGGAGCTGAAGGCCCAGCAGGTGGGCTTTCTCGTGCCGCCACAGGGGCCGGGGTGCATCCGCCTGGAGATGATGGGCGGGGAGTTCTGCGGCAACGCTCTGCGCAGCGCAGGGCTGTTCTACGCGGCGGACCAGGGCATCCGCCGGGCCAGGAAGTTCCCGGTGGAGATCAGCGGCTGCGACGAACCCCTGACCGTCCAGGTCAATCCCCTCACCAGCCAGGTGACAGCGGAGATGCCCATTCCCCGGGAAATTGTGAAGCACGACCTCTTCGGGACGCCAGCCCGGGTGGTGCGCCTGCCGGGGATCGTCCACGCCGTCTCCCAGAAGCGGGAGGACGTGGGAGAAGAGGAGGTCCGGGCGGCGCTTAAAGAACTGGCGGCGGACTTCGACAGCCCCGCTGCCGGGGTGATGTTCTGGCAGAGCCGGGCAGGGACCATGCGCCCGGCGGTCTACGTCCGGGACACGGACTCCCTGTATTTTGAGGGCAGCTGCGCCTCCGGCAGCACCGCCGTGGCCGCCTGCCACGCCCTGGGGGCCGGCCGGGACGGGGTGCACAAGCTGGATCTGCGCCAGCCCGGGGGAACCATCCAGACCACCGCTGCGGTGCGCTCTGGCCGCCTGGAGAGCATCACCATCGGCGGCACCGTCACTCTGGGCCCGGTGTACGAGGTGGAGTTTTAAAGGAAGCCTGTTTGTCCGTAGGGGCGGCTGATAGCCGCCCCTACAGGGAACAGGTAATCTCTCCCGCGCACAAGGGTACCCGACCACCTCAGGCGCGCCCAGCCGGTGGGCGCGCTTCTGTACGGCGCTGCAATGAGAAAGCGGCAGCCTCACCAATCACCAAAAGGCACAATTCCGCAGGGTTCCACCCACCAGAGAGAGGAAATCCAAAGGGAGAGAACCTCTCTCCCTTTGGTGCTCTTTCCCCCCTTTCTCCAGAGAAAGGGGGTCCCCGCCGGAAGGCGAAAGAAAACGGCCTCCCCCAGAGGGAAGGTGCACTTGTCAAGAAAAAGTAGACACTAAAAAAGACAAAATTACAAGAAGCCCAGTTCGGTCTTGTACTGAACTGGGCTTTTGTAGCCCAAGGCAGC
>SFPN01000052.1 GCA_004551945.1 Clostridiales bacterium | reverse complement strand
GCTGCCTTGGGCTACAAAAGCCCAGTTCAGTACAAGACCGAACTGGGCTTCTTGTAATTTTGTCTTTTTTAGTGTCTACTTTTTCTTGACAAGTGCACCCGGCTCATGAGCCGGGGCTGCTGTAGTTTTTAGGTTGGAAGGGACCTCTTACTTGGCTTCCTCTTCTTCCAGAATGAAGGAGATGAGCAGGTCTTCGGTGTTGACCCGGTCGCCGGGAGCCACATAGAGCTTGTCCACCTTGCCGTTGATCTTGGATACGAAGGTGGTCTCCATCTTCATGGCTTCTACGATCATCAGCGGCTGGTTGACCTTGACCTCGTCGCCCTCCTTCACCAGGACGGTTTCCACGGTGCCGGGGATGGTGGAACCCAGGTGGCAGGGGTTGTTCTTGTCGGCCTTCAGCTTCCGGTCCTCCAGAACCTCCAGGGTCTTGTCCAGGACCTTCAGCTCACGGAGCACGCCGTTGACCTCGAAGGTCAGCACGCGGTAGCCGTCCTTGTCGGGGTCGGACATGTTGATGAACTTGATGATGATGTCGTTGCCCATGCCGGCCTTCAGCACGGTTTCCTCACCCTTGCGCAGGCCGTAGAAGTACACGTGGCTCTCCAGGGTGGTAACGTCGTTGTAAGCCTCGAAGTGGGTGCAGTAATCCTCGTAGACTTTGGGATACAGGGCGTAGCTGACGGCCTTCTGATCCATCTCGAAGTCGGAGAAGCCTTCCATGTCGAACTTCTCCCGCAGGTGCTGCTTGATGCCCTCAAAGTCCACGTCGGGCAGCAGGGTGCCGGGACGGACGGTGATGGGCTCGATGTCCTTCAGGACGATCTTCTGCAGTTCCTTGGGGAAGCCGCCCTCGGGCTGGCCGATCATTCCCTTGAAGAAGTCCACCACGGAGTCGGGGTAGGACAGGGAAGCGCCGTCGGTGAGGATGTTGTCCATGGTCAGGTCGTTCTTCAGCATGAAGATGGCCAGGTCGCCCACCACCTTGGAGGTGGGAGTCACCTTGATCAGGTTGCCCAGGATCAGGTTGGCCTGACGGTACAGCTCCTTGATCTTCTCGAACTCGTCCTTGGAGCCCATCTCGGTAACCTGAGCCAGCAGGTTGGAGTACTGACCGCCGGGGATCTCGTACTTGTAGATCTGGGCGTTGGGTGCGATCTGACCGCTCTCGTTGGCCTTGTAGACCTTGCGGACGTGCTCGTAGTAACGGCTCAGCTCGTCCAGACCTTCAAAGTCCAGACCTGTGTCGCGCTCGGTGCCGCGGAGGGCTTCCACCACTGCGTTCAGGGAGGGCTGGCTGGTGCAGCCTGCCATGGACTCGATGGCCAGGTCGGCGATGTCCACGCCGGCCTCGGCAGCCTTCAGCACGGTGGCAACGCCAGCGCCGGTGGTGTCGTGGGTGTGCAGGTGGATGGGGATGTGCAGCTCGGACTTGAGGGTTTCCACCAGCTTCTGGGCGGCATAGGGCTTCAGCAGGCCGGCCATGTCCTTGATGGCCAGGACGTGAACGCCCAGGGCCTCCAGCTCCTTGGCCTTCTTGACGTAGTAGTCCAGGGTGTACTTAACCTCGTTGGGGTTCAGGATGTCGCCGGTGTAGCACAGGGAGCCTTCCACGATCTTGCCGGTCTTCAGGGACTCTTCGATGGGCATCTTCATGTTTTCGATCCAGTTCAGGGAGTCGAAGATACGGAACACGTCCACGCCCTTGATGGCGGAGATGCGGATGAACTCCTTCACCAGGTTGTCGGGGTAGTTGCTGTAGCCCACGGCGTTGGAGGCGCGCAGCAGCATCTGGATCAGGGTGTTGGGCATTCTCTCGCTGAGGATCTCCAGTCTCTTCCAGGGAGATTCCTTCAGGAAGCGGTAAGCGGTGTCGTAGGTTGCGCCGCCCCAGGCTTCCACGGAGAAGGCGTTCTGCATGATGGTGTTGGTGGCACGGGCTGCGCCCACGATATCCTTGGTACGCATACGGGTGGCGATCAGGGACTGCTGGGCGTCACGCATGGAGGTGTCGGTGACATACAGCTTCTTCTCGCCCATGATCTTCTGGGTAAAGCCCTTGGCGCCCAGCTTCTTGAACTCGTCCTTGGCGCCGTAGACCAGAGCGGTCTCGTCGTACTTGGGCAGAACGCGGTCCTCGAAGTAGGGCTTGTCGCCCTTGGAGACGTTGACGATCTTGTCGCCCAGGAAGTCCAGGATCTTGGAAGCCCGGTCCAGGTTGTGGGACAGGGTGAACAGCTCGGGGGTCTCCTCGATGAAGGTGGTGTAGCAGCGGCCCGCCTGGAAGGTGGGGTTGTTGATCACGTTAATCAGGAAGGAGATGTTGGTCTTGATGCCCTGGATCTTAATCTCCCGCAGGGCCCGGCGGGACTTGGCCACAGCGCCCAGGAAGGTCCGGTCGAAGGAGCTGATCTTCACCAGCAGGGAGTCGTAGTAGGGCAGGATCTCTGCGCCGGTGTAGATATTGCCGCCGTCCAGACGGATGCCATTGCCGGAGCCGGAGTGGTACACGCTGACCTTGCCGGTGTCGGGCATGAAGTTGTTGGAGGGGTCCTCGGAGGTGACACGGGTTTGGATGGCGTAGCCGTGGCACTCAATGGCCTCCTGGGAGGTGATGTTGACCTCCTTGGAGTTGAGGGGATAGCCCTCGGCGATGAGGATCTGGGAGCGGACGATGTCCACGTCGGTGACCAGCTCGGTGACGGTGTGCTCCACCTGAATCCGGGGGTTCATTTCGATGAAGTAGGGGTTGCCCTCCAGGTCCACCAAGAACTCGCAGGTGCCGGCGTTCCGGTAGCCCACGTGGCGGCACAGAGCCAGGGCGCTGTTGAAGATCTTCTGGCGGGTAGCTTCGGGGACAGAGAAGGCGGGAGCGTACTCAACCACCTTCTGGTGACGGCGCTGGACGGAGCAGTCACGGTCGTACAGGTGGACCACGTTGCCGTAGTTATCGGCCAGGACCTGAACCTCCACGTGCTTGGGGCCCCGCAGATACTTTTCAATAAAGACCTGGTCGTCGCCGAAGGCCTTCTTGGACTCGTCGATGGCTTCCTTGAACTCCTTGGGCATGTCTGCTTCCTTATAAACAATGCGCATGCCGCGGCCGCCGCCGCCGTTGGAGGCCTTCAGCATCACGGGGTAGCCAACCTTCTTGGCCACTTCCATGGCTTCCTCCACGGTCTTCATGGCGTGGTCCACACCGGGGATAATGGGCACGTTGGCGGCGATGGCGATCTGCTTGGAGGAGATCTTGTCGCCCATGGCGTTCATGCTGTCCACGGTGGGGCCGATGAAGGTGATGCCGTTCTTTTCGCACTCGGTTACCAGGTTGGGATTCTCAGCCAGGAAGCCGTAGCCGGGGTGGATGGCGTCCACGTTGTGCTCCTTGGCGATCTTGATGATGGTATCGATGTCCAGGTAAGCGTCCACGGGGCCCTTGCCCGGGTTCAGGGGATAGGCCTCGTCCGCCAAGGTGCGGAACATGGCGTACTTATCCTCCTTGGAGTAGATGGCAACGGAGGTGATGCCCAGCTCATTCAGTGCGCGGAACACACGAATGGCGATCTCACCGCGGTTGGCCACCAGGACGCGCTTGAACGTCTTGATGCGTACTTCACTCATAAGTAAACTCCTTCTCACACAGTGGTATAGAAAACTTGGATATCGGGCGGCGCCTCCGCCCGTGTGCACTTTGCAAGAACAAATGTTTGTCTATTCGATTTCCATTATACACGAAAGAAAAAAGCGTTGCAAGGGCAGGAAATTGACGGAAAGACGGGCAAAAGTGGCTGAAATTTCTCTGTTTCTCCCCTGCAAAAAAAGAGAGGGAAAAACTCCCTGCATAATTGTGAATTTTGGGCGGGTTTGGATTTGTCTTTTCAATCATATTTCACAAGAAAATTCTGCCTGACCAACGGCCAAAATTGGGCGGGAAAAAGTGCAACAAAACTGGAAACAAAAGCAGGGAAAAAATCTGGTAGATTGACGAACCCCCTTTCACGGGAAACCGCCTTTACAGGGAGGGAAGATGCGTCTATAATGGGTCTGATGATGCTGGATCCTGCATTTTTTGAGGAACAGGCATGGTCAGTTCACGGAAGGAGACCAAAATTGTGCTCACCTACTCCTTTGAAAACATCGAATCGGAAAGCATGTACGAGCACCTTTACCGATGTATTAAGCAGGATATTCTCCAGAAAAAGCTGAAATCCGGCGAAAAGCTCCCCTCCAAGCGGACCTTTGCCAAGAACCTGGGGGTCAGCACCATCACCGTAGAGAGCGCTTATGCCCAGCTGGTGGCAGAGGGCTACCTTTACACCCTGCCCAAGCGGGGGTATTATGTGTGCGACCTGGAAAAGGGGGAGGAGCCCCCACCCCCCCGGCCCAAGCAGGAGCTGCCCCGGCAGCCTGTCAGGCGGACCTATTGGGCGGATTTTGTGGGCAGCTCCGTTGCCAAGGACATGTTCCCCTTCTCCGTCTGGGTAAAGCTCCTGCGGGACGTGACAGCGGGGGAGGACGAGGCCACCCTGCTTACTGATACCTCCGCCGGGGGCATCCGCCAGCTGCGCCAGGCCATCTCCGACCACCTGTACCAGTTCCGGGGCATGAGCATTGACCCGGAGCAGATTGTGGTGGGGGCCGGAACAGAATATTTATATAGTGTACTCATCCAGCTGCTGGGCCGGGACCGGGGCTACGCCATGGAGGACCCAGGCTATCTCCGCCTGAGCAAAATTTACGAGAAGAACGATGTCCGGGTCTGCCACATCCCCATGGACGCCTCGGGAATCATCCCGGAGAAGCTGGAGGAGAGCGGTGCGGAGATCCTGCACATCACCCCTTCCCACCACTTCCCCACGGGAATTGTCATGCCGGTGAGCCGCCGGTATGAGTTTCTCAGCTGGGCTTCCAAGGGGGAGAACCGGTATATCATCGAGGACGATTACGACTGCGAGTTCCGCCTGTCCGGCCGGCCCATCCCCACCCTCCAGAGCATTGACGTGATGGAAAAGGTCATCTACATCAACACCTTCTCCAAGAGCCTGGCCCCCGCCTTCCGCATCAGCTACCTGGTGCTCCCCAAGCACCTGGTCACCCGGTTTTACGAGACCCTGGGTTTTTACTCGGGCACCGTCTCCTGCCTGGAGCAGATGACTCTGGCCCGGTTCCTGTCCGAGGGGTACTTTGAAAAGCACATCAACCGGATGCGCAACCACTATCGGACCGTGCGGGACAAGCTCCTGGGGGAGATCAGCCGCAGCCCCCTGGCCGGCCGGGTCCAGATCAGCGAGGAAAACGCCGGTCTGCACTTTCTCATGGAGGTGGACACCAACCGTTCCGACCAGGAGATCGTCCAGGCGGCGGAGGGGGAGGACCTGCGAATCTCTTTTGTGTCCCAGTACTACTTTGACACAGCCAACTGCCGCCCCCATGTGCTGGTAATGAATTACTCCGGCCTGGAGGAGGACCGCATCCCCGAAGCGGTGGACCGGCTGTGCCGGGCGGTGCTGGAATGAGAAAAAGGGCTTGAACCCCACAGAAGATAGTGATACAATATATTAGTTAATGAGAGAAATAAGGACGGTTTGTCTGATTTTTGGAGGTAACCTTATCATGTTTGCAAAACTGATCGAAACCCTGAAAGCCAACCCCCGCACTCTGGTCTTCACTGAGGGCGCTGACGCCCGCATCCTGGAGGCCACTGCCCGCCTGAAGAAGGACGGCTTCCTGACCCCCATCCTGGTGGGCGTGGAGGCTGAGGTCAAGGCCGCTGCGGAAAAGGGCGGCTTCGACATCGAGGGCATCCGCATCGTGGACCCCGCCACCTACGCCGGCATGGACGCTATGGTGGAGAAGATGGTGGAACTGCGCAAGGGCAAGATGAGCCCCGAGGACTGCCGGAAGAACCTGCTGAAGGGCAACTACTTCGGCACCATGTTGGTGAAGATGGGCGAGGCTGACTGCCTGCTGGGCGGCGCCACCTATTCCACCGCGGATACCGTTCGTCCCGCTCTGCAGCTCATCAAGACCAAGCCCGGCAACAACAACGTGAGCTCCTGCTTTATTTTGCAGCGCACCAAGGACGGCGTGGACGAGCGCCTGTGCATGGGCGATTGCGCCATCCAGATCGATCCCGACGAGGACGCACTGGTGGAGACCGCACTGGAGTGCGCCAAGACCGCCGCTACCTTCGGCATTGACCCCAAGATCGCTTTCCTGAGCTACTCCACCAAGGGCTCCGGCAAGGGCGAGGCTGTGGACAAGGTCCGCAACGCCTGCGAGAAGGCCAAGGCTGCCGCTCCCGAGCTGGCCATCGACGGCGAGATGCAGTTCGACGCTGCCGTGTCCCCTGTGGTGGGCCAGCAGAAGTTCCCCGGCTCCAAGGTGGCCGGCCACGCCAACACCTTCATCTTCCCCGAGATCCAGTCCGGCAATATCGGCTATAAGATTGCCCAGCGTCTGGGCGGCTTCGCCGCTTACGGCCCCATCCTGCAGGGCCTGAACGCTCCCATCAACGACCTGTCCCGCGGCTGCGACGCCGACGAGGTCTACAAGATGGCCATCATCACTGCCGCTCTGGCATAAATTCAGCAAACCGCAGCCATCAAGAACCGGGCCTTTGGGCCCGGTTCTTTTTGTTGTGCTCCGAAAACCACTGGCTGGGCCAGTGGTTCCAAAAAGCCTAAGGCGATGAGGAAAATAAAAAAGCTCCCTGCTATAATCAAAGTGCGGTCTGG
>SFPN01000022.1 GCA_004551945.1 Clostridiales bacterium | reverse complement strand
AGCTCCCGGATGGAAATCTGCCGCATGCTCTTTTTCTTCAGCAGGGTGAAGAAGGCCTGGTAGATCAGCTGCTTGGTCAAAGCAACCCTCTGGTTGGATTTCGCTCCCATAAAACGGCTCCTTCCGTCACTTCAACACTTTTTTCGCATCTGTCGGTTGTAACCTATACAGGTGTTGATTTATAATGAACGTAACATACAAACAGCATGCTGTCAAGCAGGCCCACACGCAGGAACGCTGGAGCAAGGGAGCAGATACCATGAGACGATTTGCCAATTTTATTGTAGAACGTCGTTACTTTGTGCTGGTGCTGATGCTGGCAGTCACCGCAGTGTGCGGGCTGATGATCCCCCAGGTGGAGATCAACGGCGACATGACCAAATACCTTTCGGAACGCTCCCCCATGAAGCAGGGGCTGGACATCATGGAGGATGAGTTCCAGGAGGGAGACAGCCTCCAGGCCATCCACGTAATGTTCCGGGATCTGCCCGCCGGGCAGCGGGAAACAGTGGCCCGGGATTTGTCCCGGCTTCCTTATGTGGCGGACGTGGCGTACGACAAGGCCAGCGAGGACTACAACAGGGACGGCTGTACTCTTTATGAGCTGACCACGGAATACGACTACGACTCTGACGAGGAAATCGCCATCGAAAAGGCCATCACGGAAACCTACGCCCAGTACGACGTGGTGATCGAAACCGACGACGCGGACAGCAGCGACAGCGTGACCCCGGCGCTGCTGCTCACCGCCCTGTCCTTGCTGATGGTGATTCTCTTCATCATGTGCGCCTCCTGGTTTGAGCCCATCATTTTCCTGGTCACCATCGGGATTGCCGTGGTCATCAACATGGGCACCAACCTGATCATGGGCAGCGTGTCCACCATTACCTTCTCCATTGCGGCCATTTTGCAGCTGGTGCTTTCCATGGACTACTCCATCATCCTGATGAACCGGTACCGCCAGGAGGTCCGCTGCACCGCCGACCGCAGGCAGGCCATGAAAAACGCCCTGGTGAACGCCTTCTCCACCATCACCAGCAGCGCCTTTACCACCTTTGTGGGCCTGCTGATGCTGGTGTTCATGAGCTTCAAGATCGGACGGGACCTGGGCATTGTGCTGGCCAAGGGGGTTCTTTGCAGCCTGCTCAGCATCTTCACCGTGCTGCCCGGCCTGATCCTTATGTCCGACAAGCTGATCGCAAAAACCGCGAAGCGGGAGCCTAAGATTCCCATGAAGGGTGTGGCCGCCGTCAGCTATCGCTTCCGCCGGCCCCTGGCCCTGCTGTTTCTGGTGCTGATGGTGGGTTCCTACTTCCTCCAGGGGCTGACCCCCATTTCCTTCAGCACCGAGGCCAACAGCGAGATCTACCAGGTGTTCCCCAAGGAAAACTCCCTGGTGGTCCTGTACAACAACCAGGACAGCGACAGCATCCAGGCTCTGGCCGAAAAGTTTGAGGACAACCCCAGCATAACTGCCCTGGTCAGCTACCCCACCACCATGGGAAAGAACTGCACCGCCGGGGAACTGGTGGATCTGATCGAAACCATCGCCCCGGCGGAGGACCTGGACCTGGACGAGGAAACCCTGCGCATTCTCTACTACCACTACTTCCGGGACGGGCAGGCGCCCAAGCTCACCATGTCCCAGCTGCTGAACTTCCTGGCAGACGACGTGGCGGAAAACGAGACCTTTGCCGAACAGCTGGACCCTGAGATGCTGGATCAAATCGACGTGATAAAAACCTCGCGGACGCAAATAGCCTCACCCAGCCCATGACCGCCGCCGCTATGACCAAGTACCTGGGGCAGGACGGGCTGGACCTGAGCACCATGAAACAGCTGTATCTGCTCTACTTCACCCAGAACGGCGGGGCGGACACCGGCACCATGACGCTGCCCGCTTTCACCAGCTTCGTAATCCACGAGGTGGCGGAGGATCCAAAATACGCCTCTATGTTCGACAAGAACACCCTCTCCCAGCTGCGCACTCTGGAGACCTACACCGATGTGGCCGCGGTCACCCGCGCCCGCAGCTACCAGGACATGGCTTCGGCCCTGGGGATGGACCCGGAGCAGGTGAAGCTGCTGTACGTGTACGCCGCCACCCAGGCGGACAGCTATGAACCGGCCGCCATGACCCTCCAGGCCTTTGCCGCCTTTATGAACGGGGACGTGGCCGCCAACCCGGCCTTTGCCAGCCAGTTTGACCAGGAAACCCTGGCCCAGATGAAGATGCTGGCTGTCTTTACCGATCCCGACACCATCCAGCGGCAGATGACCGCTCAGGAGCTGGCCGGGGCCTTCGGCATAGCCCCCGCCATGGCCGAGCAGCTGCTCTGCCTGTATTACGGCAGCGACAGCGCCCAAACCGGGACCATAACCCTGCCGGCCTTTACCAATTTTCTGGTAAATCAGATTCTCCCCAACGAGGCCTATGCCGGGGCCTTTGACAGCCAGACCAGGCAGCAGCTCACCGGCATGAACCAGATCCTGACGGCGGCGGCCTCCGGCCAGGCCTATCCCCCGGCCCAGCTGGCCGCCCTCACCGGCCTGGACACTGAAACGGTAACCCAGCTCTTCACCCTGTACTACGGAACCATGGACCTGGCGGACAAGGCCATGAGCCTGCCCACCTTCACGGACTTTTTGGTCAGCACCGTGCTGCCCAGCGAGGCCTACGGGGGGATGTTCGACGAGGAGACCCGGGCGCAGCTCATCCAGCTGCACCAGCTGGTGATGACCGCGGTCTCCGGTCAGAGCTTCTCCCCGGCGGAAATGGCTGGGATGCTGGGCATGGATGAGGCCCAGGTCCTCCAGCTGTACACCCTGTACTTCGGCGCACAGGTTGAAAACAAAACCATGTCCCCCCAGCAGATGACCGAATTCATTTTGTCCAACGAAGCCTTCTCCGCCCAGCTGGGGGAGGACACAGTGCAGCAGGTGACCTTCCTGAAGGGACTGATGGAGGCCACCCAGACGGGGATGTCCTATTCCTACCGCCAGATGGCCCAGCTTCTGGGCATGGACGAGGCCCAGATGAAGATGCTGTACACCTACCACGACTTCCCGGCCAGCGCCGGCAGCTTCCGGATGAGCATTCAGGAGGTGCTGAACTTCCTTGCCGGAAACAGCGGCACCTTCTCCGCCATGATGGACACAAAAACCCTGGGGCAGCTGGAACTGGCCCGATCCATCGTCAACGGCTCCGTCGCCGGAACCGCCTACACCCCCCAGCAGCTGGCCCAGCTTCTGGGGATGGACGCCAGCCGGATGAAGAGCCTGTACCTGCTCTACATCAGCCGGCACGGAGACACCAGCGGGTGGAAGCTTTCCCTGAAGACCCTGGTGGACTTTATGGTGTCCGACGTGCTCACCAACCCCGACTGGGCAGACGCGGTGAACGCTGAAATGGCGAAAAATCTAACGGGGATGCAGACGCTGATTCACGCTGTGCTCTCCGGCCAGCGGTACAGCGCTCAGGAATTGGCATCGCTGCTGAGTGCTTTCAGCGAAACCGTTGAAGCAAACGAAATGGAGCTTTTGTGCCTGTTTTACGGCAGCAAGTACGCCTACTCCCCCGCCTGGGCCATGTCCATGGAAACCCTGTTCAACCACCTGTCCGAAGATGTGGTGAACGACGCCCGGTTCGAGGAATTTCTGGACGACAGCTTCCGCAGCCAGATTGACGACACCTACCGGCAGCTCGACGACGGAATCGCCCAGCTGAAGGGCACCAACCACTCCATCCTCATGCTCTCCACCACCCTGCCGGCTGAGTCAGAGGAGACAACCGCCTTCCTGGATGAGCTGACCCAGGCCTGCGGCACCAACCTGAAGAACGACTACTACCTGGTGGGCACCTCCGCCATGTACTGGGAAATGAAGAACGACTTCAGCCAGGAGATGCTGTTTATTACCCTGCTCACCGCAATCTCCATCTACCTGATTGTGGCCCTGACCTTCCGCTCCTTCCTGATCCCCGCCTTCCTGGTGCTCATCGTCCTGTGCGGCGTGTATCTGACGGTGGCCGTCAGCGGCCTGCGGGGGGAGAGCATCATCTACCTGGCCTACATTGTGGTGCAGTGTATCCTGATGGGGGCCACCATCGACTACGGCATTCTTTACACCAACTGTTACAGGGAGTTCCGGCAGACCCTGGATATCCGGGCCTCCCTGGCCGCCGCCTATCAGAACTCCACCCACACCATTCTTACCTCCGGCCTCATCATCGTGATTGTCACCGGAATCCTCGGCACCTTCTCCACCGATCCCTCCGTGGCCCCCATCTGCCTCACCATCTCCATGGGCGCTCTGTCGGCCATTCTGCTGATCCTCTTTGTCCTGCCCGGTATGCTGGCCACCTTTGACCGCTTTGTGGTAAAGCGGCGCAGGTCTGACCGTCCGCCTGCTGACTGACCAATGAAAACGCAAAAAAGCACGGGATTAAAAAAATCCCGTGCTTTTTCTGTCTTTATATTACCACAAAATGGGCAAAAATTCAAGTCTTGTCATTGCTTCGGGGGTGGGGTATTAAGAATAGCGAGGTGATTGCTATGACAAGTTCCATGACAGCCCTGGTCAGCGCCTTTGCCCGGGCTTATCACACAGAGCACAGCGCCGCGCCGGTGTACCGGGACCCTTTGGCCCGGCGGCTGCTATCCGACGAGGAGTACCACAATATCAGTCAAAACATGGTCCGGGGCATCGGCTTTTTTGCCCCGGGGTTTCAGGGCACACCAGAGCAGGCCCTGCACCATGTGGTGGACCATCAACTGGCTCCCTCCCCCCTGGGCCGGGCGGTCTTTGCGGAGCGGGCCCTGGAAAACGCCCTTCGGCTGGGCACCCGGCAGTACTGGATGCTGGGGGCGGGGTACGACACCTTCCCCTACCGCCGCCCTGACTGGGCCAGGGACCTTACGGTGCTGGAGCTGGACCGGCCGGAGGCTCTGGCGGACAAAACCCGGCGGCTTCAGGCGGCAGGGCTGGCCATCCCCCCGGAGGTGCATCACATCCCGGCAGACCTGGCCGGTTCCCGATGGGCGGAAGATGTCCTCCGGCACCCTGCCTATGACAGCCAGGCCAGGACTCTGTGCTCCCTTTTGGGGCTGACCTATTATCTTCCCCAAGAGGCCTTCCGCGCTCTGGTCGCCCGTCTGGGCAGCTTGCTGCCCCCGGGCAGCGCCCTGGTCTTTGACTATCACGACCAGGACGCCCACAGGGGGGACGCCTCCCAGCGGCAGATTCAGCTGGCTCTGGGCGCGGGAGAGGCCATGACGGCGGGGTATGCCCTTTCCCAGCTGGAGGAGCTGCTGGGAGAGGCAGGCTTTCTTCTCTACGAGCAACTGACCCCGGCGGAGATTGACGATCAGCTTTTTGCTCCCCACAACCGGGCCGAGCCGGAGCACCCTATCCACGCCCTGGACCACGTCTGTTTCTGCCTGGCGGTGAAGCCCCGGTGACGGAAATCTTTTCCAGGGGTGTCCCCGGAGATTCTGCGCAAGCTAGAAACACGTCCCTCCCAAAACAGGAAAATCCGGCGGAGCGGAACGCTCTGCCGGATTTTCCCTGCAATAAGGAAGGATATAGGATAAAGTGGAATTTAAGCGTTGGTATTTTCCCAGTGGCGGCTCAAGTCCACCAGGCGCTGGTACTTGGCCTTGGCCTCCTTCTCCGCCTTGACGAAGAGCTCCTTGGCCCGCTCAGGGAAGGTCAGCTGGAGGGAGGAGTAACGGACCTCGCCCTCCAGGAACTGGCGGTAGTCCATGATGGGCTCGGGAGAGTCCAGCTGGAAGGGGTTTCTGCCCTTTTCTGCCCGGCGGGGGTCATAGCGGAACAGGTGCCAGTAGCCCGCCTGGACGGCGGCGCTCATCTCCAGCATGGTGTTCTTCATGCCCATCTTGATGCCGTGGTTGATGCAGGGGGCGTAGGCGATGACGATGGAGGTGCCGGGATAGGACTCGGCCTCGATGAGAGCCCGGAGGGTCTGGTTATAGTCAGCGCCCATGGCAACCTGGGCCACGTACACGTTGCCGTACTGCATGGCGATAGCTGCCAGGTCCTTTTTCTGGACCGACTTACCTGCTGCGGCAAACTGAGCAACGGAACCGGTGGGGGTGGCCTTGGAGGCCTGGCCGCCGGTGTTGGAGTAGACCTCGGTATCCAGAACCAGGATGTTCACGTTCTCGCCGGAGGCCAGCACGTGGTCCACGCCGCCGTAGCCGATGTCGTAGGCCCAGCCGTCGCCGCCGAAGGCCCAGACGGACTTCTGACCGAACATGTCCTGCATATCGTAAAGCTCCTTGAGCTTAGCTGCGTTGGGTGCGCCGGAGGCGAGGGCCTGAGCCAGAGCCGCGGTGAGGGCCTGACCGGTGGTGCGGGAGCCCTCGGTCTCCTTCCGGTGGTTCAGCCACTTCTTGGCGGAGAGGGCCACGGCGGCGGGGGTCTGCTCGTCCTGGGCAATCTCCCGGGCCAGGTCGGCGGCTGCGCCCTGACGGGCGTTCACAGCCAGGTTCATGCCGTAGCCGAACTCTGCGCCGTCCTCAAACAGGGAGTTTTCCCAGGCGGGGCCGCGGCCTTCCTTGTTCACCGTGTAGGGGGTGGAGGGTGCGCTGCCGCCCCAGATGGAGGTGCAGCCGGTGGCGTTGGCGATGTACATCCGGTCGCCGAAGAGCTGGGTGACCAGCTTCACATAGGGGGTCTCGCCGCAGCCGGCGCAGGCGCCGGAGAACTCGAAGAGAGGCTGCTCGAACTGGCTGCCCTTGACGGTCTCTTTTGCGAAGGGGGTTTGCTTGCGGCTGACCTTCTCCACGCCGTAGTCAAAGACCTTCTGCTCTGCCAGCTGGCTGGCCAGAGGCTTCATGGTGAGGGCCTTGGTCTTGGCCGGGCACACGGACACGCAGGAGCCGCAGCCGGTGCAGTCCATGACGGAAACGGTCATGGTGTAGGCGTAGATCTCGCAGCCCTTGCCTCTCATGTCGTGCATCCGGGTGCCCTTGGGGGCTTCCACCACTTCGTTGGCGTCCATCACCATGGGACGGATGCAGGAGTGAGGACAGACATAGGAGCACAGGTTGCACTGGATGCAGGCTTCCTCGTCCCACTGAGGAACGCTCACGGCGATGCCCCGCTTCTCGTAGGCGGCGGTGCCCTGAGGCAGGGTGCCGTCGGCGCCAGGCATCAGCTTGGAGACGGGGATGGAGTCGCCCCGCATGGCGTTGGCAGGGATCATAACATCCTTCACATACTGGGCAACGTCGGGACGGTCAATCTTCAGGTCGGGCTCCCGGTTGTCGTCCTGGATATCAGCCCAGCCGGCGGGGATGGGGATTTCCTTCACGCTCTCCACGCCGGCGTCCACGGCGTTGTAGTTCATCATGATCACGTCCATGCCCTTGTGGCCATAGCTCTTCACGATGGCGTCCTTCATGTGCTGGACGGCCTCGTCCACGGGGATGACCTTGGCCAGCTTGAAGAAGGCGGCCTGGAGGATGGTGTTGGACCGGTTGCCCATGCCCAGCTCGATGGCCTTGTGGGTGGCGTCGCAGGTATACATGCGGATGTTGTTCTGGGCCAGATACCGCTTGGCGGCGGCGGGGAGGTGCTCCTCCAGCTCCGCCAGGTCCCAGGGACAGTTCAGCAGGAAGGTGCCGCCAGGCTTGATGTCCTGAACGATGTCGAACATTTCAATGTAAGAGGCCAGGTGGCAGGCCACAAAGTCAGCCTTGGTCACGTAGTAGGAGGCCTTGATCTCGTTCTTGCCGAAGCGCAGGTGGCTGATGGTGATGCCGCCGGACTTCTTGGAGTCATACTGGAAGTAGGCCTGCACCTTCATATCGGTGTTGTCGCCGATGATCTTGATGGAGTTCTTGTTAGCGCCCACGGTGCCGTCGCCGCCCAGGCCCCAGAACTTGCAGGCGATGGTGCCCTCATCGGCCACGTCAGGCTCCTCCAGGATGGGCAGGGAGCGGTTGGTCACGTCGTCCACGATGTTGATGGTGAAGCTGCGGACGGGGTTTTCGCTCTGGCCGTTGCGGAAGGCCGACAGGATGCCGCCGGGGGTGGTGTCCTTGGAGCCCAGACCGTACCGGCCGCCCACCACTCTGACACCGGCCAGAGGGCTGCCGGCCAGGGCAGTGACCACGTCCTGATACAGAGGCTCGCCGATGGCGGAGGGGTCCTTGCAGCGGTCCATGACCACGATGCTCTTGGCGGTGGCGGGAATGGCAGCCACGAACTTCTCCGTTGCGAAGGGACGGTACAGACGGACCTTCACCAGGCCCACCTTTTCCCCCCGGGCGTTCATGTAGTCCACCACTTCCTCTGCTGCGTCGCAGACAGAGCCCATGGCCACCATGACGGTCTCAGCGTCGGGTGCGCCGTAGTAGTTAAAGAGCTGGTAGTTGGTGCCCAGGCGCTGGTTGACCTTGCCCATGTACTCCTCCACCACGCCGGGGAGGGCGTCGTAATACTGGTTGCGGGTCTCGTTGACCTGGAAGAAGATATCCGGGTTCTGGGCAGAGCCGCGCAGAACCGGGTGCTCCGGGTTCAGAGCCCGGGCGCGGAAGGCCGCCAGAGCGTCCATGTCCACCATTTCCTTCAGGTCGTCATAGTCCCAGACCTCTACCTTGCGGATCTCGTGAGAGGTGCGGAAGCCGTCGAAGAAGTGGAGGAAGGGCACCCGGCCGCCGATGGCTGCCAGGTGGGCCACAGCGCCCAGGTCCATGACTTCCTGAGGGTTGGAGCTGCACAGCATGGCGTAGCCGGTGGAGCGGCAGCTCATCACGTCGGAGTGATCGCCGAAGATGGACAGGGCGTGGGTAGCCAGGGCGCGGGCAGAAACATGGGTGACCCCCGGCAGCAGGCTGCCTGCGATCTTATACATGTTGGGGATCATCAGCAAAAGGCCCTGGGAAGCGGTGAAGGTGGTGGTCAGAGCGCCGGCCGTCAGGGAGCCGTGCACTGCGCCGGCGGCGCCGCCCTCCGACTGCATGACCGATACCTTTACCGGCTGGCCGAACATGTTCTTCCGCCCCTCGGCGGACCACTTGTCTGCCAGCTCTGCCATCACAGATGAGGGTGTGATGGGATAGATTGCGGCAACCTCTGTAAAGGCATAGGCCACGTGGGCCGCTGCGGTGTTGCCGTCCATTGTCTTTTGCTTTCTTGCCATGATTCTTCCTCCTTAATGCAAGGCGAATGGGAGGTCCATTTCGCTGGGAAATTCAAAAAAATCGCTGCAGACACAATCATTGCAGCGGGGATGTTCTCGTTCTACCTAATCCTAGCATTTTGGACCGCCTCTTGTAAATGAAAGTTCTACCCAAAGTTCCTGCATGAAAACCTTCATAATATCAAAATACTGCCAAGGGGGAAAAAGTAGACGAAAATCGTGCCCATTCTTTGTACAATTAGCCCATAGTAATTTTCCCTGCGTTTTCTCCCGCGGACAGCTGTCCACGGTGAAAATCCCCGTTGACTTTTTCCCTATTTTCTGGTAGGATGTACCGGCTTATCTATCGGGATAGGCTGATACAACCAAATACAGCAAAAGAAAGGTGCGAATCCATGGCAAACTTTTTTAAGGAGAACGGGAAAGGTCTGGCCCTGTGCCTGGCCATCGCCATCCCCGCCTGGTTTCTGGGAAAATGCTTCCCCCTCATCGGTGGTCCTGTGATCGCCATTCTGTTCGGTATGCTGATTACCATCCCCATCCGCGACAAAACCAGCCTGGCCCCGGGCATCAAGTTCACCTCCAAGAAGATCCTTCAGTGGGCGGTGATCCTCCTGGGCTTCGGCATGGACCTGGGGTTGGTGCTGCAGACCGGCAAGCAGTCCCTGCCCATCATCGTCTGCACCATCGCCGCCTCCCTGGTGATCGCCTTTGTCCTTCACAAGGCCCTGCACATTCCCTCCAAAATCTCCACCCTGGTGGGTGTGGGCTCCTCCATCTGCGGCGGCTCCGCCGTGGCGGCCACCGCGCCGGTGATTGACGCCGACGACGAGGAGGTGGCCCAGGCCATCTCGGTGATCTTCTTCTTTAATGTGCTGGCTGCCATCATTTTCCCTGCCCTGGGCAGCGCCATCGGCTTTGACACCACCTCCGGCGAGGCCTTCGGCATCTTCGCCGGCACTGCTGTGAACGACACCTCCTCAGTGACTGCCGCCGCCTCCACCTGGGACAGCATGTGGAACTTAGGCTCCCAGACCCTGGACAAGGCCGTCACTGTGAAGCTCACCCGGACCCTGGCCATTATCCCCATCGTCCTGGTGCTGGCCCTGCTGCGCACCAGGTCGGGTGAAGGAAACAACGGGCAGAAGGTCAGCCTGCGCCAGGTGTTCCCCTTCTTCATCCTGTATTTTATCGCTGCTTCCTTAATTACCACCATTGCGGTCTCCCTGGGCGCGGACATCGCCGTGTTCTCCCCCATCAAGACTCTGAGCAAGTTCTTTATCGTGCTGGCCATGGCGGCCATCGGCCTGAACACCGACATCGTCAAGCTGGTGAAAACCGGCGGCACCCCGCTGATTATGGGGGCCTGCTGCTGGGTGGGCATCACCGCTGTCAGCCTCATTATGCAGCATGCCATGGGAATTTGGTGAATGTTGATACGAAGAAAGCCCGGCTAAGGCCGGGCTTTTTTCGTATCCCATCCCGGGAACAAGGCAAGGAATCTCCACGTCCCCTTTCCCTTTCTTCTCATCCTGATTCTTGATTCAAAAATGGAATCAAGAATCCCGTGTGCTGCGTGCTCACGCACGCTGCGCCGTCTCATGCAGTTTTTGATCAAAAGCTTTGAAAGCTTTTGATCAAAAACTAGTATAAGGCAAATTTTATTGATTTTTTGGTGTTTCGAAAAAGCCAATTCGGATATTGACGGATGCTGACAGGGAAGATATACTGATAATGTTAGCATAAGCTAACTTGCACAGCCCGCCGATCATTGCTCAGACAAGGAAGCGGTTTTCTTTTTGGTCGCGGGTTAGCACAAACTAACTAAAAAGGAGAGATGACATGAAAAAGAAACTACAGCGTTTGTTCAGCGTCCTCATGGCCGCCTGCATGGCAGCCACACTGGCCCCCGCCGCGCTGGCAGCTTCCGATCTGGATGGCCATTGGGGACAAGCAACCATGCAGGAGTTTATTGACAGGGGATGGCTGACCGGATATGGAGACGGGCAGTATGGCCCCAACAACGGAATGACCCGCGCGGAGTTTTCCGCTCTGATCAATCGGGTCACAGGATTGACCGAAGAAAGCGAAACGATCTCCAACTATACCGATGTGGCCTCCGGGGCATGGTACGCCTCTGACCTTGCAAAGGCTCTGGCCGCAGGCTATATGACCGGAACCTCCGCAACCACAATGGCGCCCAACGCAGCGATCAACCGTGAACAGGCCATGATCATGGTGACCAGACTTCTGGGCCTCACCGCCGCAGACACTGAGGTGGAGGCTCTGGCCCGGTTCAGCGATGCATCCCAGATCAGCAGCTACGCCCAGAACCCCATTGCGGCGATGGTGGCGGCGGGATATGTCAACGGCACCACAGACGGCCGTCTGGTGCCCCAAAAGCAGCTGACCCGCGCAGAGGGCATCACCATCCTGTACAACGCCCTGGATGCTCTGACCGCTCCCGCCATCCCTGAAACCGGTATGGTTTACGGCACCGCAACGCTGACCTTTGCCGAGTACTATGCCGGGGATGTCTCCAGCGTGGACGGCTATGGCCTGGACGGGATTACCTCGGCAACGGTAGATAAGCATGTCAGCTTTAACAACGGTATGTACACCAACTACACCGAAGACAAGACCGATGGCTATAACATCCTGGGTGTGAAGAATGTGAACGTGGCGGTGGACGCCGCCGACTATCCGGCCTATGTGGCCCTCAACCCCACCTTTAAAATTAGCCGGAGCGTTCCGGCGCAGTACAAAACGGTGACGATCGTGGACGGAAAGGCTGTGTACTCCGCCACCAACTTCAACGTTGTTGACACCGTAACGGACGCCACCGCCACGCTGAAAACCGGCTCCACCTGGGGCGACTATGAGATCGACGTGACGGAGCATTCCACGGCGTACATTCGGAACAGCAGATCGGACGAGGGCTTTGCAATCAACGCCTATATCCAGGGTACCATTCTCGAAACGGAAAGCGGGCTGAAGGTCGGCATGGAATTCCTCCAGAGCATGTGGGTGCAGCCCTGGGAGATCTCCTTCAATGTCAGCCCCGAAAGCACCCTGAACGCCCACATCGTCGGCTGGGACAATCTGGACGAACTGTCCAAGCTGGTGGGCGAGAAGGTCACCAAGATTATTTTCGTCATGCCGGACAGCACATATATCTATGAATTTGACGGAATCTACATTAAGCCCGTGTATCCTGAATAGGCAGATTTCGCTGCCTCCTTTACGGCTGGCTCCGCAGAGGTTGCCATTTCCGGCGTGCCCGGAGATCTGGAAGATGTGACCGTCACCATCACCTGTGGTTCCGGCCGTGGTGCCACCACCGTTGCAAGCGCAGTGGAGATCAGGGACGGCAAGGTCACCATGGACAGCGCGTATGACGACACCCAGACCTACACCGTGAAGGTCTCCAGCAGCAACTATGCAGACCTTGTAGCTGCCGTTCCCGTGAACAGCACGCAGGTTACACAGCTTACCCAACTGGTGGAGCAGGCCAAGGCGCTGATCGATGACGGCACCGCAGCCAATGACAGCGGCCTGATCGAGCACTATGAGGAGGCCCAGGCGCTGCTTGCCGATGTCGGCAGTGCCACCTCCACAGAGGCCGCCGAACTGATCAGCGAGCTCACCGAACACCTCTCGGTCTATACCACCCCTTGACCCCAGCCCATTCTCCTCGCCCCGGAGCCGCTCCTGCGGCTTCGGGGTGAGCCCAATTTTACTACGGAGGTTCCCTTATGATTTTTCTACTCTCTTTGGCCTTGGCGGCGCTGTTCCTCTGGGGCTGCGCGAAGCCGCTGAAGCAGCATCCCATCCCCTTTTACCTGGCGGCAGCGGCCATCTCGGCGGTGGTGCTGGGCTGCACCCTGGGCGGGGTCCGTTTCCCGGGATGGTTCCAGAACTGGGTGTGGCCCATCTTCTCCCGCAGCGCCTTTGCCACCGCCCTCTGGGCTGTGGTCATGTGGACGGGTGCCCTGCCCAACGGCTCAAAAGCCATTCGATTCCTGATGCCCATCCGGGGTGAGCTCTCCATCCTGGCCGCTATCCTGACCCTGGGCCACAACGCCGCCTATGGCAAAGTCTATTTCCTGGGAATTACCAAGCTCCCGGCCAATCAGCTGGCAGCCGCCATCTGCTCTTTGGTGCTGATCTGCATCATGCTTCCCCTGTTTATCACCTCCTTCAAAACCGTGCGGAAAAAGATGAAAGGGTCCAGCTGGAAAAAGCTTCAGCGGCTGGCATATGGGTTCTATGCCCTGCTGTATGTCCACATTATGCTGCTGACTGTGCCCGCCGCCCTGGAGGGGCGCAGCGGCTATCTGCTGAGTGTGCTGGTCTATAGCGTGGTGTTCCTGGGCTATGCTATTTGCCGCGTTCTGAAGGCGGTGGCCCGCAAGAGCAAACAGACCACAGGACTGTTCCGGCGGCAGAGACGTGCCCTGGCCTGTGCGCTGCTGCTGTCCCTGATCCTGACCGGCTGCCTGGGCTGCCAGGCACAAACGGAGGACCCGGAGGATGGAGCCTCCCAGGAGGAAGTGCTCACAGAGGGCCAGGAGGAAGCCGACGAGCCCGCTGCAGAGGAAGAAGAGGACACCCCGGAGGCTGAGACTGCCGGCACCGAAGAAAAGCCGGCCCAGCAGGCAGAGCAGACCCAACAGACTGAAAAACCTGCGGCGTCCACCACCACTGCCGCCCCTTCCTCCAGCTCCAAGCAGTCTGCCGCGGCCCAGACGCAGACTTCCTCTCAAACCACCACCGCCCAGACTCCCGCTCAGCCTGCTCCGGCACCTGAACCGGTGCTGACCTACAAAAACGGCACCTTCACCGGCACCGGGAGCGGGTTCAATGGGCCGATCACTGTCAGCGTAACCATTCAGAACGACGTAATTACGGGTATTTCGGTCACGTCCTCTTCCGATGACGAGCCCTATCTCTCCGACGGCAAGGGAGTCATCAGCCGGATCCTGTCTGCCCAGAGCGCGAATGTGAACACAGTCAGCGGGGCGACCTACTCCTCCGGCGGCATCATTGACGCAGTGAAAGCTGCCCTTGCCAGCGCGAAAAACTAACGGAAAGGAACCACTCCCATGAAACGAGCCTTCGCCCCTCTGCTTCTTCTCACCCTGCTTCTCACCAGCTGCGGCAGTCAGGCGGGCCCAGAGCCGGTCACTCCCACAGAGCCTGTCACCGGCACGGTCTTTGCCATGGACACGGTGATGGACTTTACCATCTATGGGGAGGAAACCCTGCTGGCCGCAGCGGAATCCCGTATCCATGCGTTGGAGGCCAAGCTGTCTGTAACCGAGGAGAGCAGCGAAATCTACGCCATTAACCACAACGGCAGCGGGCATGTATCCGCAGACACCGCTGACCTGCTGGACCAGGCGCTGGCGCTCTGCGGCCAGACAGGCGGCGCTCTGGACCTGTCCATCTATCCTGTTGTGCGGGCCTGGGGCTTTACCACCGGGGACTATGGCGTGCCGGAGACAGAGGAACTGGCGGAGCTGCTTGCCCATGTGGATTACACCAAAATAGACTTTGACCGCAAACAGTCTGCGGTGACGCTCCCCCCCGATATGGAGATTGACCTGGGCAGCGTGGCCAAGGGCTACACCGGCGACCAAATTCTCTCCCTTCTGCGGGAGGCCGGCGTCACCTCAGCCCTGCTGAACCTGGGCGGCAATGTGCAGGCCCTGGGCAGCAAGCCGGACGGCTCCCCTTGGCGGATCGGAGTGCAGAACCCCCTGGGCGATGGGTACATCGGGGTGCTGGAGGTCACCGACCAGGCGGTCATTACCTCCGGCGGCTATGAGCGCTACTTCGTGGAGGACGGCGAAACCTATTGGCACATCATCGACCCCGCCACCGGAGCACCCACCCACAGCGGCCTGATCTCCGTCACCATCATAGGTGGCAGCGGTCTCATGTGCGACGGGCTCTCCACAGCGCTGTTCGTTATGGGGCTGGAGGACGCCGCCCAGTTCTGGCGGGAGACCGGCAATTTTGAGGCTGTATTTGTCACGGAGGACGGCCAAATCACCATTACGGAGGGGCTGACCGACCGGTTCTCTCTGGCAGATGAGAGTCCCTTCGACGAAGTTGCGGTGCTTTACCAAGAGTAAAGGGAGATGCACAGTGAATACGAAACGACTGACCTATATGGCGCTTTTGACTGCTGTCGCACTGACGATTTTCATGGTAGAATTGCAGCTGCCCGCCCTTGCGCCCATACCGGGCGTTAAGCTGGGGCTTGCAAACATCATCACGGTGTACGCCATGTTTGTCCTTGGTCCCAGGGACACCGCCTGCATTCTGCTGGTCCGCATCCTGCTGGGCAGCATCTTCTCCGGGCAGCTGATGGCCCTGTTTTACAGCCTGGCAGGAGGACTGCTGTGCTATCTTGTCATGCTCATTCTGAGAAGGATCGTCTCTCCCAAACAGATCTGGCTTTGCAGCGTCTTTGGCGCCATGGCGCACAACCTGGGGCAGATCACCGTGGCCATCCTCATTACCGGAACCCCTGCGCTGATCTGTTATCTGCCGGTGCTGATGGTGTCCGGCATCGTTGCTGGCATTTTCACCGGTCTGTGCGCGCAATTTGTGGTCAGCAGAACGTCAAAGCTGACACAACTTCTTCCGCCGCCCAAAAAAAGTTAAACCCAAAGGAAAAAGGGCTTCCGCAGAACTTACAGTCTGCAGAAGCCCTCTTTTCATGCTTTTTGCCATATTAGTCTGCGTGGTCGCTGGCCCGCATGGCCTGGATGGTCTGGTCGATGAGCTCCTCCAGGGTCCATCCCAGCATATCGGCGCCCCGCTGGATCACCTCCCGGGAGCACCCGGCGGCAAACTTCTTGTCTTTGTACTTCTTCTTGACGGATTTTACCTCCAGGTCCGACACACTCTTGGAGGGGCGCATGATGGCCACCGCCCCGATCAGGCCGGTCAGCTCGTCGGTGGCGAAGAGGACCTTCTCCATCTGGTGCTCCGGCTGGATGTCCACGGTGATGCCGTAGCCGTGGCTGGCGGTGGCGTGGATGAGCCGCTCGTCCAATCCCCGCTCCCGCATGATTTCCTGGGACTTGATGCAGTGCTGGTCGGGGTACTGCTCAAAGTCCAAGTCGTGGAGCAGGCCCACGACAGACCAAAAGTCCTTCTCCTCCCCGTAGCCCAGCTGGTCCGCAAACCAGCCCATGACGTCGGAGACGATGTATGCATGCTTTAAGTGAAACTCGCCCTGGTTATACTCCTTGAGCAGATCCAGGGCCTCCTGATAGGTCAGGTCCATTGTGTTTGCCTTCTTTCTCTGTATTCTTGGCGTTTTTTCAGGTCCAGTCCCCCTGCAAAAAGGCCTGGATCATTTGATTGGTGAGACTGTAGTTGTCCGGGGCCAGGTCGATCTCCTCCCGGCGGTACCACCCCGCCTGGGAGAGCTCCTGCCGGTCCATGTGAATCTCCGGGCTGCCCTCCAGCCGGGCAAAGAAGCCCAGCAGCAGGTTGGAGTCCATCCCCCAGGGCTGGCTGGCGTAGTAGCGGATGTCCGTAACGCGCAGGCCCACCTCCTCCATCACCTCCCGGCGGATGGTGTCCTCCGCTGTCTCCCCGATCTCCGTAAACCCGGCAATGAGGGCGTAGCCCTTGTAGTCCCGGCCCTGGTAGCGGGTCATGAGGATCTGGTCCCCGTGGGTTACCGCCACCAGAATGGCCGGGGCGATCTTGGGGTAGATCAGGTTGCCGCAGACGGGACAGCGGAGCATCCGCTCCTTTTCATCCGGCTGGGTTCTGCCGCCGCAGCGGCCGCAGAACTGGTTGTCCCGGTACCAGACGTACAGGTGATAGGCCGTGGTCTCGGCAAAGTGCAGGTCCAGGGCCTTCTTGTCCCGGCTGCCCCGGAGCTTCCACCAGCTGCAGCCCGGGGGCTGATCCCCCTCCTCCAGCTCTGCCAGGCAGTAGACCTGCTGGTCGATACGGAACAGGTAGGTGGTCCGGAGGGCCTTTTCTTTCAGTTCTTTCCAGGTGGGCAGGGCCAGCATGCCGTCCTCCCCCAGCCGCTCCAGAATCTCTTGGCCGCGAAAGACAAAGCACAGGGCGTCCTCCGCCAGGGGGACAGGGGTATACTCCACATGGTACTGTTTGGGTGCGATATCCTGCAGCATAACCAGCCCTCCTTACTCTTCCTCCGGCTCCGGACGATTGCTCCCGGCAGAGCCGGGGCGCAGGTCCCGCCAGAACTCATATTCCCCGGTGGGGTTGCTCATCTCCTCGGAGGTCAGCCCCATGGGGGCGTCCCGGAAGAGCCGGGGGTCCATGTACCGCACGTGCTCGGGGATCACCGGCTGGAAGTCCATCTGGTCCAGGATATCCCGCTGTAAATCCACCCCGTGGGCAATTTCCAGGAGAGTCATGCCCATGGGCTCCAGGCTGAACACAGCCCGCTCGGTAATGTACAGCACGTCCTGGCCCTTCCGCGCGGCCTCCTGGCCGGAGAAGGTAATGTCCCCCACTTGCTTCAGGAACTTTTTCTGGGGTCCCTGGGTGTGGATCATCAGGCCGTTGTCCTTCAGCCCAACCTCCTGCTTGCCGGCGGTGAAGGTGCCGATAAAGCACAGCTTTTTCGCGTTCTGGGTAATGTCAATGAAGCCCCCCGGCCCCACCACGCGGCCCTGGAAGTTGTGGGCGTTCACGTTGCCGAACCGGTCCACCTCCGCAAAGCCCAGCACCGCCATGTCCAGCGCGCCCCCGTCGTAGAGCTGGAGGATATCCGCCATCCGGTACATGGCCTCCGGGTTCACCGCCGCGCCGAAGTCGATGCCCCCCAGGGGGATGCCGCCCAGAGGGCCGCACTCCATGGACAGGGTGAACAGGTGGGAGATTCCCTCCTCCTCCGCCACGGACCCGATGCCTCCGGGCATTCCGATGCCCAGGTTGATGAGAGTGTTGGGCCGCAGCTCCATGGCGGCCCGGCGGCAGCAGATCTTCCGGGGCCCCATGGGGAGACGATCGAATCCGGCGGAGGGCGTCACCGCCAGCCCGGCAATCTCCGGGCGGAAGGCGTCGGTCTCAAAGCTCTGGCGGCTGTATTCCGGGCGGCCCTCCACCAGGTAGTCCACCATGAAGCCGTGGATCACCACCTCTTTGGCGGGGATGGTGCCTGCCTTCACCACCTTGTCCACCTGAGCAATGACGATACCCCCGGAATTGTGGACCGCCGCGGCCACCTCGAACTGCTCCACGTTCATGGCCTCGTTGCGCAGGGACAGGTTGCCGTTTTCGTCCCCCAGGGTGGCCCGGATAAAGCAGACGTGAATGGGAAAGGTGGGATAGAACAGGTATTTCTGCTCCCCCATCTCCATGAGGGAGACGATGCTCTTCTGGCTCTCCCGGGTGCGCTGGTTGGCCTTGCCGCCCCCGTGGCGGGGATCGGCGAAGGTGCCGATGCCGGTGGTGGCAATCACCCCGGGCAGGCCCCCGGCGATGGCCCGGAACAGCTGCATCAGGTTCCCCAGGGGGAGCAGGTAGCAGGTGACCTTTTCCTCCTGGACCAGCTTCCGCAGGCCTGGGTCGTAGCCCATATGAGAGAGGATCAGCTCCCGGAGCATCCCCTCCCGGGCGGCCAGGTGGCTCACCCCCCGGCCCTTGCCGTCCCCCTGGCTGGTGCACTTGACCAGGGTCAGGTCCCGGGGGTGACCGGTCTGGTCGAAGTGCTCAGCCAGAGACATGATCAGGTCCTCCGGGCAGCCGAAGCCGTTGAAGCCGGTGGTGGTCAGGGTGCAGCCGTCTTTCACAAGCGCTGCTGCCTGGGCAGCGGTGATGATCTTGCTCATTTCACTCGGTCTCCTTCTCTCTGTCTGTGTTACCTTACCATGTTATAATGCGTACTGAACAAAGCCGCAAGCCTTGAAAGCCAAGGCTTTCAAGGCTCATTGGCTTTGTTCGGGTGCAAGGTTTTTGGACAATTTAGTCCAAAAACCTTGCACCTTCCACTGGAGCACCGCGGTTCTCCAGTGGAAATACGTATTGTAACAATGGCTGAATTCCATAAAAACTGCTCAAAAGAGCCATTTTTATGGAATTGCGCGGCCGCAGCCGCGCGAATAAACCGCAAAGCGGTTTATTCAACAGACATTATTATAGCATGATTTTCCTCCGGGACAAGGTTTTTATCCCGCCGGAGGCAGTTTACTCTTGCGCCGGTCTTTCTCAGCCGGTATACTGGAGAAAATCAGGAATTTTTCCCAGGAGGGCGTTTCCATGACCGATCCCGTTCCCATGAAAATCATTGCCACCATGCACAGTGCCTTTCCCAGCAAGTTCGGCATTCCCCGGCAGAGCGGGCTGGTGCCGGAGCTGCGCTCCGCCATCGTCTTTGAGCCGGAGTACCGGAACCCGGACGCCCTGCGGGGGCTGGAGGGGTTCTCCCACCTGTGGCTGATCTGGTCCTTCTCCAAGGCAGTGCGGGAGACCTGGTCCCCCACCGTCCGGCCCCCCCGGCTGGGGGGCAACACCCGCATGGGGGTCTTCGCCACCCGGTCCCCCTTCCGGCCCAACCCCATCGGCCTGTCCTCCGTGAAGCTGGAAGGGGTGGAGCACCACCCGGACTTAGGGCCGGTGATCCATGTGTCCGGGGCGGACCTGCTGGACGGCACCCCCATTTTTGACATCAAGCCCTATCTGCCCTACACGGACGCCCACCCGGAGGCTCTGGGGGGCTTTACCGCCGGGTACCAGGGCTACCGGCTGGAGGTGGTCTTTCCCCCGGACCTGCTGGCCCTTGTCCCGGCCCAGGACCGGGAGGCTCTCACCGGGGTGCTGGCTCAGGACCCCCGCCCCTCCTATCAGGAGGACCCGGAGCGGGTGTACGGCATGGCCTTCGGGGCGCTGGACGTAAAATTTACGGTGAGAGACAGCGTCCTCACCGTGGTGGCCGTAGACAGCGGGCGCATCTGATCACCAGATGCGCTCGTTTTTCAGTCTTCACAGGGCGGGTAGAGGGTCAGGGTGTCGTTCTGGTCGCAAAGGCCCAAAAAGATCTCCCGGTGGGTGTGGTAGCCCTGGTCCTCCAGCTGCTTTTGCAGCCATTTTTCCTCCTTCCCCAGCCGGTGGAGGTTCTCCTTCAAGACCCGGCCGTCCATAATGACCTCCGTAAAGAAGGTGGACTGCTTGGGGCTCTGCCCCAGATCCTTGGGAGTGGCCGGCCGGTCCGCCTCCCGGGGGAGGATGGACAGGGAACCGTTGTGCTCAAAGACCACGCTGTACACCTGGCTCAGGTCAAAGTACCCCTGCTGGCGGCAGAGCACCATGAACTCGCTTAAATCCAGCTTGGCCTTCTTTAAGTTCTGCCGGTAGAGCTTGCCGTTGTGAAAGAGGATGGTGGGGGTACCCTCGATGAACTTCCGGCTCCGGTTGCGCCGCAAAGTGATCTGGTTCATGAGCAGGGTCAGAAGGCCGTACACCGCCATGGCGATCACCGGCCGCATGGGGTTTTCCAGCTCGGTGGCCAGCTCTGCAGCGATGGAGCCCAAAGTGATGCCCGTGATATAGTCGAAGGCGTCCAGCTGGGAGATCTGCCGGTGGCCCATGAGCTTGGCGATGAGGAACATATAAAAATACGAGAACAGCGCGGTGAGCGCTGTGGTGATCCATTCCAAAGTGGTCCCCTCCTTTGCCTCTAGCCTTTACCAAAGGAGGGAAAAATATAAGCGGACCGCGCTTTTTTCGCGCGGTCCGCTTTGGGTTTGTTAACTCAATTAGAAGCAGTAAGCCACAGGGTTCACCCGGCTGCTGCTGGAGCTGTTGAGCCACAGCTCAAAGTGCAGATGGTTTCCGGTGGAACTGCCAGTGGAGCCCACATAGCCGATGACCTGACCCTGGCTCACAGAGGTGCCGGGGGACACAGCCCGGGAGGACATATGGGCGTACAGGGTCCGGCTGCCGTCGCTGTGGGCGATGGTCACATAGTTTCCGTAGGAGGAACCGTAAGTAGAAATGATGACCACACCGCTCTTGGCTGCCATGACGGGGGTACCGGCGGGGGCGGGCACGTCGCAGCCGCCGTGAAGCTCTCTGCCGTGGAAGGGGCAGTTTCTATACCCGAAGGGGGAAGAAACCCGGGTGTATCCGGACAGGGGCCACATGTAGCCGCCGCTGCCCACAGAGCCGGAGCTGCTGCTGGAACTGCTGGAGCTGCTGGAACTGCTGCTGGAGCTGCTCTGGTTCTTTTTGGCTGCCTCTTCTGCGGCCTTTTTGGCTGCGGCTTCCGCTTCGGCCTTCTTTCTGGCCTCTTCCGCCTTCCGCTGGGCTTCCAGCTGGGCGGCGTAGGTGGCCTCGGCCTGGGAGATCTGCTTGGCAACCGACGCAGAGTCCTCCTCCACCTCGTGCATCTTCTGCTCGTAGACGTCGGCCTGGCTGGTAATCTGGGCGATCAGCTGCTCCACCTGGGCCTGGTCAGCCTCCAGGTCGGCCTTCTGAGCGGTGAGGTTTTTCTTGGTTTCCTCCTCGGCGGCCTTGTTTTCCTCCAGATCTGCCTTGGCGTCTGCCACTGCCTGGCGGGCGGCAGCCAGCTCGTCCATGATCTGGTTGTCATAATCCACCACTTCGGAGATGGCGTTCACCCGGTCCAGCAGGTCGGAAAAGCTGCTGGCGTTAAAGAGCACAGACCAGTAGGAGATGTCTCCCCGCTCCTCCATGCTCCGCACGCGCTCGCAGAACTTGTCGTAATACTGGGCCTCTTTCTCCTGGGCCTCGGCCAGTTCCTCTTCCTTCAGGGCGATCATTTCGCCGTATTTCTGGATGGCCTCCTCAGAGACGGTGATCTCCTGGCGGAGGACGTTGATCTTTTCCTCCAGCAGGATCTTCTCGTCCAAGGCGGCGTCCTTGGAGCTGGCCAGTTTGTTCAGCTCCGCCTGAATCTGGGCCTTCTGGGTGCTGAGGGTGGAGGCCTGGTTTTTCAGGTTGTTGATCTGTTCCTTGGTAACCGCTGCCTGGGCCTGGGGCACCACCACCGTCATTGCGCAGAACACCATGACCAGGGCCAGCACCAGCGCGCCGGCGCGGCGCAGACGGCCATGGAAATGTTTTGTTGCGTAGTGCATGATGATTCACCTCGTATTTTTCTCGCTGCACGTAAACGTGCCGGTTTGCACGTTCGGCTTCAGTATAACACACCTCCGGTAGTTCTGCAAGAAAGAGACAAAATATTAACATTTCTGTAACAAAACCCAGGAATCCCCTTGGAAAACAGAGGGCGGGGCCGGAAAATGCTTCCCGGCCCCGCCATGGATTCCCGTATTTTCCCTGGAGGATCAATAGAAGGAATAGTTTACCATGTTTTCGTACAGGGACCGGTCCTCTGCCGGGCCGCCCTCCCGCAGGTCCAGAAGGGCTCTGCCGTGCATCTTCTCCCGCAGGCCGGCCTCCGTGCCGGCGTCCAGACGGTCCCCCGGCAAAATGGTAATCAGCCCCGCCTGCCACAGAAGCTCGGCGGCGAAGATCAACTGTTCCCCGCTGGCCTGGACGGTCATGGTGTGCAGGCCCCGGCTGAGCAGCTCCCCTTCGATCTTCCCGGCCGCTTTCCCGTCGTGGGCCAGGATCACCAGGGGGGACTGGCCCAGGTGCTTGGCCCGGAGGGCCGGAGTAATCTCCTTCTCCTTTTCTCCCTGGGCGCTGGAAATCTCCTGAATGACGCCGCAGGCGCTGGTGGCGTTGGTGAGGCGGTCAATGAGGATCAGCTCCCCCAGGGTTCTGTGCTTGGAAAAGAGATCAACCACGATGGGCTGAGCCAGCTCAATGACGCACCGGGCGATCTCGTTTTTCTGAAGGTTTCTGGCAGTTCTGTGCTCCCCGGTGTTCACGTCCACCACGTATTGGATCTCCGTGATGGTGCCCGGAATCATCTGGGTGCCCGCTTTGACGAACATGGTCCGGCTGCCCGACAGGGTCTCGTCGTCCATCCACAGAAGCATGGCCTCGATCCGGTTGGAGACCTTCAGCTGGGTGTCCTTCACCAGCACGCAGCCCCGGGAGATATCGATCTCCCGGTCCAGCTGAACGGTAACCGGCTGGCCGGCTGCCGCCGCCTGGCTCTCCCGGTCCCCTACCAGAATGGTCTTGACCCCTGCCTGGGTGCCGCTGGGCAGGACCGTGATCTGGTCCCCCACCGCCAGCTCTCCGGACTCAATCTGTCCCTGGAAGCCCCGGAAGGTGTGGTCCGGCCGGCAGACCCGCTGGACCGGCAGGTAAAAGCCCTCCTCCTGGCTGGGGCTGTCCACCTGGACCGTCTCCAGGTAGGCCAGCAGCGCGCCGCCGTCGTACCAGGGCATCTCGGGAGAATCGGTGGTCACGTTGGCCCCCTCGGTGGCCGAGAGGGGGATGATCTTCACGTTCTCCAGACCCAGTTCCTCCCGCAGCTGGTCGATCTGCTCCTTGATCTCCTGGAACCGGGCCTGGCTGTAGTCCACCAGGTCCATCTTGTTCACCGCGAACACAAAGGCGCGGATGCCCATGAGGGCGCAGATGCGGGCGTGGCGGCGGGTCTGGACCAGAACCCCCTTGGAGGCGTCCACCAGGATCACCGCCAGGTCCGCAAAGGAGGCACCCACCGCCATGTTGCGGGTGTACTCCTCGTGGCCCGGGGTGTCCGCCACGATGAAGCTCCGCCGGTCGGTGGTAAAGTACCGGTAGGCCACGTCGATGGTGATGCCCTGCTCCCGCTCGGCCATAAGGCCGTCCAGCAGCAGGGAGTAGTCCAGCTTGCCCCCCCGGGAGCCCACCTTGCTGTCCAGCTCCAGGGCCTGCTCCTGGTCGGTGTACAGGAGCTTGGTGTCATACAGGATGTGGCCGATCAGGGTGGATTTGCCGTCGTCCACGCTCCCGCAGGTGATAAATTTCAGCAGGCCGTTTGCCGCTTGATCCTTTCCCATCAGAAATACCCCTCCCGTTTCCGTTTTTCCATGCTGGCCTCTCCGCCGTCCTTGTCAATGACCCGGCTGGTGCGCTCCGAGGTCACGGCGCTGAGGGTTTCCTCGATGATGGCGTCCAGGGTGTCCGCCTGGGATTCCACCCCGCCGGTGAGGGGGTAACAGCCCAGAGTGCGGAAGCGGACCATCTTCTGCTCCGGCGTTTCCCCGGGGAGAAGCCGCATCCGGTCGTCGTCCACCATGATATAGTTGCCGTCCCGCAGGACCACCGGCCGCTCCTTGGCAAAGTACAGGGGAACGATCTCGATGCCCTCCTGGCGGATGTACTGCCAGATGTCCTTCTCCGTCCAGTTGGAGATGGGGAACACCCGGATGCTCTCCCCCTTGTGGATGCGGGTGTTGTAGAGCTTCCACATCTCCGGGCGCTGCTTCTTGGGGTCCCAGGCCTGCTCGGCGTTGCGGAAGGAGAAGATGCGCTCCTTGGCCCGGGACTTTTCCTCGTCCCGCCGGCCGCCGCCGAAGGCGGCGGTAAAGCCGTACTTGGTGAGGGCCTGCTTCAGGGCCTGGGTTTTCATAATGTCTGTGTAGGCCGAGCCGTGGTCAAAGGGGTTGATCCCCTGCTTGATCCCTTCCTCGTTGCGATAGACCAGCATATCCAGCCCATACTTTTCCGCCACATGGTCCCGGAACTGGATCATCTCCTTGAACTTCCAGGTGGTGTCGATATGCATAAAAGGGAACGGCGGCTTCTCCGGATAAAAGGCCTTGAGGGCCAGGTGCAGCAGCACGGAGCTGTCCTTGCCGATGGAGTACAGCATGACAGGCTTCTCACATTCGGCGGCCACCTCCCGGATAATGTAGATGGCCTCCGCCTCCAGCTTTTCCAGATGGGACAGTTCTCCCATGGGGTGATCCCTCCTTCATTTAATATTTATTGGCGTTTCGCCGGTCTACGGTGATGGTAATGGGGGCCTCTCCCCTTCTTCGGATGATCCAGGTCTGCAGATCTCCCCGGGACTTTGTCTGCATCAGGCTTCCCCGGCCGCCGATGTCCGCCCCCAGGAAATAGGAAATGGCCTCATGGCGGCACTCCTTCAGGCAGGAGGCGCAGCCCCAGCACTCCTCCGGGTGCTTTAAGTAGGCGGTTCCGTCCGGCCTGCGCTTAATCAGGTTGCCGGGGCAGACCTCGGTGCAGCTTCCGCAGGCGGCACATGCGCTCTGCTCAATGAGAATGCTCATAGGAAACCTCTCCTTTCACCAGGGGGCGGTGGAACACCTGAATCTTGCCGTCCACCAGCTTGGAATTGACGTAGTATTCACAGGCCTCGTCCTTCTCCGGGTAATCTGTGTTCACCCCGAAGCCGGGCCAACGGGTCTCCTTCCGGTCCAGCAGATGGGCGATGAGAGACTGGCAGACCACCAGGCGCTCCCACAGCTCAAAGATGTGGACCAGGTCGTCCATATCCTCGGCCCGGAGCTGACCGGCCAGGTCCGTCAGCAGCCCGATCCGCTCCCCGGCCAGGGCCAGCTGGCGGGCGTTGTAGCGGTAGGCCGTGCGGATGCCGCCGGCGTACTCGTCCATCACCTTCTGCATGGCCTCCTCCAGCTGGAACACATCGTAGCCGGTGTTCTCCTTTTGGGAAAGGTGGGCTTCATAGGTCTCCACCACAGGCTGGGCCGCCTGGGAAAGGGCCTGGTCAGAGAGAGGAGGAAGGGTTTCCTGATCCTCCAGGAAGGCCAGGGCGGCCAGCTTTCCTTCCGCCAAGGCGCCGGTGACGAATTTTTTCGGCGCGCCCCCGGCCACATCCCCGGCGGCATACAGGCCCCGGAGGGTGGTGCGGCGCTGGCTGTCCACCCAGTAGCCGCTGCCGGTGTGTCCGCCGACAATATAGGGCTCGGTCCCCTCCACCTCCACGTTTTGCTGGGAGGGGAGCTTGCCGCTCTCCAGCCACTTTAAGGTCTGGCTGGGCGCCATGTTGAGATAAGCACGGAGCAGGTCCTGGTCCTGCTCCGGGGTACACCCTTTGGTGCGCAGATAGCAGGGGCCCCGGCCCTCATGGGCTTCATTGGTGGTGCCGTAGGCCCGGCCGGAGGTGGAAAGGCCGTACTTTTTCTCGTACACCTCGCCCAAGCCGTTAATCTCCTTGGCTCCCACCCCCAGGGCAATGGTGCCGGTGGGGGCGATGGTGTCCTTGCACCGCTGGGCCACAAAGCGCATCTCAAAGCTGGTCATCTCCGCCCCGGCCCGGATGCCCATGGCGTAGCCCGCGCCGGTGTTGAAAGGAGGATACCACATCTTGTGGCGGGAAAACCCGGGGTTGTTGGGCCGGTACAGGCCCGCCGCGCCGCCGGTGGCGCAGAGAACGCCCCGGGCGGCGATCACATAGGCGGTTTCCGTATTGACGGAAAAGCCCACCGCGCCGCACACCCGGCCGTCCTGGGTGAGATAGTCGGTAATGTTCACATGGTTGAGCACCGTGACGTTTTCAAACTTCCGCACCTGCCGGGCCAGAATGGGTTTGATGTTTTCCCCGTTGATCTTAATGTTCTGTTTCCCACGGGAGACGTAGTTTCCCTGGGCATCCTTCTGGATCACCAGGCCCATGGTTTCCAGATCCGCTGTGGCTTCGTTAAACTCCTCGGCCATGGACAGGACCAGGTCATCCCGGATGATGCCCTCCGCGTCCCAGCGGACAAACTCCAGATAGTCCTGGGTGGTCTGCCCCTGGGTAATGTAGGCGTTGATGGCGTTGACCCCAGCGGCCAGACAGCCGCTGCGCTTGATGTTGGCCTTCTCTACCACCAGAATGCGCAGGTCCGGGGCCTGCCGGGCCGCCGTAATGGCGGCGTAGCAGCCCGCGGTCCCTCCGCCGATGATGAGCAGGTCGGTGGTCAGAGTCTTTTGCTTCACTTCCATTTTCTCCTTTCTGCCCTTCCGTTAAATGATAACGCTCTCTCTCTTCAGAGACTGGTTGTCGGCCAGGGTGATCTTGTCCCCGTCGATGATGAACAGGCGGTGGATAAACACATCCACAGTCTCCCCGATCTCCACCGGCGGGTCGTTGATGCTCCGGATGGCCGAGAGCAGGTTGCCGTGGAGGAGCACCCGGATCTCCAGGCTGCTGCCCCGGAAGATGATGTCCTGGACCACGCCCTCCTCGGCGGACTTTTTAAACTGCACGTTCTCGCCTTTCTTGTAGACGCTGATGAACTCCGGCCGCAGGATGGCCTCGGTATCGGGCCCCTCCGCCCCGAAGAACTGGAACTCGTGGTAGTTCTTCACCGGGATGGAATTGCCCAGGAACCGGGCCACAAAGGGGGTGGCAGGGTTGCTGTAGAGCTCCTGGGGGGTCCCGTCCTGCTCCACCCGGCCCTGGTTGGTGACGATGATGTCGTCGGCCACCTCGATGGCCTCGTCCTGGTCGTGGGTGACGAAAATGCTGGTGATGTGCAGCTGGGTGATCATCTCCCGCAGCCAGGTGCGCAGCTCCAGCCGCACCTTGGCGTCGATGGCGGCGAAGGGCTCATCCAGCAGCAGAAGCTGCGGGTTCGGCGCCAGGGCCCGGGCAAAGGCCACTCTCTGCCGCTGGCCGCCGGAGAGCTGGCTGGGGTAGCGCTTCTCCAGCCCCTCGCAGTTGATGAGCTTCAGCAGCTCCCGCACCCGCTGGTCGATCTCCTCCTTGCTGGCCTTCTTTACCCGCAGGCCGAAGGCGATGTTGTCATAGACAGTCATGTACCGGAACAGGGCGTAGTTCTGAAAAACGAACCCGATGCCCCGCTCACTGCCGGGGATGTTGTTGACCACCTTGCCGTCAATGAGGATCTCCCCGGAGTCCGGGTTTTCCAGCCCTGCGATCATCCGCAGGATGGTGGTCTTGCCGCTGCCGCTGGGGCCCAGCAGAGCCACCAGCCGCCCTTTGGGAATGGCGAAATTGATATCCTTGGAGGCCTGAAAGTCTCCAAAGTGCTTATTAATGTGTCTCAGCTCCACATAGCTTGTATTTTCCTGCATGACTTTCCCTCCTTGTATTATAGAGTAGTAGTTATTAGCGTCCCTCTTCAAGGACTTGTGCTACAC
>SFPN01000021.1 GCA_004551945.1 Clostridiales bacterium | reverse complement strand
GACACCGGCATCCTGACCCACATCGACTACAACCAGGACACTGGTGTTTACACCTACTACCTGGGCGAGATGAAGGATGCCCACGACAAGAACGGCACCTACGACCCCAAACCCGATCCTGATCGTTACTACAGAACCACCGCTGACTACACCGATCTGTTCGCACAGAAGGTTACCGTCATTGCTAAGGGCGACAAGGCTCTGGGCGTCCACTCTGTCTATGGCGACGCTGCCATCGTTGTGAGCGATGTCTGGGGCAATGTTGACGATATCGCCAACACTCACCGCAACACCATTACCATTAGCGGTGAGAAGTACCGCATGGACAACGTGGCCAGCGACTGGGCTGATATCTATCATCCCTCCAACATGGTCGCCTATAACGACTATGACAACGACTACTTTGATGCTACCGATGCTGACAGCTACGATCTGCTGCCTCAGTACTCCTTCGTCGGCATCGACCAGGACGGCGGCGGCGACATCGACATCTTCGTTGTCTATCCCTATGTGGTCCTGAAGACCGAGCGCGTGAACGCTGATGACTTTGAGGTCCGCGAGATCGCTAAGCGCGATGCTGCCATGACTGTGATCCCCGTCAAGCAGGATCAGCAGATCGTGGAAGACCTGATGCACAACGGCCTGAATGCTACTTACAAGAACAACCGTTGGAGCGCTACCATCGAGTTCGATGACATCGAGACTATCGAAACCATCGAGGCTTATGACTATGTCATGGCTATTCCCGACTACTTCACCGCTAAGCACATCGATATCTACGCTGACCTGGTCGTTCAGTCCGGTGTTGCTAACAACATGTCCACGGACGACAAGGTCTTCACCCTGGATGGTGTGAATTACGAAAGCGTCCTGCTGGAGCGGATCGAGGGCTTCCAGCAGCTGTCCGCTGGCAAGACCTATCAGTTCGTGGAAGTGAACGGCTATCTGTTCATGGTTGACGGCAACCCCCTGGAGCCTGAACTGGGCGACTATGCAGTTGTCACCAAGGTTGCAAATCTGCGCGAAGGCGTTGATAAGACCTATGAGACCAACATCCTCTGCACCGATGGCAAGACCTACACTGTCGAAGTTGACTTCGCTAAGAACGTTTGGGCCCCTGGCTCCAACGTGAAGGAAACCATCGAGTTCCTGCAGAACGTTAAGCACCCCAACACCTGCCGGGGCTGCGACATCTGCAACACCTGTGGCCAGCCTGAGGTTGGTACTCTGTACACCGTCTATGAGCGCGACAATGGCAACTATGTCCTGATCGCTGTTCCTCGCGGTGCAAATCCCCAGGATTCCGTCTTTGATGTCTATCAGGCATATCAGGATGGCGCCACCCTGAACAACGAAGTGGCAGTTGGCCCCTTCTCTGGCAAGGTCTACCTGAACCATGGTGAGATGGGAGTCTATGGCGAGGACGATGTGGACAACTACTTCTATGATGTGATGGACGGCGTTGGCTTCAGCGCTAACTTCGTTGATCCCGTTGTTGTCACCTCTCCCAAGCTGTACATCGAGGATGACGCTGTGATCTTCGTGTACAACCAGTTCACCAACGAGTACTCCGTGGTTACCGGCGACCAGCTGCAGTCCCAGGATCCCAACACTGTCAACTGGGCATTCACCGGCGCTACCGAGAAGGATCCCTATGACGTGGACGGCGTCTGCAATGCTACCGTTGATCTGGGCTATGTTATGACCAACCATGACCCCGCTGAGACCACCGTCTATGCAGTGGTTGACGGCGATCCTGTCCGTACTCAGATCGAAGACGGCAAGTGGGTCATTTCCGTTGACGTCATTCTGGACAACGGCGAGACCGCTACCTACACCACCGAGGCTTCCGTGATCGAGAACAACTTCAAGTTCCAGAGACTGTACAACGCCCTGACCGATGGTCAGATTGTTGAGCTGATCGTGGACGGCACCACTCTGGTTGACGTCAAGAACTATGAGGGCAACGTTGTTCCCGGCATCTGGGAGATCAAGACTGAGGGTAAGATCACCGCTCAGCCCACTGCGAACACCCTGCAGATTAACGGCGTGACTTATGCTGTTACCGAGGATACTGTGATCCTGAACGCCGCTCCTATTACCAGCCTGAAGGTTGGCGACTATGTCGACTATATGTGCCTGAGCGGCAACACCCTGGATCTGGTTCAGTGGTAATTGAACATTGAATCTTTGCTGATTCTCTGTTAGACCTCTAACAAACCTTAAGCCCCCGAGCCTTTGGCCCGGGGGCTTGTTCTTTATCCATGAAAGGACGCGGCAACAGGGGGGCTGTTGCGTTTGCGCCCCCGGCTATAGAGCGGGGTCCTCTGACCCCGCCGTAAACGTAGCCGTTACCCTCCCGGTTTCCGGCGGGATGAGGGCATCCCGCCCTACAGGGCGTCGGGTGCGTTTCCTGCGGCGTTTGCTGTGGCTGTGGCCCGCTGTCCGGGCGGATGCTATCCGCCCCTACCGCAAACCTGGGAGGCCGTACCGTAGGGGCGGCTATCAGCCGCCCGCCTACGCGGCGGTGATCGCGGCGGGGGGGTGTGCTCCCCGGCCCTGCGGCAATAAAAAATCCCCCTGGGCGGCATTTGGGCCGCTCAGGGGGTTCGTTTTGTTTGTAACCGGGAATTACTCGGACAGCAGCATCCGGTCGTTTTCGATGTTGAACTTTTCCAGCAGATCCCGGACGGTGAGGTTCTTCTTTTCCTCCCCCCGGATATCCACCACCACCCGGCCGGCGTCCATCATGATGAGGCGGTTGCCGTACTGGATGGCGTTTTTCATGTTGTGGGTGACCATGAGGGTGGTGAGCTTGTCCCGCTCCACGATCTCCTGGGTGAGCTGGAGGACCTTGTCCGCGGTCTTGGGGTCCAGGGCGGCGGTGTGCTCGTCCAGCAGCAGCAGCTCAGGCTTTTTCAGGGTGGCCATCAGCAGGGTCAGCGCCTGGCGCTGGCCGCCGGAGAGCAGGCCCACCTTGCTGGTCATGCGCGCCTCCAGCCCTAAGCCCAGGGTGGCCAGCTGCTGCTTGTACAGGGTGCGCTCCTGGGCGGTGATCCCCCGGGCCAGGCCACGGGACTTGCCCCGGCGGTTGGCCAGGGCCAGGTTCTCCTCAATGCCCATGGTGGCGGCTGTGCCCATCATGGGGTCCTGGAACACCCGGCCCAGGTACCTGGCCCGCTTGTGCTCGGGGAGGTTCGTAATATCCACCCCGTTCAGGGTGATGGTGCCCGCGTCTGCGGGGAACACGCCGGAGATCAGGTTCAGCATGGTGGACTTGCCCGCGCCGTTGCCGCCGATGATGGTGACGAAATCCCCGTCCTCCAGGGTCAGGTCCAGGCCGTTGATGGCCCGCTTCTCGTTGACGGTGCCGGCGTTGAAGGTCTTGTAGAGGCCCTTGAGTTCAAGCATTGGGTTCGTCCTCCTTTCCAGCGGCTACAGGGGCGGGGGCGGGAGCTGCCACGGCCTTTTTGGCCGCGCCCCGGAAGTACTTGCCCTTCCAGTAGGGCACCGCCAGGAAGATGGCCACCACGGCGGCGGAGAGCAGCTTCAGGTCGTTGCTGTTCAGGCCCAGGGTGAGCACGATCTGGATGACGATGTAGTAGATCACAGCGCCCAGGGCCACGCCCAGGAGCTTCAGGGCGAAGTTGTGGAAGAGGCGGGCGAAGAGAACCTCGCCGATGATCACGGCGGCCAGGCCGATGACGATGGCGCCCCGGCCGGCGTTCACGTCAGTGAAGCCCTGGTACTGGGAGTACAGGGCGCTGGAGAGGGCCACGATGCCGTTGGAGAGCATCAGGCCGAAGACCTTGTTCCGGTCCACGTTGATGCCCTGGGCGCGGCTCATGTTGGGGTTGGCGCCGGTGGCCCGGATGCCGCTGCCCAGCTCCGTGCCGAAGAACCAGTAGAGCAGGGCAATGACCACCACGGTGAACACGATGGCCACCAGAATGGGGTTCTCCAGGGTCAGGCGCTTGACGTTGCGCAGGGAGACCAGCAGGTTGTACTTGTCCGGGTTGATGGCCTGGTTGGCCTTGCCCCCCATGATCCGCAGGTTGATGGAGAACAGGGCCAGCTGGGTCAGGATGCCCGCCAGGATGGCGGGGATGCCCATGACGGTGTGCAGAATGCCGGTGATGGCCCCGGCCAGCAGGCCGGCCACGAAGGCGCACAGCAGGGCAACCCAGACGTTGACGCCATGGGTCATGAGCATGATGCACACGGCGCCGCCGGTGCACATGGTGCCGTCCACGGTCAGGTCGGCCAGGTCCAGCACCTTAAAGGTAATGTAGACGCCGATGGCCATGAGGCCCCAGATCAGGCCCTGGGCCACGGCGCCTGGCAGTGCGTTGAGCAGGTCAGAGAAAAAATTCACTTACGTTCCTCCGTATGTCTTCTTTGTGTTCAATGGGGCTGGTATGAGGAAAGGGCGGAAAAGGGGAAACCCCTTTTCCGCCCGGAGAGTGGTCCGAATTATTCGGCAGCAATTGCCTCGTAGCCTTCGGGAGCGGCGATGTTCAGCTCCTCGCAGATCTCTGCGTTGTACTTCTTGGTGAAGTTGGGAGCGGACTGGATTTCCATGGTGGCGGGGTCAGCGCCGTTGACCAGGATCTCGTAAGCCATCTCAGCGGTGGCAACGCCAAGGTCATAGTAGCTGATGGACAGGGTAGCCACGCCGCAGCCGGAGCAGATGCCCTCCTCACCGGCGATGACGGGCACGCCAGCGGGGACAACCACGTTGCGGATGGCCTCGGTGCAGGAGGCGGCGGTGTTGTCGGTGGGGATGTAGATCACGTCGCTGCCGTTGGCGGCGGCGGTGGCCACGGAAGCCACGTCGTTGGAGTCGGAGAAGGCGTACTCGGTGCAGGTGTAACCCATCTCTTCCAGAATGGGCTTGATGGTCTCGATCTGGTAAGCGGAGTTGGGCTCAGCAGAGCAGTACAGCAGGCCAACGTTCTGAGCGTCGGGGAAGAGCTCGTTCAGCATTTCAGCCTGGCCGTCCAGAGGAGCCAGGTCGGTGGTGCCGGAGATGTTGGTGCCGGTGGTGCCGGTCCAGCCATCCAGGCCCAGAGCGGTGGCATAGTCGGTGACGGAGGTGCCCAGGATGGGAATGTCAGCGGTGCCGGCCTGTGCAGCCTGGAGCGCTGCGGTGGCGTTGGCCATGATCAGGTCAACCTGGGAGGACACGAAGCCGTTGATGATGGTGGTGCAGTTGGCAGACTCGCCGGAGGCGTTCTGGCTGTCGAACTCCACGGTGCCGCCGTCGGCTTCCACCAGCTCGGTGAGCTTGTCCATGAAGCCCTGGGTGGCAGCGTCCAGAGCAGCGTGCTGGACCAGCTGGCAGATGCCAACCTTGTAGGAACCGGCAGCAGCCTCGGCGCCCTCGTCGGCGGGCTCGGTGGTTTCGGTCTGGCTGCCGCAGGCGGCCAGGCTCAGGGCCATGACTCCGGCCAGGAGCACGGCAAGAAACTTCTTCTTCATAAAAATAACCTTCTTTCGCAAAAGTTAAGATCCCGTCAATTCCTTTCGAAAATCGACAGCCCAATTTTAGCACGTTAAAGCAGCGAGGTCAAGGGGCCAATGGGGTTTCTTTCCGATTTTTCTGAGGGAAAGGGGGCGATTTCCGGCGGCTGGCCGGGAAAAATGGCCCATTGTCCCCCAAAGGGGACGCCGGAGAGAAAGTGGGGGGGAGAAAGGTGTACGTTTGCGTACACAAAACCGGGGTGTTTCCCCAAGGGTAGAAGCCAAAGAAAGGAGAACCACTATGGCAAGCACCAACAAGACCACCCATTTGAACCTGAACCAGTGGATCGCCAGCGACCCGGTTCTGCGCAGCGACTTTAACTTCGACAACAGCAAGATCGACGCGGCGGTGAACGCCCGCGCCCTGGTCCGGCTGGCTGGCGGCAGCCTCACGGCCGCGGCCAGCCAGATCAGCGTGGACCTGACGGACTACGACCTGACCCAGTACATGGAGCTGCAGCTCTATGTCAGCCCGGTGACCTCCGCCAGCGCCTCCGCCACCCTGAGCGTTAACGGCGCCGCGGCGGCGACCCTGGGGTCCCTCACCGCGGACGGCGTCCAGGGGCTCATCGTCCACCTGTGCCTGCTGCCCGGCGGGGTGGGGGGCTTCTGGTTTGCCCCCGGGGCCACCGGCACCAGCAGCGGGACCTTCCGGGTGACCAGCGTCACCGCCTCGGGCCTGACCTCCCTCACCCTGGCCTGCGGCAGCGCCGCCTTCCAGAGCGGCACCGGCTGGGCATTGTATGGGGTGAAGAAGTAAACAGCAGAAACGAAACCCGCCAGAGCCTCCCGAAGTGGAATGGCTCTGGCGGGTTGTATTTCATTCGGGGGGGGGGGCAGCCGGCGGGCGAAATCGGTTTTTCGATTACCACAGCTTCCAGCCGTCCACCTGGCACTGGCCGGATTCGTTGTCCCCCACGGCCAGGACGGTGCCGTCCTTCTGCACGGCGGCGGTGTGGCGCTCCCCGGCGGCCACGAAGCAGATCTCCGCCCAGCCGGTTACGTCGCACTGGCCGTACTGGATATCCCCCGAGGCCACCACGGTGCCGTCGGTTTTCAGGCCCACCGTGTGGAAGGGGCTCACGGCCACGGCGGCAATGTCCGTCCACTCGGTGACCCCGGGGGCGGCAAAGCCGTCGGCCTCCTGAATCCGGCCGTCCCGGCGCACGCCGATGGTGTGGATGTGGTCAGCGGCGATGGAGGCGATGCCCACCCAGCCGTTCACGGCGCAGGCCCCGAAGAGCCCTTCCCCGGCGGCGATCACCGTGCCCTCCCGGGTCAGGCCCAGGGTGTGGTCCATGCCCGCGGCCACGGCCACGATATTCTTCCAGTGGCCCAGATTGCACTTGCCGGAGGTGTCCCGTCCGGCGGCCACCACGGTGCCGTCCGCCCGCAGGCCCACGGTGTGGCTGTCCCCGGCGGCCACGGCCACAATGTCGGTCCAGTCCTCCACCTGGCACTGGCCGTAGCTCCGGTCCCCGGCGGCCACCACGGTGCCGTCCGCCCGGACGCCCACGGTGTGATACTTCCCGGCGGCCACGGCCACGATGTCGGTCCAGTCCGCCACGTCGCACTGGCCGAACTGGTTGTCTCCGGCGGCCAGAACGGTGCCGTCCGCCCGGAGGGCCACCGTGTGCAGCCGGCCGGCGCTGATCCCGCCCTTGGTCTTGGGGGCGCTCACCACCCGGGCGAGGGGGAGCTTCACGCCGCAGAGATCACAGAACTTCGCCTGGTCCCGCAGGGTCTCCCCGCAGCTGGGGCAGATTTTTTCCACTTTGGTCCCGCACATGTCGCAGAACCGCGCCCCCTGACGCAGCTCCACGCCGCAGGCTTTGCATCTGGCCATGGTCATTCCTCCTGTTTGCTCATAGTGGGGTAATAATACCATTATACCGGATGGACCGGGAGAAAACAAGAGTTGGCTGGGGGGCAAACCCGCCCACGAAAAAAACAAACGCCAAATCAGGGACATTTTACACCTGGTCCGGCTGGAATATCTCCGCCCGTTCCGGCAATCATAAGGCCGGAACGACGAAAGGTCGTTCGATTTCAACGAAACCTGATCTCAAAAAGGAGAGAAACGATATGGCAAGCAACAACTCTTCCTCCGGCAGCAAGAAGATCCTCGTTCCCGAGGCCCGCGCCGCTATGAACCAGTTCAAGATGGAAGCTGCCAACGAAGTGGGCGTCAACCTGAAGAAGGGCTACAACGGCTCCATGACCACCCGCGAGGCCGGCTCCATCGGCGGCCAGATGGTCAAGAAGATGATCCAGTCCTACGAGAGCAACCTGAGCAATTCCAGCGCCGGGCAGGAGTAATCGGGTTCTCTGAAACGTTGGGATGAACCCAGACGCCGCGTCGCCCTCTGCACAGCACGCCCAGTGTGCGCACTGGGTATCAGTCTTTGGGCCTGCGGCCCAAATCCAGCTCTCCCAGAGGGAGAGCCAAGGGGTAATTAGGATGCCCGAAAAAACCGGCGGTTAATCGAAAACAGGAAGGGGCAGCGGAGGCTGCTCCTTCCTGTTCTTTCTCACACTTCCATAATCACCGGCAGGATCATGGGGTTGCGCTTGGTTTTCTTGTACAGATACCGGGACATCTCGCCCTTCATGGCGGACTTGATGGTGGCCCAGTCGCTGATGCTCCGGGCCTGGCAGACCTCCAGGGCCTCCAGGGCCACCTCCCGCAGCTCCTCCATGAGGCTCTCGGACTCCTTCACATAGACGAAGCCCCGGGTGATGATATCCGGGCCGGAGACCAGGTCCCCGGTCTCCCCGGACAGGGAGACCACCACCACGATCATGCCGTCCTGGGCCAGGTGGCGGCGGTCCCGCAGGACCACGCTGCCCACGTCGCCCACCCCGTAGCCGTCCACAAAGACCCGGCCGGAGGGGACTGTCCCCGCCAGCTGGGCGGAGTTGGGGGTCAGCTCGATGACCCGGCCCACGTCGCCGATGATGATGTTGTTTTCCGGGGTGCCCATCTCCTGGGCCACCTTGGCGTGGGTTTTCAGCATCCGCTGCTCCCCGTGGACGGGGATGAAGAACTTGGGCCGCACCAGGGCGTGGATGATTTTCAGCTCGTCCTGGCAGGCGTGGCCGGAGACGTGGAGGGTGCCCATGTGCTCGTTGACCACCTCAGCGTTTTTCCGGTAGAGCTCGTTGATGATGTTGTTCACCGAGTTTTCATTGCCGGGGATGGCGGAGGCGGAGATGATCACCCGGTCCCCGGCCTGGATCTCCACCTGCTTGTGGGTGGAGAAGGCGATGCGGAAGAGGGCGGACATGGCCTCGCCCTGGCTGCCGGTGGTGATGATGCAGATTTTGTCCCTGGGCAGGGACTTGATGTGGTTAATATCCACCAGGATGCCGTCGGGGATTTCCGTGTACCCCAGCTCCGTGGCCACCCGGATGGAATTTTCCATGCTGCGGCCGGTGATGGCCACCTTTCGCCCGTAGCGGGCGGCCACCTGGATGATCTGCTGGATGCGGTCCACGTTGGAGGCGAAGGTGGTGACGATGATCCGCTCGGTGCAGCCCTTGAAGAGGCCGTCGAAGCTGGCCCCTACCGTCCGTTCCGACCGGGTGTAGCCGGGGCGCTCCACGTTGGTGGAGTCGGCCAGCATGGCCAGCACCCCCTCCTTGCCCAGCTGCCCCAGGCGGGTGAGATCCATGATCTTGCCCTTGATGGGGGTGGGGTCGATCTTGAAGTCGCCGGTGTGGATCACCGTGCCCACCGGGCACTTGATGGCGAAGCTCACCGCGTCGGCAATGGAGTGGTTGGCGTGGATGAACTCCACGGAGAACTTCCCCGCCCGGATCACGTCCCCGGCCTCGCAGGTGACCAGCTTGGTCACGTCCAGGAGCTTGTGCTCCTCCAGCTTCAGGCGGACCAGCCCCAGGGTCATGGGCGTGGCGTAAATGGGTGCGTTGAAGGAACGCAGCACGTAGGGCAGCGCGCCGATGTGGTCCTCGTGGCCGTGGGTGAGAAAGATGCCCCGGATCTTGTCCTGGTGCTTGATGAGGTAGCTCACGTCAGGGATGACCACGTCGATGCCGTACATATCGTCGTCGGGGAAACCCATGCCCACGTCCACCACGATGATGTCGCCGCCGTACTCATAGACGGTGAGATTCTTGCCGATCTCATTCAGGCCGCCCAGAGGGATGATTTTCAGTTTTTCTGCCATGGTTACTCCTTTTGTTCAAAGTTTCCCGGCCCAGACCGGTCCCTTTGCCCGCGGAAAGCGGAAAAATCCGCAGAGGAAGACGCGCCCGCTCGCCCTGTCCCGCGGCGGGCTGCTCTCCCTTCACTGCCGGCGGCAGGGAGATCTGTGCCTGATGGGGTTTATTTGTGCCGCAAAGCGGCTTTTTCACAAAGCGGGCTGACGCCCCCCGGGGGGCCGCCCCAAAATTATCTCATATAGTATAGCACCGTTTTGAGAAAAAGTATACATATTTTTCCCCGGCGCTGGGCTTTTGCCCGGGGATGTGGTAAGCTAGTGGCAAACGAAGGGAAGAAAGGCGGGAAACCCATGAACATTCAGATTTTCGGCAAAGCCAAGTGCTTCGACACCAAAAAGGCCCAGCGCTACTTTAAGGAGCGCCGGATCAAGTTCCAATACATTGACCTGAGCAAATACGGCATCAGCAAGGGAGAGCTGAACTCGGTGCTGCGGTCGGTGAAGCTGGAGGACCTGATCGACCCCAAGCACCCGGACGCGGCCCTGCTCCAGTACCTGGCCTACCCGGAGGCCAAGGTCGAGAAGCTGCTGGAGGACCCCACCCTCCTGAAAACCCCCATCGTCCGCAACGGCAAGCAGGCCACTGTGGGCAGCCAGCCGGAGGTCTGGAAAACCTGGGAGTGACAAAATTGGTACCCTCCGGGGGAAACTCCCTCTTGCGAAACTCGAACAAACGTTCTATAATGGTCCCAACGACACAAAGGAGGGACCACCATGGGAAAGCACACCGACCAGCGGGACCGGACCCTGTCCGTTGCCCGCATTCTGTATGAAGAGACCGACGAGAGGCACCCCATGCCTCTGGCTGACTTGGTCGCCCGGCTGGACCGTTACGGGGTCGCCGCCGAGCGAAAGAGTATTTACCGGGACCTGGCCGCCCTGCGCAAGCACGGCCTGGACGTGGTGTTCCGGGCGGGGAGCGAGGGGGGCTGGTATCTGGCCAGCCGCACCTTCACCCAGCCGGAGCTGCGGGCCATCTGGGACGCGGTGGCGGTTTACCGCTGGCTGCCGGAGGACCAGCGGACGGAGATCCTGGAGAAGCTGGCGGGGCTGGCCCCGGCCCACCAGCGCAAGAGCCTGCGCCGGCCGGTGGCTCTGCGCCGCCGCAGCGCCCGGGAGCCGGAGGAGATCCGGGGGGTGCTGGACCGGGTTCACGCCGCCATCCAGGGCCAGCGGGCGCTGAGCTTCGTTCCGTACTGCTACGACCGGGGCAAGACCTGGGGGCCGTCCGGTCCCCGCCGGGTGGTGAGCCCCAAGGGCCTGCTGTGGTCCGGGGAGGGCTACCACCTGCTGGCCTGGGACCACCGGGAGCACGCCCTGCGGCTGCTCCGGCTGGACCGGATGGGGGAGGTGCTGGTCACCGGCCTGCCCGCTCAGGGGCCGGAGGCCGATGCCGGGCTGTGGGCCGCCGCCCCCTTCGGCCTGGACCCCGCCCGCCGGGAGCGGGTGCGCCTGCGCTGCTGCCAGGACCTGGCCGGGGAGGTGCTGGACCGGTTCGGCGGGGACGTGACCCTGACCCCCGACGGGGACAAGTTCCTGGTTACCGCCGACGTGGTGATGGGCCCGGAGTTCTGGGGGTGGATGACCGCCCACAGCAGCCAGGCCGCCGTCATCGCGCCCCCCTGGGCGGCCAAGCTCTGGACCCAGCGGTACCAGCCCCGGGAGCCGTCGCGCAACCGCCGGGCCCAGGCGGTGTGACCCCTGCCGGAACAAGATATGGTGCGTAAGATGCAGCTCTGACCAATGAGGTCAGGGCTGCTTTTTTTGTGAAAAACAGCAGGTCGTTTCGGCTGAAAAAAGTGCGGCGGGACTGTTGGTTATTTATATAGAAAAAGAGGATGAGATTTTGTTGATTTTACGGGGATTTATGGTTTGAAATTTAACACTGGCATGGTATTATAAACAATAGGAATCGTATGCGCTTTTTTTCATTCAGAATCCTGCCGCGGGAGGAATGTGCCATGACCGACGAAGAACTGAGAAAACTGAAACGGGCTGATTTGTTGGAATTGCTGGTGGCCCAGGGCAAGGAAAACGAAGCCCTTCAGGAGAAGCTCCGCCAGGCAGAGGCCGCTCTCTGGGACCGGCAGATTCAGCTGGATGAGGCCGGGAACATCGCCGAGGCGGCGCTGCGGCTCAGCGGCGTTTTTGAGGCGGCCCAGAAGGCCAGCGACCAGTATCTGGAGAGCATCCGCAAGAAGCACGAGGAGACCGAAAGCCGCTGCACCCAGCTGGAGGAAACCAGCCGGGCCCGGGCAGAGCAGCTGGAGCAGGAGAGCAAGGCCCAGGCAGAACGCCTGGTGGCCGAGGCGGAGGAGAAAGCCCGCGCCCTCACCGCGGAGACCGAGGCCAAGTGCCGGGCCATGGTGGCCCAGGCCGAGGCGGAAACCCGGGAGTTTTGGGACATGGTCAGCCAGCGGCTGGAACATTTCTACGCCGAGCACGCCGGCCTGCGGGAGCTGCTCTCCCTGGACAAGCTGAACGGCGGCGCCCACGAGAACGCCGATGGATAAACAGAAGCAAACGGGAAAGACCCCCAGCCTGGCCCAGCTGGAGGCAGAGCTTCAGCGGGAGCAGTACCGCAGCCGGTACAGCCAGGTGTTCCGCAGCACGGTGTGCACCCTGGTTGTGGTGGCGGCCATCGCGGTGCTGGTGGCCACCCTGTGGATGCCGGTGCTGCAGATCTACGGCTCCTCCATGACCCCCTCCCTTCAGGATGGGGAGATCGTCCTCTCCGTGAAGGATGTGAGCCCGGAGCCGGGGGAGGTTATCGCCTTCTATTATAATAATAAGGTGTTGGTCAAGCGGGTGGTAGGCATGCCCGGGGACTGGATCGACATAGACGAGGACGGCGCGGTTTTCGTCAACGGCGCCGCCCTGGACGAGCCCTACCTGGAGGAAAAAGCCCTGGGTGACTGCACCATCAGCCTGCCCTACCAGGTGCCGGAGGGCAAGGTGTTCGTCCTGGGGGACCACCGCAGCGTGTCGGTGGACTCCCGGAACAAGGCCGTGGGCTGCATTGCGGAGGATCAGATCGTGGGAAAGATCGTCTTCCGCATCTGGCCCCTGAGCCAGCTGGGGGCGATAGGATGATTCGAGAGAGATTCCACCAGAGAAAGAGGAGATGGGAGACATGAAACATAGGTTTCTGTCCCGGGCGGCGGAGTTTTTGGCCGCTCAGCGGCGCAGAAAACGCTGGGTGAAGGTGGTCAGCGCCATGGCGGCGGTGGTTGTGTTCTGCACCACCTACGCCCTGATTCTGCCCGCCATTACCATGGAAAAGGACCCCGTCTGCGGGCTGGAAGCCCACACCCATTCTGACGCCTGCTATACCGTGGAGACCATCACCCCCCAGCCCACCATGCTGTGCTCCCTGGAGACTCTGCGGGAGAACGGGCTTCACGAGCATGACCGGAGCTGCTACGACGATGAGGGGAACCTGGTCTGCGGCTTTGCGGATTTTGTTGTGCACCAGCATGACAAAAGCTGCTATGACCTGGACGGCAATCTCATCTGCACCCTGGAGGAGATTGAGGAGCACCGGCACGACGCCGGCTGCTGGCGGGAGGAGAAAGTCCTGGCCTGCGGCCAGGCGGAAAGCGCCGGCCACCAGCACAGCGAGGACTGCTACACCCTGGTCCGGGGCGATCTGACCTGCGGCGAGGATCACGAGCACAGCGACGACTGCTATCAGTGGGACCGGGTACTCACCTGCACCCAGGCGGAGACCGAGGGCCACAGCCACACGGCAGACTGCTATGAGACGGAACGGGTCCTGGTCTGCGACAAGTTGGAGGCCATTCTCCACGAGCATGACGAGAGCTGCTATGACAGCAGCGGCGCGCTCACCTGCGGCAAGGTTCAAGTGGCGGAGCATGTCCACGTCGACGCCTGTGTCCAGCCCCCGGAAAGGGAGCCTTATGAGGAGAAAACCCTCACCTGCGGCAAGCAGGAGCACCAGCACACAGAGGCGTGCTATCCGGCGGAGGAGCCGCAGAAGGAGCCGGAGGAAGCGGACGAAGAGGCAGAATCGGAAGCGGACGCGGAGGATACGGAGGAGACCAGCGGCCAGGAGCCGACGGCTTCTTCGCATGTGCAGGGAACAGCTTACGCCTCCAAGGGAGCCGCGCAGGCCTATAGCATGATGCTGCTTGATGACGCGGAGGAAACGACTGGACCGCTGGATGTAGAGGGCTATGTAACGGGGGCAACGCTCTATTACCGCACCGACGAAAATGCAGAGTGGACCGATGTAGAAGCCGCAGCGGACATCCCCGGCGACGCGGATTTCAAGCTGGTAATCAACTATGGGAATGTGAAGATTGCTGATCTTCTGGCGGCGGACGGCAAGATGACCTACACTCTGCCGGACCTGCTGCGCAACGCTGTGGCCAACGGTACAATCACCAGCGGCAGCACAGAGGTGGGCACCATCACGGCCAGCGGAGAAACGGTCACTCTGGCGTTTGATACAGAGTGGCTCCGAGAGCAGCAGTCGAGAGATAACGCTGTCATCAACGGTGACTTCTATGTGGAGGCGGAGGCCGATCTGTCACAGATCGGAGAGGAGAATCCGGGGAAAATCGTGATTGGAGACGTAACGATCACGATTGACTTTGCGGACGACATCATTGCGCAATACGGCGATGTGGACATTGCCAAGACCGTCTCCGCTATCTCGGAAGAGGCGGACGGCGATTATCTCACCTACACCCTGACCGTGACGGCCGGTGCAGACGGCTGCCCGGAGGTCAAGGTAGTGGATGCCTTTGCAAGTGCCACGTACATTGAGGAATATGTGGGCGTGACCGGTACATCTACAGCCACCAACGATGCGGACGGCCCGCAGGAGACCAGCACCGCCGCGGAATTCACAAATGGAACAGTTTACCTCGATCTGACTTCGACGGATACCACTCCCGGCACGCTGGTTTGGGTCATCGGTGGCATGGATGCCAACGAGACCCGCACGTTGACCTATCGGGTCAAGCTGAAGGACGAATACACCGGCATAAAGACCAAGGGCAATCTCCAGAACACAGCGACTGTTTATTCCAAGACCTATCAGCGGGACAGCGATACCGCCAACTTTACCCCCAAAGCCGGTGCAATCATGAGCAAGGTTGCCGGTACTTTCAGCCCGAATGAAAATGGCGGTGGAACCATTACTTACACCATTTGGGTGCATGCGGATGCAGGCAACAGCTATACCCTGGACAATGTGAAAATTGTCGATGCTCTGGATGGCTCGCAAGGTCAGAATTCAACCCCGGAAGCCATCCGTCAATATCTGTCCTACGATAGAAGCTCGTTCCATCTGTACCAGGGTGGATCGAAAAACCAGAACGGGAGCAGCGGTTTGATGGAGAGCCAGGACGGAACCGGGCCGACCTTCCTGGATACGGACAATGACGGCAAGAACAACGACAGCTTTACCTATTATGTTGGTTCCCTGGCTCCCGGCGAGAGCAAGACGCTGACCTACACGGTGAATGTAGAGGCAGGCGTGTTCGTAGAGGCAGGGAACGAAAGTGTTCCGATCAATAACCGTGCCTGCATTTACACCGATGACGGGAGAGACGACGGCAACCAATCTTTGAATGCCTTTAACGTCCAGAATAAGCTGAAACGAAAAGCATGGGACCGCAAGCTGGCAGGTGAGAAGTTGGAGGAAGAGAAAACCATATCAATGAACGGCAACGTTTATGACGCCACCGGCGCTTCTGTCACTTCCATCACCAATCCAGGCAGCTTCACCGTCCCGGCGGGCAGCTACCAGTATCAGGTGGTGGCCAACGAGGCTGGCGACTGGGATTTGTCCTCGGCATCCATGAGCGACACCTTAAGCGGCAGCTATATGCAGTTTGTGGGTTATGTCCAGGTGAACGCCTATACCATCGAAAAAAACGATAACACAGCCCCCGGCTCTGACCTGACCGATGCGGCGGCCATTGCCAACCTGAGCGCACGAACTCCGGCCAAAACGGTTTGGGTGAAGGTGGATGGAAAGACGTCCTTTAGCTTTACGCCTGGGGACATCGGCCTGGGTGGGACTTACGCCTATCTTCTGACCTACTATGCTCAGCCTGTGAACACAGAGAACATTACCCAGGTGATCGTGGACAACACCTTTTCCCTGAGCGGTATTGTGGGGATCGGAGACGGCAGCTATACCCTCGCCGGAATTCAGGTTAAGGCGTCCGTCACGGTGGAGGGCAGCAACAGCTTTGCTGCGGAAAAGCAAAGCTGGTACTATGAGCCTCCCAAAGTAACGAGCGGAGACTTTGCAAACGGCGCGCTGTATTGGGTCATCAAGGTGGACGGCAGTCAAATTCCGGAGGGGACCCAGTTCCAGGACCTTACCAGCGGTACGCCCCATTATATCCGCAGCGGCTCCCTTGTGGGCGTTTACACGGGCAGCCTGGGTGACAAGAGCATTGCGGATTTTGACAATTACACGGACTTGCTGAACAATAATTTGTTGACACCACTGAAAGAAGGCGAAGGTGAAGATTTTTCTGTAAAAAAGGAAAACACTTCTCTGGAAGTGACCTTGCAGAAAAAGATCAACCTGAACGAGGGAGAATCCCTGTACATCATTGTCAAAACAGAACCGTCCTCTTTACCTAATGGTGTACGCGACTCCAAAGTTTTTAATAACACACTGAAAAGCTCCTTTAACGGAACGGATTGGATTGACCATAATATGGCGTCCCAAACGCTGTACGGCAGCGAAAATACGTTCAAAGAATTGGGACGGGTATTCGCCTATTCCGGAAGCGGCAATATCACGGATATTCAGGGCGGCACCAAGCAAGCCATTGACACGGCCGCGCTGAATGAAACGGCGGGAACGTTCGCGGCCTGGCAGATTCACGTCAACTATGAGGGCAACCTGTCAGGACAATACCGCGTCGTAGAAGAAATTCCGGCGGGAATGGAGGTTTCTTATGTCCGCATCTGGTGGGCGGGGTCTAAAGTCACTGCAACTGATACACGGCCCACAACGCCCCAGATCACAGGCCTCGGCAGTGAGTGGGCAGAGCATAGCCTGACTTCCAGCACGAACGGTATTGGTAATCAGACGACGTATTATTACACCAACGGGCAGCAGGTGATTTGGGATGTCGGCAACCTGAGCGCCGGAAACGAAAAGGATGCCTACGCCGTTGAGTACCAAATCGTCTGCCGGGTGACGGACCCGGATGTGCTGCTGGGCGGGGAAGCCAAAGAGTTCAACAATACGGTTTCTTTGTATACAACGGTCGGCGAGCGGATTGGCAGCGACAGCAACGGTGTGACCATTCAAAAGCAGACGCTGTCAAAAACCGGTACCTATGACCCGGAGGTCAACGGCGGCCGGTATCCCTTCAAGATCACCTTGAACGAGTTGGGGGAGGATCTGGTCAGCGGCGCGGGCACCATTACGTTGGTGGATGTGTTGAGCGATACGCTGATTTTGGACACCACGTCCATCAAGGTGGTGAACACCAAGACCGGCGAGGAGGTGACCGACTGGACATCCTCGGTGGAAGGTCAAACCCTGAAGCTGGTTCTGCCGGATAACCTGCCCCTGACGGTTACCTATGAGACGTCAGTCAATGCCCCGCCGGGACAGACCATCTCTATCTCCAACCAGGCCCACTGGGAGGGCTACACCACTCCCAGCGGCGGCAGCGTGGAGGATTCGAACTTTGTGTATGCGGTAGGCGGTACCGTTGGGGTAGACACCTACCCCAGCATTACGATCAAAAAGCTGGATCAGTACAACACCAGCAGCGCCCTTTCCGGCGCAGAATTTGAACTGGTGGAGGGGAAATTCTCGAACGGTACGTTTACCGCAACAGAAAACGGCCTTTCCCTGAACGGCACTACCGGAGAGGACGGGACCCTGACCTTCGGAAAAGCAACCGAGCAGACGATGCAGTATAACACGATCTACTGCCTGACCGAGACAAAGGCCCCGGAGGGTTATGTGCTGGATGCCGAACCCCACTATTTTGCGGTTGCAAAGCAGGTGGACGGCAGCTATCCCACTTTCCCGGATGGTGTGACGGTCTGGTATCAGGGCGCGGACTACACCTACCAGGCCTATAACCACAAGGGTGAGGCCACGGTGGAAAAGAAGTTTGCGGATGCGGGGAATCAGGCCCTGGACACGATAAGCGGCACATATCAGTTCGGTATCTTTGACAGCGAGAATCCCACCGGGGACCCGCTGCAGACGGTGATGATCACTTATGGCAATGGCACGGTCACGCCGGAGAGCGGACGTGCAAAGTTTACCAATTTGGAGTTGGGTGAGACCTATTACATTTATGAGCTGGATGATAATGGGCAGCCAATTACAAATAACACGCTGGCTACGGTGAGCGGGAAGATCTTTGAGGTTACCTATACCAATGGACCTGTGGTGACGGTTTCGGCGGACGTAACGGCCGCGGCCGCGGTCACGGTGACCAATCGGGTGCATTACACCGTTCTTCCCGAAACCGGCGGAGCCGGGACCCTGGCGTATACCGCCGGCGGAGCTGCCCTGATGGCAGGCGCGCTGGGGTATGTCATCCTCCGAAAGAGAAAGGAGGAGTTCTGATTCTAGTGTTTTATAGGAAGGACAAAGCAGACAAAAAGAGAAAGGAATTGAAACCATGAAGTATTTTAAGAAGATCGCCAGCCTGGTGCTGGCCCTGGCCCTGGCTCTGGTGCTGGCAGTACCGGCGATGGCAGCGAACACCTATACGATTACTGCACCTAATAATGGTCATACCTATGAAGTCTACCAGATCTTTACCGGTGATCTGTATAATGGAGTTCTCTCCAATGTGAAGTGGGGCCAGAACGGTACCGGTACCACCGGCGCAGCTGTGCCGGATAGCATCCTGGAAGAACTGGAAAAAGCTACTGGCACAGACACCGAGAAGCTGGCTGTGATCACCAAATATGTGAACCTGAGCAGCACCCCTTATAACACAGTTGTTGGCGGTACTCCGCTGACTGGTGTTCCCGCTGGTTACTATCTGATCAAGGATGTGGACGGTGCGTTGGCTGGCGAGAACGACAGCTATACCACCTATATTGTGGAAGTTGTAGATGATGTGACGATTGCCCCCAAGTCCGACGTGCCCGAGGTGGAAAAGAAGGTTAAGGACACCAACGATTCCACCGGCGATACCTCCGGCTGGCAGGATTCCGCCGACTACGACATTGGTGATTCTGTTCCCTTCCAGCTGACTGCTACCCTGGCGGACAACGTCTCTGCTTACACCACCTATAAGGTCGTGTTCCACGACACCCTGTCCAAGGGCCTGACCTACAACAACGACGCCAAGGTCTACATTGACGGGAAAGAAACCAGTGGCTTCACGGTTACCGCTACCGTCAACGCCGACGGCACCACCACCCTGACCGTCTCCTGCGATGACGTGAAGGCTCTGGGCGCTGGCAACAGCTCCGTGATCACTGTGGAGTACACCGCTACTCTGGACGACGACGCTGTTCTCGGTTCTGCCGGCAACCCCAACGAGGTCTATCTGGAATACTCCAACAACCCCAACAAGTCCGAAGCGGGCAATAACGAGACTGGCAACACCCCTACGGACAAGGTTATCGTCTTTACTTACAAGGTGATCGTCAACAAGGTGGACGGCGAGGGTGCCCCCCTGACCGGCGCGGAGTTTACTCTGGAGAAGTACAACAAGGAGACCGGCGAGTGGGAAGCCATTACCGCGGTTAAGAACGACGAGGGCACCACCTTCACCTTCTCCGGCCTGGACGACGGCAAGTATCGTCTGACGGAGACCAAGACTCCCGCAGGTTACAACTCCATCGCTCCTATTGAGTTTACCATTACCGCAGAGCATGACGTTTTGGCTGACGATCCCGCTCTGACCTCCCTCAGCGGCAATGCCACCACCGGTGAGATTACCTTCACCTCCAGCACTGCCGAAGGCTCCCTGTCTACCAACGTGGTCAACAAGGCCGGTTCCACCCTGCCTGAGACCGGCGGTATCGGCACCACCATCTTCTACGTCCTGGGCGCTGTCCTGGTGGTCGGCGCTGGCGTGGTGCTGGTGACCAAGAAGCGGATGGGGTAAGTTCCCACCCATGCCTCCCCTCACAGGGGAGCCTGATGGCAACGAAACACACAACTGCCGCCTGGGCCGGGTTTCCGGCCCAGGGGCAAGGAGAGTCCTGCAATGAAGAAAACAAATCGCTCCACGCTGATTTTAATACTGGTCTTTCTTGCAGGGCTGTCCTTGCTGCTGTACCCTTCCGTCAGCAACTACTGGAACTCCTTCCACGCCACCCGGGCCATTGCCAGCTACTCCGAGGTGGTGGACACCATGGACAGCGAGACCCTGAACCGGCTCTGGAACGACGCCCAGCGGTACAACCAGGCCCTCCCCCGCACCGCTGACCGCTACCACCCCACCGACGCCCAGCACGCCCAATACGAGGCCACCCTGGACGTGTCCGGCACCGGCATCATGGGCACCATCGAGATCCCCTCCATCAAGGTCTCCCTGCCCATCTACCACGGGGTGGAGGATTCCGTCCTCCAGATTGCCGCGGGGCACATTGAGGGCTCCTCCCTGCCCGTGGGCGGGGCGGGAACCCACTGCGTCCTCTCCGGCCACCGGGGCCTGCCCTCCGCCAAGCTCTTCACCAACCTGGACAGGCTGGTGGAGGGAGACGTGTTCCTGCTCCGGGTGCTGAACGAGACCCTCACCTATGAGGTGGACCAGATCCTCATCGTGGAGCCGGAGGACGTGTCCGCCCTGGAGATCGAAGAGGGGAAGGACTACTGCACCCTGGTCACCTGCACCCCCTACGGCATCAACACCCACCGGCTGCTGGTGCGGGGACACCGGATCGAAAACCTGGACGAGGATTTCCTGAACGTGGCCGCCGAGGCCCAGCCCATTGACCCCACCCTGGTGGCCCCCCTGGTGGCGGTGCCCATTCTGGTGGTCCTGCTGGTGGTCGTTTTGGTGAAATACCGGAAAAAATAAGGAGGCGATCCTATGACGCGCTTCAATTGCATACGCCGCTTCGCGGCCCTGGCCCTGTGCTTGGCCTTGGCTCTGCTGGCGCTGCCCGGCCGGGCGGCGGCGGCGGACCTGTCCCTGACCCTGTCCTTCCAGCCGGGGGGAAGCCCCGCCGTGGGGGCGGAGTTCCGCCTCTACCAGGTGGGCCAGTGGGATGGCAAGGGGGGCTTTACCTGGCTGGACAGCCTGGAGGAAACGCAGATCAACTGGGACGACCTGGAGAACCTGGCCGCCACCCTGGCCCCTTACGCAGGGGAGCTGACCCCCATCCGGACGGGCAAAACCGGCCAGGACGGCAAGGTGACCTTCTCCGGCCTGGAGGCCGGGGTGTACCTGGTGCTGGGAGAGCCTTACCGGGTGGGCCAGATGACCTGCACCCCCAGCCCGGTGCTCATCAGCCTGCCCAGCGGGGGGGAGAACCATGTCTCCGCCAACGTGAAGTATGAGGAAACCCCGGACACCCCCGGAACCACCACCACCGTGCAGGTCCAGAAGGTGTGGTCCGGCCAGGAGACCGACCGGCCCCAGGAGATCACCGTCCAACTGCTGAAAAACGGCGAAGTCTATGATACTGTTACCCTAAATGCCGACAACAACTGGCGGCACACCTGGACCGGTCTCAGCAAGGACGCCCTCTGGCAGGTGGTGGAGGTGTCTGTGCCCGAGGGGTACACCGTCTCCATCAGCAAGGACGGGCTGACCTTTACCATCATCAACACCTGCACGCCCCCGGAGGAGCCGGGCAACCCCGACAACCCGGACAATCCGGATAACCCCACCAACCCCACCAACCCCACCAACCCCACCAACCCCACCACGCCCGGCAGCTCCGGCAGCTCCGGCAGCAAGCCCACCCTGCCCCAGACGGGACAGCTCTGGTGGCCGGTGCCCCTGCTGGCCTGCGGCGGGATGCTCTGCTTCCTGGCCGGATGGGTGAAGAACCGGAGGGACTATGAAAGCTAACCGCGGAACCATTCTCATGACCATCGGGCTGCTGCTGCTGGCAGCGGCCCTTTTTTTAGCCGGGTACAACATCTGGGACGAGCACCGGGCGGAGGGGTCTGCCCAGCAGGTCCTGGACCAGCTGGTGTCCGAGACGCCCCAGCCGGAGCCCCCTGCCCCGGAGGAACCCACCCCGGAATACATCCTCCACCCGGAGATGGACATGCCCACGGTGGAGATTGACGGCAGCCGGTACATCGGCCGGGTGACCATCCCCGCCCTGGGGCTGGAGCTGCCGGTGATGAGCCAGTGGAGCTACCCCAACCTGAAAATTGCCCCCTGCCGGTACCAGGGCTCCGCCTACACCGGGGACCTGATCATCGCCGGGCACAACTACCGCACCCACTTCGGCCCCCTGAAGAACCTGGGGGTGGGGGACGCCGTCCTCTTCACCGACGCCGACGGCAACCAGTTCCGGTATACCGTTGCCCAGGTGGAGACCCTGGCCAAGACCGCCGTGGAGGAGATGGCCGCGGGAGACTGGGACCTGACCCTCTTCACCTGCACCCTGGGCGGGCAGACCAGAGTTACCGTGCGCTGCGTGGAAACGAAGGATTTCCTGTAAAATGGGCGAAAACACGGAAAGCTATGCAAGATTTTTGCCGGAAATCGTTGCGGTTTTCCGGGGATTCGTGTATAGTGGACAAGGAAGCCTGTCCTGGGGAAGGCCAGGAAAGATCTGGCTTCTATTGACTTGTCACCTGATTAGGCATATAATGACAAGGATATCCCGCGAGGTTTCCCCTTTGGGAGCTTCGCCTATATTTATGACGGCTTCGCCGCCGCAAGGAAACAGAGGATAAGAAAATGAATACGAACAAGAAGCTGAACATGACCATGCTGTGCGACTTCTACGAGCTCACCATGGGCAATGGCTATTTCAAGGCCGGCTACAAGGACCGGATCACCCACTTTGACCTGTACTTCCGCAGCGTGCCCGACAAGGGGGGCTATGCCATCGCCGCCGGGCTGGAGCAGGTCATCGAGTATATCCAGGACCTCCACTTTGAGCCGGAGGACATCGAGTACCTCCGCAGCCGGAACATGTTCGACGAGGGATTTCTGGACTACCTGGCAAACTTCCGCTTCACCGGCGACATCTACGCCATCCCCGAAGGGACCCCGGTGTTCCCCCACGAGCCCATCCTCACCGTTCGGGCCCCCGCCATTCAGACCCAGCTGCTGGAGACCTACCTGCTGCTGACCATCAACCACCAGAGCCTCATCGCCACCAAGGCCAACCGCATCGTCCGGGCCGCCCGGGGCCGCACCGTGCTGGAGTTCGGCTCCCGCCGGGCCCAGGGCTCCAGCGGCGCCATCGACGGGGCCCGGGCTGCTTACATCGGCGGCTGCGCCGGCACCGCCTGCACCATCTCCGACCAGCTCTACGGCGTGCCCGCCGGGGGCACCATGGCCCACGCCTGGGTCCAGATGTTCGACACCCAGTATGACGCCTTCCGCACCTACTGCGAGATCTACCCCGAGAACCCCGTGCTGCTGGTGGACACCTACAACACCCTGAAAAGCGGCATCCCCGACGCCATCCGGGCCTTTAACGACGTGCTGAAGCCCAAGGGCATCACCAAGTGCGGCATCCGCCTGGACTCCGGCGACATGGCTTACCTGACCCGGGAGGCCCGCCGGATGCTGGACGAGGCCGGGTGGACCGAGTGCAAGATCACCGTGTCCAACTCCCTGGACGAGATCATCATCCAGGACCTGCTGCTCCAGGGGGCCCAGATCGATGCCTTCGGGGTGGGCGAGCGGCTGATCACCGCCCGCAGCGAGCCTGTCTTCGGGGGCGTGTACAAGCTGGTGGCCTATGAGGACGACAACGGTAACGTGATCCCCAAGATCAAGCTCAGCGAAAACGTGGCCAAGATCACCATTCCCCAGTTCAAGAAGGTCTACCGCCTCTTCGACAACGCCGACGGCATGGCCATCGGCGACTGGATGTGCACCTACGACGAGACCGTGGAGGACAACTTAAACCCCGACGGCAGCCTGACCATCTTCGACCCCGACGTGACCTGGAAGACCAAGACCATCTCCAACTTCACCGCCAAGCAGATCCAGGTGCCCATCTTCCTGGACGGCAAGCTGGTGTATGAATGTCCCACCCTGCCGGAGATCCAGCAGTACTGCAAGGACCAGATGGACACCATGTGGGACTCCGTGAAGCGGTTCGACAACCCCCACAACTACTATGTGGACCTGTCCCAGAAGCTGTGGGACATTAAGTACGACCTGCTGACCCACCATAAGTAAAACAGACTTTTTGGATGGGCGCCATCCAAAAAGTGGAGGGATTGCGGCCTGCCGCAGCGCACGGGCCGAAGGCCCGCACGTTTGCAGGCCGAGAAGAATGGTTTGTCCGGCGCATGTCCGGACAAACCATGACTGCATTTGATTTCGTCCTCTGCGGAGGACGAAACTCTGCGAGGCAATAAGCGAGGGAGCGTGCCCGGATGAAGGCAGAAGAGCGAAGAAAGTGCATAGCCCAGACCCTCACGGCGGAAAGCCCCATCAGCGCCACCGCCCTGGCGGGACAGTTTTCTGTCAGCCGCCAGATCATCGTGGGGGACATCGCCCTGCTGCGGGCTGCCGGCATGGACATTGTGGCCACCCCCAGAGGCTACAAGCTGGGGGAGAGCCGGGGCCTGGCCCGGACGGTGGCATGCGTCCACACCGGGGAGGAGACCGAGCAGGAGCTGCTGGCCATGGTGGACAACGGCTGCACTGTCATCGACGTGGTGGTGGACCACCCCCTCTACGGCCAGATCACCGGCCAGCTGAGCCTGTCCTCCCGGTACGACGTGCGCCAGTTCGTGGAGAAGGCCAGAAACACCGCCCCCCTGTCCTCCCTCACCGCCGGGGTCCACATCCATCACCTGCGCTGCCCCAGCGAGGAGGCCTACCAGCGGGTGTGCCGGGACCTGGAGGCGCTGGGACTTCTGTACACCCAGGGCTGAAAACCATTGACAACCGGACCTCAGTCCACTATAATAAGCTGTGCATGTGTCTTGACATATGTACAGCTTATTTTTTATACAAAAGGAGAACGGAGATAGAACTATGAGCGTCAAAGCATTTCTGGCGCGGAAAAACATCGTCTTTTCCGCCAAGCGCTACGGGGTGGACGCCCTGGGCGCCATGGCCCAGGGCCTGTTCTGCACCCTGCTGGTGGGTACCATCCTGAACACCCTGGGAACCCAGTTCCACATCGGCTTCCTCGCCGCCACCGTGGTCACCATCGGCTCCGGGGACGCCGCCACCGCCTACACCGTGGGCGGCCTGGCCTCCGCCATGGTGGGCCCGGCCATGGCCGTGGCCATCGGCGCGGCTCTCCAGGCCCCGCCCCTGGTGCTCTTCTCCCTGGTGCCCGTGGGCTTTGCCACCAACGCCCTGGGGGGCGCTGGCGGCCCTCTGGCGGTGCTGGTCATCGCCATCATCGCTGCTGAGTGCGGCAAGGCCGTGTCCAAGGAGACCAAGATCGACATTCTGGTGACCCCCATCGTCACCGTCCTGGTGGGCGTGGGCGTTGCCTACCTGGTGGCCCCGCCCATCGGCAAGGCGGCCTCCTGGGTGGGCAACCTGATCATGTGGGCCACGGAGCTGCAGCCCTTCTTCATGGGCATTCTGGTGTCGGTGATCGTGGGCGTGGCCCTGACCCTGCCCATCTCCAGCGCGGCCATCTGCGCGGCCCTGGGCCTCACCGGCCTGGCCGGCGGCGCGGCGGTGGCCGGCTGCTGCGCCCAGATGGTGGGCTTTGCTGTCATGTCCTTCCGGGAGAACAAGTGGGGCGGCCTGGTGTCCCAGGGCCTGGGCACCTCCATGCTCCAGATGGGCAACATCGTCCGCAACCCCAAGATCTGGATTCCCCCCACGGTGGCCTCCGCCATCACCGGCCCCATTGCCACCTGCCTGTTCCGCATGGAGATGAACGGCACCCCCGTTTCCTCCGGCATGGGCACCTGCGGCCTGGTGGGCCCCATTGGCGTGTACACCGGCTGGGTCAACGACGTGGCCGAGGGCCTGAAGGCCTCCGTCACCGGCATGGACTGGCTGGGGATGGTGCTGGTGTGCTTCGTGCTGCCCGCCGTGCTTACCTGGCTCATCAGCCTGCCCTGCCGGAAGGCCGGCTGGATCAAGGAGGGCGACCTGAAGCTGGATGACTAAGGATACAACGGGGACAAACGCTTGCACCTGAAAATATGCACAAAGAAAATGTTGTGTTTTTGTACAAATATAACAACTGAAAATGGTGTAAAACGATAAAATTCCAGTGGGTCCCTAAGTTTGGGTTGAAAAATCCGTCAAAAAGAGGGATACTATACCCATAGCACGATATTGATTCGTCTGGATATTCATACATATCCGTAAACCGAAGGAGGAACTGAGATGAAGAAGATGATCGCCCTGTGCATGGCAATGCTGATGAGCCTGGCTCTGCTGGCTGGCTGCGCCTCTGCTGACCCCAACAACCCCTATGGCCAGGAGCCCGCTCCCAAGAACGGCACCAGCTCCGCTGTTGTCGCAACTGAGCAGATCTGAGGGTCCCCCAGTTAAGACGAAAACCGCCCCGGCAGCCTGTGCTGCCGGGGCGATTTTTCTGCCTGGGGGACGAAAAACCCTCCGGCCGCTTGGGCCGGAGGGGGAAGATGCGGTATGAAAAACCGGTTAAAACCGGGGATCAATCCTGGTCAATGATGATGCCGTAGCCGCCGTCGTTGCGCCTATAGACAACAGAGAACGCGCCGCCCTCGTCTTCGTTGCGGAAGGCGAAGAAGGTGTGGTCCACCAGGTTCATCTGCAGGATGGCTTCCTCCACGGTCATGGGGCGGAAGAAGAACCGCTTGGAACGAACCAGCTGATAAGAGGGCTCCTCGGCCTCGTCGGCTTCGGGAACAAAGTACTCTTCAGAGGGGATTGCGTCAAAGGCTTCCTTGCGCAGGCGTTTTTCCAGACGGGACTTGTTCTTGCGAAGCTGGCGTTCAATGGACGCCACGGCGGCATCGATGGAGACAAACATATCAGAGGTGCTCTCTGCCACGCGGATGATGGTGGAGCCGGAGCGGATGGTCACTTCCAGAATATTGCGGCCCTTTTCCACGCTGAAAACCACGGAGGTCTCGGGCTCAGTCTTGAAGTAACGGTCCAGCTTGCCGATCTTCTTCTCAGCATAGGCGTGCACCCGGTTGGGGATGTTCACTTTCTTGTCGGTAAAGGTGAATTTCATGTATGTCAGCTCCTTTCGTGGGAGTAAGGGGGAGCAAGAAGGAATTCCTGCGTCCTTACAAGCACAGTATACCATACCTTCCGGGGAAAGTCACGTTGTTTTTGGGAAAAAGAGAAAATAGATTTCCCGGAAGGGCGAACCCTGGGGGATGGGACAAAACCCGACAAAAGGGACCCCTTGACGGATGGAAGAAATTGGGATACCATAAATCCGGCGGCAGGTGTTGTCCGTCAGATGACATCGTTCATTCCATTCTCCTGCTTGCGCGCTTTCCGGTGAGAAGGCGCGCATTTTTTTTGCCCGGGACAAAAAACCGCCCCGGCCGGGTGAACCGGTCGGGGCGGGGGAAAGGCTGTTTAGCGGTGGCCGCTGCGGCGGGAGCTGCGCTTCTCGGTCATGCGCAGGTCAGAGAGCTTGCTGTCGGACTGCTGCATGAACTGCTTCAGGCGGGCCTCGAAATCGGCGGGGCCGGCGGCCTGGGGCGCTGCGGCAGCGGGCCGGGGCTCCCGGGAGAAGTTGTTGGAGCGGGGCGCGGAGTTAAAGTTCCGGCCGTTTCCACGGAACTCGGTCCGGCCGCCCTGACGCTCCCGCTGGGCGTGCTGGGGACGGGGAGGAGGCGGTGTGGCCTTTTTGATGGACAAGTTGATGCGGCCGGCGTCGTCGATGCCGACCACCTTGACCTTCACGGTCTGCCCTTCCGTCAGGAAGTCTCTCACGTCGGCCACATAGGAATGGGCGATTTCAGAGATGTGGACGAGACCGGACCGGCCGCCGGGCAGGGACACGAACGCGCCGAATTTGGTGATGCTTTTGATGGTTCCTTCCAGGATTGCGCCTACACTGATTTCCATATGTACTGAAAATCCTCCTCGTTAAAATAAAGCTCAAGGGATTGAGCAAATAGAGAGTCGTCTCTCTTTTTTAATCGGTAATATAAAAGACTCTGTCGTGGGGAGAGGCCAAATCCAGCTTTTCCCGGGCGATGTCCTCCAGGAAGTTGGGGTTATCGCGGTTTTCGATGGCGTTGGAAAGCTCGGTGTTGGACTGGGTCTGCTGGGCCACCTGCTCGGTGAGGGTTTCCACCTCGGCCTTGGCGATGGCAATTTTCTGGCGGACGCCGATCAGCAGGAAGATCATGTACGCCAGAACCACGATCAGAAGGATCTTCCCAAGAAGACCAGCCCGTTTTTTGGGGAACACTGTGGGTCGCCTCCGTTTCTCGGTGGGTGAGGGGAGGGGAGCGGCCGGGCCGCCCGCCCTGCGGTCTGCTTAAGAGATAATATATCTTACTCCACAACCGGGAAAAAGGAAAGCATTTTTTGCAAGAAAATTTTACCTTCCGGAGAAAAACTGCACACGGGGCCAGGAGAGCGGAAAACAGCCGCCGGAAAGGCGCGGCCGCCCACCCCGCCAGCCGGCGGCACAGCCGGAGGGTCCGGTCCAGCAGACGGCGCACCAGGGGGCTGAGGAGGGTAAAGTACCAGGCCGCCCCCAGAAAGAAGGAGACGGCGGTGTACAGCCGCACGGGGCCGGTCTCCAGAAAGATGGCGCAGAGGAAGAGGGCGGCGCAGACGAAGGCCCAGAAGGTCAGGTCGGCGGCCGCCCGGAGCCACCGCCGGGGAAGGGCCAGGGGGAGCAGACGCAGCAGGTCGTAGAGCAGCCCCAGGGCGGCCCCCACCCCCAGGCAGACCAGAAAGACCAGGGCCTGGGCCTGGGTGGAGATGCTCATCCCCGGAACAGCCGGCCCAGGAAGGAGCCCTGGCGGCTGTCCTCCTCCTCGTAGGTCAGGGCGTCCACGGTGCCCTCCACCAGCAGGTCGCCCCCGTCCAGGCTGAGCTTTTCAATGTGCAGGCCGCTGCCCCGGATGATGAGCATGCCCTGGGCGGTGGTCATCAGGATGGAGGACTCGTCAAAGCTCTCCACCCCGTCCACCCCGGAGACGGTCAGGCGGCTGCGGTCTTCCAGAATGACCCGGTGGACCTGGGCCCCGGACTTTTCGTCGAAGGACATAGCATCCCTTCCTTTCCCGATGAGTTGGTAGAACATGTATATGCGGGGAAAGGACAGGGTATGAGGGGTAAAAAAAGAGCCTGCTGAGAAACAGGCTCCTGCACCTGTAAAATAAGGGCGCGTTGCAAAATAGCGACTAAAAAACACCGCGGATAGGAGTCCGAAAGGGTTTCCTATCCGCGGTGTTTGCGTTAGAATTAATTTGTGAAGAAAAATCCCAAAACGCAAGATCAGTGTA